>JAHJCH010000039.1 GCA_018813065.1 Myxococcota bacterium
GCGGTGATCTCGTCCATAACCGCTGCAACGGCGACATCTTAGAGTGGTGTGATATGAACGACCGCGTCGCCCAGCTCGACTGCACACAAGAGGGCATGATCGGCTGCGAGTACATCGACGAGGAGTACGGCTACGGCTGCGCCATGGGCAGCGAGACGCCCTTCACCCCCACGCCCTGCGGCGCGGTCACCGCCTTCGGCGAGTGCGAGGGCGCGCGCCTGCGCTGGTGCGATCCAGAGGAGGGGCTCATCGAGTATGACTGCGCGGTGAGCGGGGGCGCTTGCGCGCTCATCGATGATGAGTATGGCTATGACTGCGTGGGCGGTCAGCCCGATCCCGAGTGCGCGGGCATGGACGCGCTGGGGCGGTGCAACGGCGCGGTCGCCGAGTGGTGCGAGCTGGGCGTGTTTCAAAGCTATGACTGCGCAGAGATCGGTCAGCCTTGTGCGTTTATCGACGCTGAGTCCGGTTACTTCTGCGCGGGGATGTAAGCGCGCCGAGGCGCTCAACGCCGCTTGTCGCGCCTGACAACCCTTGATCCGCTCAGAAGCAAAGACATAATAGCTCACCTTTATGGCGCTGAGGCGCGCATGGCGCTCAACACCAAGCGAGACTTTGGGGATTATCAGCTCCTGCGCCCGCTGGGCGCGGGTGGGATGGCTGAGGTCTACCTCGCGCAGCGCCGCCGCCCCAAGCCCGTCAAAGGGCTGATCGCCCTCAAGCGCCTCCTGCCCCACTTCGCCGCCGATGAGCGCTTCATCAACACCCTGCGCGATGAGGCGCGCATCGCCTCGGCCATCGATCACCCCCATGTCGCCCGCGTCCTCGACTTCGATGAGGCCGAGGGCATCCACTTCATCGCCATGGAGTTCATCGACGGCGTGGATCTGGCGGGGGTCTTACGCACGCTCAAGCGGCGCGAGGCGCGGCTGCCCTTGGAGGTGGCCCTTTATATCTGCGCGGCCATCGCCGAGGGCCTGGCCGCCGCCCATCAGCTCACCGATGGCCGAGGCCACCCCCTCAACGTCATCCACCGCGATGTCAGCCCCCATAACATCCTCCTCTCCTATGACGGGGACGTGAAGCTCATCGACTTTGGCGTCGCCAAGGCCGAGAGCAACTTCACCAAGACCAAGAGCGGCGTCATCAAAGGGAAGCTGCGCTATATGAGCCCAGAGCAGGCCATGGCGGGGCACCTCGACGCGCGATCTGATCTCTTCTCCCTGGGGATGGTGCTCTATAAGACCGTCACGGGCCGGCTCCCCTTTATGGGCGAGAATGAGTTTCAGATCTATGATCAGATCCTCCGTAAGAAGCCCACCCCGCCCCGAGACATAGTGGAGGATCTGCCCGAGTTGGTGGACGCGATTATCCTCAAGTCGCTGCGCAAGGACGTGGAGAAGCGCTTTGGCGACGCCGAGGAGATGGCGCGCATCCTCCGCATCGCCCTTGAGCGCGTCGCGCCCGGCTTTGACGCGCGGCGGCTGGCGGCGTATCTGCGCGCCCAGGCGCCCAAGCAGACAATCGTCGATGAGGGCGAGGACGGCGATGACTTCACCAGCGCCGTCGATCCCACCCCGCCGCCGCGCGCGGCGGGCTCGGGCTCGCGCTCCATCGAGGCGCGGCTGGCCGAGGCCATGGCCGCCCCCGTCGGTCGGCCCCCGCCGCCCTTGCCACCCCCGCCGCCGCCGATCACCCAGACGCTGGGGCAGATCGACATCGAGGAGATCGAGCCGCTGTTCGAGGAGGACATCGCTTCGGCGCGCCCCGCTTGGCGACAACGCCGGGTGCAGATCAGCGCGGGCCTCGGCGTGGCGCTGCTGGGCGGCCTCCTGATCAGCTTGGCCTGGCCCTCGGCCCCATCTCCGCGCGCCTTGGCCCCCGTGGCCCGCCCCACATGGGCCTTAGACGCCGGGCCTCAAGCCACCAGGCCTCAAGTCGCCCCCCCTCAAGACACCCCGCCGCCTCAAGACGCCGCGCCTCAAGACGCCGCGCCAGCTCAAGACGCCGCGCCACCGCCTCAAGACACCGCCCCGCCGCCTCAAGACGCCGCCCCCAGCGCCGCGCCCAGCCCCGCGCGGGGCTACTTGACCATCACCGCCTTGCCCTGGGCGCATGTGGAACTCAATGGCGCGCGGCTGCCACGCCACACCCCCATCATCCGCCACCGCGTGCGGGCCGGGGCCTACAAGGTGACGCTGATCGGGCCGTCAGGCCAGCGCGTTTATCGCTCGGTCAAGGTGAGGGGCGGTCAGAACGTGAAGATCACCCATCAGTTTAAGTAGCAAGGCGGCTACGGCGTGGCCTCATGCGCTTGAACCGCGCGCTGATCGAGCTGACGGGCCTTAAACGCCTCCGTCAGCGCCTTGGAGGCCTCCACCTTGCGCCACCACGCCAGATCGACCTGCCCAAAGAGGGCCTCGGCGGCGTAGACGTCCAGGTTCTCCTCCGCGCGGCGCCTTGAGAGCGCCGCCAAGGCGCGGGCGGCGCCCATCGCCTCGGCCAAGATCGCCCGCGCCGCCTCGATCTTGGGCTTCTCCTCGGCCACCACCTGCCTCGTCAGCGCGCTGAAGCGCGCGTCAAACGCCTCTAAGCGCGCCTCATAGGCCTTCAGCCGCGCCCAAGCCCGCCGCGCGCTCTGACGCATGGCCTCGATGTCCTCGCGGCTGGGCGCGCCGCTCGTCGAGGCGCCCTCGGCCCAGGCCAGCTCCGCCGCGTCCAGATCGGCCTCCAGCTGACGCAGATCAACCCCCAGCGCCTCGATAAACGCGCGCCGATCCTCAGTGACAGGCAGCGGCCCACGCGCGGCGATGATCTCCTCCAAGGCGGCGAGGATCTCATCCAGCTCGATCAACGCCTCCTCCTGCTCGATCAGCTCCGCCTCAAGCGCCCTGAGGCGGTTAACCTCGTTGGGCGCCGACCAGGCCAGCAAGGCGGGGGAGAAGAGGACACGGGGGTTGGACTCCGCGTCGAGGCGCGCCCGCTCCGCCTTAAACTCCGCCTGGAGCGCCTCATAGTGCTCATGGGCGCGCTCATAGGCGCCGCTCTGGGCCAGGAGCTGCCCTTGCCAGAGCAAGAGCTGGGCGGTGGAGAGATCATCACCGCGCGCGGCGATCAGCTGATCAAGCTGACGCACGCACCAAGCATATTCGCCGCGTTGAAAGAGGATCGCCGTCGCCTCGGTGAGCGCCGCGCTGTAGTCCGGCGCGCCGCGTGGGATCTTGCGGTAGTAGCGCCAGGCCCGCGCCTCGTCCTCCATGGCCGCCGCCAGCCGGGCCTGGGCCAAGTGAATGGCGATCCCGCGTCGCTGACGCCGCAGCGTCGCCTCGCTGGGGAGGATCTCCTCCTCGGAGAGCGCGCGCTTGATGATCTCCCTCGGCGGCCCATCCAGGAGATCATCATCCTCCACCGCCTCTCCCTCCACTTGAGGCGCGGCGGCGCGCGCTTGGGCGTCATAGATCGCCTCCGCCGCGTCGAAGCGGGCGCGGGCGTCGAGCAGCTCACCGTGGCGAAGGTGGATCACCGCGCGGAGATACTGGGCCTCGAAGCCAAAGAGGCTGGTGTCCTTGATGGCGCTGAAGCGGCGGGTGGCCTCATCGAGATCGCCTCGGGCGTAGAGGGCCTTGGCGTAGAGGTAGCGGGCCTCCTCGTCCTCGGGGGCGTCCACCCGCGAGACGCGCAGATCAAGGTAGCTCAGCCAGAAGCGGCGGGCGTGCTCGATGGGCTCAGCCCAAGCGGTGAAGCGCAGATAGTGGATCAACGCGCGGCGGTAGGGGGCCAGCAGGGGCGTGGGTGACTCCAAGGCGCGGCGGAGGTGAACGGCGGCGAGGCGGTGTAGGCCCAAGCGCCACAGCGAGACGCCCAGCGCGCTATGCGCCTCATTAAAGGCTCGGCTGCGCTCAAAGCCAGGCTGCGCCGTCAGCGCCATCAGCCGCGCCGCCGCGTCGGCGTAGTCCTCCTCGAAGAAGGACACCTGCGCTTCATTGAGCGCCTTGAGCGCGCGCTCATCCTCGGCGGCGAGGTGCTGCTCTAGATCCTCCGTCGCGCGCTTGAGCCGCTGCCCAAGGCCACCGAGGCGCTCGACGAGCGCCGCCTTCGTGGGGGGCGCAGCGGCGGCGCGCGGTGGGGCCGAGCAGATGAGGGCGAGCGCGCACCACAGAAGCTTAGGCAAGGGAGATCTCAAAGGTCGCCAGAGAGCAGCGCGCATCTTAGGAGATGCCCCCTCCGGTTTTCAACGGACGTAGGCCAGCGGCGCGGACGCTGAGGCGGAGTGGGAGCGATGTTGATCCTCGCGCGGCCTCATGTGAGACTCTCGCCCGCGCCTGCTGAGCGCTGACGCCGAGGAACAGCGGCGTGGAGGAGCAAATATGCGTTGCCAACAGTGTGGGGTTGAGTCTCCGCCAGGCGCGGGGCGCTGCGCGGGCTGTGGATCGGCGATGGAGATCGACGCCAAGACCCGGCTGGGGATGCCCGCCTTTAAGCCCGTCGCCGCGCCGACCCCGCCGCCGCCCGCCGCGCATACCGTGCTGGGGATGCCCAAGCTCACGCGCGATGATCCCAGCGTCCCCGAGCCCGAGAGGACCACCTTCGGGATGCCCTGCTTTGTCGCCGCGCCCGCGCCTGCGCCTGAGCCCGCGCCTGAGCCTGCGCCTGAGCCCGCGCCTGAGCCCGAGGGCAAGACGGTCATGGGGATGCCCCGCCTCCAGCCGTTGGCCCCCGCCGTTGATCAAGCGCTCGTCGATGAGGATGAGGCGCCCGTCGATCCCCTGGCCCCCACCGCCGCCGTGGGCCTCACCGCCGATGAGGCCGCGCGGCTCAACCTCGCCCACCCTGAGGTTCACAGCGGCGGCTACACGGGCCTCGGCCCTCGGGCCAGCGAGCTGCCCTTGATCAAGACGCCTCAAGCGCGCCCCAGCGGCGGTGAGGCGCTCTCCTTGGGCTTGGCGCCCACGGCCCCCGGCTTCGATGAGCCTCAGCCCGCCACGGCGCGCGCCCCCGACGTGAAGGCGGCTTGGCGTGAAGACTTGAGCGAGCAGCCCACCGCCGAGGCGCGCCCCTCCGCCGCGCGGGCCAAGCCGCGCCCCCCCACGCGCGAGGATGAGGTCGCGCCGCGCCGCAGCCACTTTGATAAGGATCTCAGCGAGATCGATGGGGATCTGGGCGAGGATGGGGATCTGGGCGAGATCGACGAGCTGGAGGCGAGGACCAACGCCAGCCTGAGCCGTGGCTTCGCCCTCCTCTTTGGCCTGGGGCTCCTCGGCTTGGCCGCCTACCCCCTCAATCATCGCTGGCTGTGGCAGATCACCGACGCCTACGCCGGGGTGGATCGACACGCCCTGGCCGCCCTCGTCGGCGGCGGCGCCCTCACCACCCTCCTGGGCTTATTGCCCGCGCCCACCGCCCTGCGCTTTATCGCCACCCTCCTCTTTGGCCTCGCTGGCGCAGCGGGCCTGGTCTACCTGCGCTTCTTCTAAATCTTATCGCGCATCCTTTCTCCATTAAGCATTGACCAAACACTTGATTGCTCGTAAGAAGGCCCCCAACTCTGCGCGTCGCGAGAGCCGACGAGGAGGACAGCATGGGTCAATCTTTGATGGTGGTCGCCACGGAGTCGGGGACAGGCAAGAGCGTCGTCTCCTTGGGGCTCGTGGATCATTTTGGGCGCCATGGCGCGCGGGTCTGCTACTTCAAGCCCGTCAGCCTCTCCTCAAACGGCGCGCCGGACGCTGACGCGCTGTTCCTTCATCACAACCTCAAGCTCTGCACTGATCCAGAGAACATGGTGGCCTTGGGCTGCGATGAAGCCACGGCGGCGATCCAAGAGGGGCGCTATGACGCCATGATGGATCGCATCCTTGAGGCGCATGGTCGCTTGATGGAGGATAAAGACATCCTCATCTGTGAGGGGGTTGACAGCCTCAAGGCGTTCCCCTCGCTGGACTCCGATATCAACATTGATATCGCAAAAAACATCGACGCCACCCTCCTGCTCGTCGCCAACGGTAAAGATCGCACCGTCGAAGAGCTGGTGAACCATATCTTGATGGTCTCCAACCAGTTCCAAGAGCGCGGCGCGGAGATCTTCGGCGTGGTCGTCAACCGCGTCGAGCCCAGCAAGCATGGGGAGATCTCCGATCTGCTGCGTCGCCAGCTGCGCGCCCATGACATCAAGCTCTATGGCGTGCTGCCCAGCCTGCCGATCCTCTCGCGTCCGCGCATCGCCGATCTGGTCCGCGCCCTCAAGGCGGAGGTCTTGGCGGGTGAGGCGCACCTCAATGATCTCGTCGGTGACGTCATGGTCGCCTCCATGGGCCTAGAGAACGCGCTGTATCACTTCACCGAGAAGGCGCTGATCATCGCCGCCGGGGATCGTGAAGAGATCCTGCTCGCCGCGGGCGCCAGCCACGCCAGCCCCAACGTGCCCACGCCCTGCGGGATCATCTTGACCGGCGGCTTTGAGCCCCGCCGCAAGGTGATGCAGCTCGTCCAAGCCTTGACCAAGGGGAAGATGCCCATCCTGCGGGTGGAGGCGCCGACCTATCGGACCGCCATCACCGTTGACAGCATCGAGCCCGTCTTCGCCGCCCATCAAGAGGATAAGGCGCTGGCGATCCGCGCGGCGACGGGCGAGTACCTGGACATCGCCAAGCTGGTCAACACCAAGCTGGCCCCCGCCCACCCGGTGGTCACCCCCCGCCGCTTTATGCGGATGCTGCGCGAGCGGGCGTCGAGCGAGAAGAAGACGATCGTGCTGCCCGAGTCGGACGTGGAGCGCATCCTCTACGCCACCGCCGAGCTGCGCCGCCTCGACGCGGTCAACGTGGTGCTCTTGGGCGATGAGGAGAAGATCCGCGCCCGTGGCCGCAGCCTGGGCTTGGAGTTTGATGAGGGCGTCGCCTTCGCCGATCCGCACCATGACGCCCGCTTTGAGCACTACGTCGCCACCTTGCTGGAGCTGCGCAAGCACAAGGGGCTGCCCGAGGACGTCGCCCGCGATTTGATGCGTGATCGCACCTACTTCGCCACCATGATGGTGCAGGTCGGCGACGCCGACGGCATGGTCTCAGGCTCCACGACCACCACGCAGGCGACGCTGCGGCCCGCCTTCGAGTTCGTCAAGACCAAGCCTGGCTTCAAGGTCGTCTCCAGCGTCTTCTTTATGTGCTTGCCCGATAAGGTGCTCGTCTACGGCGACTGCGCGGTCAACCCCAACCCCAACGCCGAGCAGCTGGCGGAGATCGCCGACGCCAGCGCGGCGACGGCGCGCGCCTTTGGCATGGAGCCTCGCGTGGCCATGCTCTCCTACTCCACGGGCGTCTCGGGCAAGGGCACGGACGTGGATCTCGTCCGCGAGGCCACCGAGCTGCTGCGCGCGCGCAACCCCAGCCTGCTGCTGGAAGGCCCCATCCAGTATGACGCGGCGACGGTGCCCTCCGTGGCCCGCACCAAGCTGCCCGATAGCCCCGTGGCGGGGCAGGCCAACGTGCTGATCTTCCCCGACCTCAACACGGGCAACAACACCTACAAGGCGGTGCAGCGCTCCGCCGGCGCCATCGCCATCGGCCCCGTGCTCCAAGGGCTGCGCAAGCCGGTCAATGACCTCAGCCGAGGCGCCACCATCACCGACATCGTCAACACGGTCATCGTCACGGCGATCCAGGCCCAGGCGGAGGGCGAGAAGTGAAGGTCCTCGTCCTCAACTGCGGCAGCTCCTCGATCAAGTACCAGCTCCTGGAGATGCCCGCCGCTGAGCTGCTGGCCAAGGGCCTCATCGAGCGCATCGGTGAGCCCGAGGGCTACATCAGCCAGACCGTGGGCGGGATCAAGCAGCAAAAGACCCTGCCCATCGCCGATCACGGGGTGGGGCTGCGCGAGGCGCTCAGCGCGCTGACCCAAGGTGAGGGCGCCCCCCTCGCCGATCTCGATGAGATCGAGGCCGTGGGCCACCGCGTCGTTCACGGCGGCGAGGACTTTACGGGCACGGTGGTCATCGATGAGGCGGTCCTCGACGCGCTGCGGGCCAACGTGCCCCTCGCGCCGCTGCATAACCCCGCTAATATCTTGGGGATTGAGGTGGCGCAGCGCACGCTGCCCTGCGCAACGCAGGTGGGCGTCTTTGACACCGCCTTTCACCAGACCATGCCCCCCCACGCCTACCTCTACGCCATCCCCAAGGCGCTCTATCGTGAGGATCGCGTGCGCCGCTATGGCTTCCACGGCACCTCCCATCGCTTCGTCACGGCGGCGGCGGCCGAGGCCCTGGGGCGGCCCGTCGAGGCGCTCAACCTCATCACCTGTCACCTCGGCAACGGCGCCAGCGTCGCCGCCATCGCCGGGGGGCGCTCCATCGACACCAGCATGGGCCTGACCCCCCTTGAGGGCCTGGTCATGGGCACCCGCAGCGGGGATCTCGATCCGGCGTTGATCTTCCACATCGCGCGGGCCAAGGGGCTGAGCCTCGACGCCGTGGACAAGCTGCTCAATAAGCAGAGCGGGCTCTTGGGCCTCTCTGGTCAGAGCAATGACTGCCGTGTCTTAGAGGAGCGCGCCGAGGCGGGCGATGAGGACGCCCTCTTGGCCTTGGAGGTCTTCGCGTATCGGCTCAAGAAGTACATCGGCGCCTACAGCGCGGCCCTGGGCCGGGTGGACGCCGTGATCTTCACCGCGGGCATCGGCGAGAACAGCCCTTGGGTGCGCGCCCACGCCTGCGCGGGGCTGGAGATCCTGGGGATTAAGCTCGATGAGGCCAAGAACAACACGCGCGGCGTCGTGGACATCAGCGCCGCCGAGGCCACCACGCGCGTGCTGGTGCTGCCCACCAATGAAGAGCGCCTGATCGCCGAGGACACCTACGCCCTCGCTCAGAAGCCGTAGACGTCCCCGCGCCACTCATCCGAGAGCGCCGCGCCCAGCCAGGGCAGCGCGCCAGACAGCGCCGCCAAGACCCCCTGAGGCGGGTTGAGCAAGAGCAAGCCGCTGCCCTTGAGCGTCTTGCGCTTGATCCGCAGCGGCGTCGTCAGCAGCTCCACACAAGCCCCATGAACACCCGCCGCGCGCAGGCTCGCGACGAGGGTCTGAGGGCGCATCAAGCTCTTAATCGGATACCAAGCCATCACGGGCAGCGTGGGGTTGAGGCGCAGGGCGTCGATCAGCGTCGTCGCCAGCGTCGGCCACTCGGCCTTGGCGGTGTACGGCGGGTCGATCAGCGCGGCGAGGTGGGGGGTCTGCGCGGCGGCGCGGAGGATCTCAAAGCCATCGCCGCCGATCACCTCCACCTGGGCGTCTTGGGCGTAGTGGGCCTCCAAGCGCTGACAAGGGCCCTCGATCAGCTCCACGAGGCGGAGGCGGTCTTGTGGGCGCAGCTGGGCGCGGGCGAGGGCGGGTGAGCCGGGGTAGCGCCGCGCCTTGCCCTGGGTGGTGTGGCGCACGGCGTCGAGATAGCGCTGTGCCACGGGGGGGGCGTCATCGCGCCCCGCCAAAGCGCCGATGCCCTGCTGCCACTCGCCTTGAGGCGGCAGCGTGTACATCCCCGCGCCCGCGTGGGTGTCGAGCAGCCAGACGGGGCCTTGGGCCTGGAGCGCCTCCAGCCAGCGCAGCAGCGCGCAGTGCTTGAGCACATCGCCGACATTGCCAGCGTGGAAGCGGTGATCGTAGTCAAAGTCGGGCGCGTAGCGGCTGGCGTCTTGAGGCACACAGGCCCCCTCTCATGGTGGGCGAAGACATGGTTTAAGTGCTTAATTCAACGACTAAATTTCAATCATCAGCCGAGGGCGAGGCCGACACCTCAGCCTCGGGCCAGGCCTCAAGCGCGGCCTTGGCCGCCGCCCGCTCCGCGATCTTCTTTGTGCGCCCTTGCCCCGTGGCCTTGAGCGCCTCATCAAACCACAGCTCGACGGTGAACTGCTTGCCATGCTCAGGCCCATCCTCGGCGACGATCACATACAAGGGGGGCGCGCTGTAGGCGCGCTGCACGGCGGCCTGCAAGCGCGACTTATAGTCCTCATCCGGCTCAAAAATCATCGCCGCCTCGATGCGCTCACCGAAGAGCGGCGCGATGACGCCGCGCACGGCGTCGAGGCCGTGCTCCAAGAACAGCGCGGCGATGACCGCCTCAAAGGCGTCAGAGAGCAGGGAGTCCTTGTCATGGCCTTTGTCGAGGCGCTCGCCCTTGCCCAGCAGCAGCAGCGGCCCCAAGTCCAGGGCGCGGGCCGCCTCGCCGAAGCTGCGCTCATTGACCATGCCCGCCCTCAGCCGGGTCAGATCGCCCTCCGAGGCCAGCGGCTGCGCCGCCATCAGCGCCTCGGCGATCACCAGGTCTAAGACCGCGTCGCCGAGGAACTCCAGCCGCTCATTATGTTGCCCCGGCGTCCCTTGCTCATGCGCATAGGATTTATGCGTCAAGGCCAAGCGCATACGCGCGCGGTCCTGGCAGCCTAAGCGCGTCATCAGGGCGGTCAGCGCCGCCTCATGCTCAGCCCAGCGCGTCAATCCAGCCTCCCCCCAAGACCCGATCCCCGTCATAGAGCACCAAGAGCTGTCCGGGCGTGACCGCCTCTTGGGGCGTGTCGAAGATCACCTCCACGGCCTCACCGCGCCACCGCGCGACGCCCAAGGCGCCCTCATGGCGATAGCGGATGCGCGCCGTCACGCGCAGCGCGTCTTGTGGCGGCGTGATCATCCAGTTGCAATCGCTGGCGCTCACCGAGGGTCGGCTGAGGCCCGCGCGGGGGCCGATGACCACGCGTCGCTGCGCGCCGTCGAGGGCCAGGACATAGAGGCGCTGCGGCCCGGCGACGCCGTGGCCCTTGCGCTGCCCGATCGTAAAGCGATGCAGCCCCTCATGGCGCGCCAAGACCCGCCCCGCCTCATCGACGATCTCGCCGGGCTGGATCGCCTCGGGGGGCGCGATGGCCTCGATGACATCGGTGTAGCTCGTGGAGATAAAGCAGATGTCCTCGCTATCGGCCTTATCCCAGTTGACCAAGCCCGCCGCCTTGGCCTCCTCGCGCAGCGTCGCCTTGAGGCTGCCGCCGAGGGGGAAGAGGCTGGCGGCGAGCTGATCTTGGGTCAGACCGCAGAGAAAGTACGATTGATCCTTGCTTGGATCTGCGGCTTTGCGCAGCGCCCAGCGCCCATCGATCTGCTCAACGCGCGCATAGTGACCTGTCGCCAGCTTATCGGCGCCGAGGCGGCGGGCCTCATCGAGCAGGCGGCCAAACTTGATCTTACGGTTGCAGTGCGCGCAGGGGTTGGGGGTGCGCCCCTCCAGGTAGGCCTGAACGAAGGGACGGATGATCTCATCGTGAAACGCCGCGCGCAGGTCAACGACATGGTGCGGGATGTTCAAGAGATCGGCGGCTCGGCGGGCGTCGCGCTCGGCGTGGTCGTTCTCATCGTGGAGCTTGAGCGTCAGCCCGAAGATGGAGTGCCCTGCGCGCTGTAGGCGCAGGGCGGCGACCGTGGAGTCGACGCCGCCGCTCATAGCGACGGCGATGTTCATGGCCGGCAAGGGTGATCCGCCCGGTCGCTGGCGTCAAGTGGCGGGCGGTGAGCCGCCCCCTACAACCCGACCGCGCGACCGGATATAACCCCAGGGTGTGTAGGAGGCTCCACGATGAAGCGTGATCGCATCGACCAAGTCCTCAAGCGCTTTGAGCGCATCTCCAGGCGGCTTGATCCAGACATCTTGACCGGCGAAGAGGATCTGGAGGAGGCGCTGCTGTCCCAGCTCAACCACGAGCCAGAGGCGCGCTTCCTGGGCTTCTACAGCGAAGAGGGCCTTACGCGCGGCTTTGAGGCTTATGGCCTCTTCGACACGCTGCGGCGGCGTGGCTACGCCGCGCTGCGGGTGGAGATGGACCTCCAAGACTTTCACCACACCCTGCGGGTCTTCGGCGATGAGCTGCTCCTCTTTGAGTGCCGCCTGCGCAGAGCCCGAGGCTGCGACGCCGCTGAGTTCGCCGAGTTTCAGCGCAGCTTCACCCCCGAGCTGCTGATCATCGAGTGGCTGGCGCTCGCCGATCCCCGCCGTGACTTCAGCCCCGATCGTCCGCGCTTGCCTGGGCAGACACACCCCGGCTCCGGCGTCGCCGATGAGGCCTTTGTGCTGCTCTACCTCGCCGCCCGCCGCCTCAAGCTCCATGGCCTCCTGGAGATCCCCGAGCGCTTTCATAACGCCTACCTCTATCGCCGAGACACGCGCTTCATCGATCCCCTCTTCGAGGGGCGCTTCTTGGCCTTGCAGCGCCTGCTCAACCAGCACTCCTTGTGTGAGGTGGCCTGGGCGATGGAGGAGGGGCGCATCATCAACGCCGCTGACGGTGAGGTGATCCGCTGGGCGCCCAAGCCCCAGGTCTTCGCCCTCGATGAGCGCCTCGACGCCTACTTTCAGCGCCCCGCCTGGCGCCGCGCCGTGGCCGAGGCCCGTCAGGCCCTCACCCCGCTGATCACCCCCCGCCCTGGCGACGCCCCGCCCTCGCCCTGTGAGCAGCGCTCCCTCAAGCAGCGGCTCTTTTCGGACTGAGCGCGTGTTTTCCGGCCACGGGTTTGGTAAATGGGGGGCTCAACTTCAAGGAGCACGCTCGTGATCTACGACTACCAAGAGAAGCGCTATATCTGCTGGAAGTGCGGGCAAGAGGTGGACGCCACCATCAAGATCTCCCGCCAGGATGACTGTGACGCCTGCGGCGCGGATCTCCGCGTGTGTAAGAACTGTCGGTTCTGGGACCCAGGCCACCACAATGAGTGCCGCGAGAACATCAGCTACTACATCCGCGATCGCGAGAAGGCCAACTTCTGCGCCGCCTTTGAGTTCAAGCACACCGGCGAGGACGCGGGCCAGGAGGCGGACGCCGCCCGCTCTAAGCTGGAGGATCTCTTTAAAAACCTGAAGTGATCCGCCCCGCCACGCTCCTTGATCTCGCCTCAATCTCGCCTTAATTAAACCACCAGCCCGTCGCCCCATCGAGGATCTGATCCACCGGCACCCCCACCAGCCGCACGCGCGCGGCGCCCTCTAAGCCTGGCGCCTCGAAGCGCAGCGCCTCGCGGGCTTCGGCCTGCCCCTCGGGCAGCGGATAGAGCAGGAGCACCGCCTTGGGCGCGCGCAGCCCATAAGCCAAGCCATAGATCGTCAGCTGATAGAGATCCGCCGTGCTTGGGGGCTGCTGATCGTAGCGCTTGTACTTGGCATCGGCCACGGCGTAGACCTCATCGCCTTGCCAGAGCACGAAATCCGGGCGGATCTGCGGCGCGGGGCGCAGCTTGGGGTTCTCCTCGTAGCGAAAACGGTCGGGGGCGGTGGCTTGGGCTTCGACGCGCACGCCTGGGGGCGCGGCGCGGCGCAGGTGGCGCTCTAAGAAGCGCTCAAAGAGCCGGTTCATGTTGAGCATAAAGCTCCACAGCGGCAAAGCGCCGCCCATGCCATCATCGCCCAGGTGGCGCCCCTCGTGGATGAGACGGATGAGCTGGAGCGGGAGGCGGTAGTCCCGCTGCTGGCGGTTGAGCTGCTGAGCGACGCGCCGCAGCCCCGAGGCGGTCAGCGGCGGCCGCGAGACGCCCCCAAAGGCGCGATCGACGAGCCGCCGCAGCTCAAAGCGCAGCCCTCGATCCAGCATCACCGACGCCGCCTCCACGAGCCCCGAGGCCAGGATCTGATTAAGGGGGTGATCGAGCGTAAAGTCCTCGAAGTCGCAGCGCAGGCGCCCCCTTGGCGGGTGTGTGGCCTCATAGGCGAGGTCCACGCGCCCCCTTGGCGTGCTCAGATCGGCGCGCGCCGCCCGATAAGCGGGCCGCAGCCCACGCCGGGTCAGCCGCAGCGACGCGTTGAGCAGCGCCAAACCCAAGAGATCGAGCAGCCCCTGTGTTGCCGGGGCATAATCCGCCTCGCCGCTGAGGGCCAGCTCGTCGATCTCAAAGCCGTAGGCGACCATGCTCATCAGCCGCTTGAGCGTCATCTTGGGCTCGATGATCAGCCGCAGACAGGAGAGCTGCACCGCGCCGATGTAAGCGGTGGTGGTGATCGCCAGCCCCTCGCGCAGCTCCATGATCTTCAGCCTGGGCCGCCCGCCCTCGCCGATCCCCAGGCTGGCCAAGAGCGCCCGATCCTCGACGCTGAGCCGCAGCCCTCGCAGCGCGGCGCCGCCAGGCTCACTGGGCGTGATTGTGGACCACTCGCGGATCCGCAGGGTGGGCGGCGCGCTCAGGGGGCCTCGCAGCGCCGCTTGAGATCGTCGCTGACCACCGCGCACAGCGCCTCGGTGAGCGCCTGCTTTTGACCCAGCTCAAACAGCTCATCGCGCAGATCCATCCGCCGCGCGTCATAGATCCCCGCCTCGCCCCCCAAGATCTCCGACAGCTGCTGAGGGTCCTCATAGCAATACTCTTGCAGCAGCGGCCAGATATCATCACGGATCACCGCAGCGATCTCGCGCAGCTCAGTCAGCGGGCGCTCCTGGGGCATAAAATAGGCGTGACCGATCTGGAGATTGCGCCCATCCCGCCCCAAGACCTCGATGATCCGCCGATTGAGCGCGCACAGCCAAGTGCTCAGCGGCAGCGCGCCGATCTGCCCCCCCTTGAGGAGCCTTGGCTGCGGCAGCAACTCCTTAAAGGCGAAGCGCCGCCGCAGCGCGGAGTCGAGCAGCGAGATGGAGCGATCGGCGGTGTTCATCGTGCCCAAGATCACCAGGTTGGAGGGCACGGTGAAGATCTCCTGTGACAGCGGCAACCGCACGCTGAGCGCGTCGCGCTTAGAGGCCTCGATGAGCGTGATCAGCTCGCCGAAGATCTTGGGGATATTGCCCCGGTTAATCTCATCAATGATCAGCGCATAGCTGCGATCGGGGTGACGCCGCGCGGTGGTGGCCATGGCCTTGAAGATCCCCGCCCGCAGCGTGAACCCCGCGCCTTGGGGGCGATAACCCTCGATGAAATCCTCATAGGCGTACATCGGGTGGAAGGTGCAGGTGGCGATCTGGGGCACGCCGCCGTGGCTGCCGTAGATCTCGGCCCGCGTCGCCTGCGTCAGCTGCTCTGGGGGGCGGTAGTAATTGCGCTGAGCGATCCAGCTCAGCGCCACGCGCGAGGCGTGATAGCTCTTACCCGTCCCTGGCGGCCCATACAAGATCACCTGCTTTTTGCGGGCGAGCATCTCAAAGACCTGCTGCGTCAGCGGATCAAGCTCACTGCTGACGGTGGCGCGCCGCGCGCGGGGCAGCGCGTGAAGCCGCTGCCAGCGGTTGCCCTTGCCGCCGCCGGGCTCAAACCGCTCAAAGCGACTGGCGCCCTTGAGAATCCGGTTAAAAAGCTCAAACGTGACCTCGCGGCGCCGCTCATGATCAAAAAAGTTACGCCAGATGGCGTGCAGCTTCATATCCAGGGCATAGAGATCCCCCTCGCGCTGCTCGATGCCGAAGAAAGCCAGGATGGCCCGCGCCTGGGCGGGGGTGGCGAAGGGGCTGATCAGCTCGGGATAGAGCAGGTGCAGGTACTTATGAAGCCAAGCCGACTGCACCCAAGAGGGGGCGGCCTTGCTCATCCACGCCTGCACCTCATCGGGGTGGGCGTCGCGCAGATCCCCTTGCAGGAGCGTGGCGACGACCTCGGCGGCGCTGTACATCTCCCCTGCGCGCGCCTCCAGCTCCGTCAGGATCTGATCATCGATCTGCTCCTCCTCGCGCTTCATCCAGCCGCGCTTCTCTGACTTAAAGCGCCACACCCGCTGACCCTTGCCCCGGTAATGACCAAAAGCGTTGAGGTTATCGGGGATCTCACCAAAGAGGGTGTCGCGCTTGAGCCAAAGATCCATTGGGATCTCGGGCTCGGCATAGCCCTCCTCATTCTCATCATGGGAGAGGCGATAAAAGAGATCGAAGCCATTGAGCTTACGCAGCGCCTCGGGACCATACAGCTCGACAAAGCGGGCGCGGGCGGCGGCGACCTCATAGAAGTCGTAATGAGGCAGGAGCAGCTGAATCACGTTTTGTTGATTCAGATAATCCTTGAGGAACTGATACAGAGCGGTGCGGATCATCCCGCCTCATGGGGGCTGTCGTTGAAGGTCAGGCGCAGCTGCCCCCCCAGATCGGCGAAGACGCGGCCCTCGACGACCTCGCTAAAGCCCGCCACGAGGTAACGGGCGATCTGAGCGGGCGTGACCTCACCGCCCTCCACCCCGCGCCAGCCGCCGCGTGTATGGCGCAGGCGCGCGGTGGGGCGTGTCGCCGTGGGGGGCTGATCGACGAAGAGGAGATCGGCGCCCGCCGTCTGGGCGATGACGATGGGCGAGTGGGTGCTGATGAGGATCTGGCGCAGGGGATTATCGGCGCCGACGGCGCGCTCAGGATCAACGGCGATGCGATAGAGCAAGCTCATCAAGGCGGCGACGCGCTCGGGGTGGGCGCCGTCCTCGATCTCCTCCAGGCAGATCAGCCCGCCGCCGCGCGGATCGACCTCCAAGGCGGCCAGCGCCAAAGCGCGCAACAAGCCATCAGAGAGGGCATCGGCATCGAGGGTCAACCCGCCGACCTCGGTGAGATGCAGCGAAAAGAGGCCCCGCGCGGTATCGCGCTCGATCTCCAAGCCCTCGACGCCGCCGATGAGGGCGTTGAGGTGCTCAACGACGCGCGGCAAGGTGGCGGGCTGGCGTGCGGCGAGGTGGTGGAGGGTGGCGGCGAGATGGGCGCCGCTGGCGCCGAGGCGATTGGGGCTGCGCAGCTCTGAGGGTCGGCGCAGGGTATCGGGATCGAGGCGCAGACGTCGCCAGCCGCGCAGCTCCTCACGCAAGAGCACGCAGGTGCGATAAGCGTTGGCATTGCTGGCGCTGGAGAGCACCGTACGGGGCAGCTGATCGGCCTCGAAGCCTACGGGGCGGATGCCGCTGCTGCGACCGGCGCGGTTCATATCGGATTGAAGCCAGACGACGGGGCCGGTGGCGGTCTGCTCAGTGTGAATAAAGGTGGTGCTGCGGCTAGAGGAGAGGGCCACGCTATCGAGGAACGCTGGCGCGCAGGGGAAGCCGATCTGCGCCTCGGTCTCACCGCGCTTGATAAAAGCGAGGTGCTCCTCAACGAGCGCGACGCGGGGTACGCCCAGCTCATCATCCTGTGCGCGGGCGAGGCGCAGGGTATAGGCGAGGTGGGTATTACTGGCCTCCGCGCGCTGCCCAAAAGCGTCGCGGCCCTCGGGGGGGATAAGCACCTCCACATACAAGCACATAGACTCACCGAGGCGATCGCTGAAGAGGCCACAGATGCCCTGGCCCCCGCGCACGCCCATAGCGGCCTCGGTGAAGGGCATATCCACGAGGCGGCTGAGCAGCTCGATGGCATCGAAGAGGTTGGACTTACCAGCGCCTCCCACGCCTGCCAGGCAGGTCAGCGGACCGAAGCGCACATCGACGTCTCTGAGGTTCTTAAAGCCTTGGACCTTGAAGCGGGTGAGCACACGGCCTCCTCTCGTTGGGGGGGCACTCTAGCACGCGGCGCTCTGGGGCGCGCGTGCCCTGTTCAGCGGCGACGCAGCCGCGCTTGGAGCCGTCCGTTGGGTTACGGCATGACCCGCCACGGCCACCGGGCCACGGAACATGTGGGTGACACTTCCACCCGGGGGTGACACTTCCACCGGGGTGACACCTCCACCGTCGGGTGACACCTCCACCGTCGGCGCGGCTACATGGTCGAAAAATTTCGCTTGAGGCGGGGAGGGGGGAGGTTTATCTTCGGCTCGTCGAGAAAACTCATCAAATGGGGA
>JAHJCH010000040.1 GCA_018813065.1 Myxococcota bacterium
AGGCGGCGGCGGTGGCTCACCCGCAGGCGGTGGTGGTGGCGCACCCGTCGGCGGCAGCGGCGGGTCAGGGCTGATTGGCGGGACAGGGCTGATTGGCGGCTCAGGCAATACATCGGGTGAGGGTGAAAGTGATCCCGCCAAATGGGAGGACGGCGAGGCGTCCCTGTGCAGCCTCACCCAGCGCGGCGGCCCCGCCAGCCTCTTGGCCCTGCTCCCCCTCTTGGCCCTCGTGACACGGAGGCGCCCTGATGCGCGTTGATCTGCTCTCTATGATCCTCATCGGGCTGTGCGCGCGCGCCGCCGTGGCCCAAGAGGCCCCCCCGCCCGCCGACGATGGCCTCGCGCCGCTGGAGCTGGGCTACAACTTCGCCGAGGGGCGGCATAAGCCCAGTGAGTGGACCTTTGGCTGGCATGGCTACGCGCGCATGGCCGTGCTCTGGGAGGGCGGCCCCTTTGGTGAGCGCGCCCCCAACCTCGTCGATGATGACTATTACAAGTCGGGCTTTGCCTATACCCGCGTCAATGAGTCCTCCTGGGCAGAGTTGGCCCTGAGCGCCCAGCGCGGCGGCACCCGCTTTGTCGCTGGCCTCTTTGCCTCGGAGTTCTCCGACTGGTCCAAGGTGACGGTGGAGGAGCAGTGGGGGATGGCCACGGGTTTTGTCGAGCACATCGCCAAGCTCAACGAGGATTTTGCGCTGCGCTTGAAGGTGGGGATGTTCTGGGAGCGCATGGGCTACGTCGAGCCCTATGACACCTATCTCTTCGGGCGCACGCACACCGGCGGGGCATCATTGGAGCTTAAACTCTTTGATATCGCTGAGGTCGCCGCTGGACATGGCGCTCATCAGAAGGTCAGCGAGCGCGGATTTGCGCCTTTGACTTGGGCGCGCTTGGCGATTAAGCCGCCACGCTGCTTTGGTGAGTTTTGCCCTCGATTGGGGTTTTATTGGCTAGAGAGCCATACTGAGGATGGTGACTACGCCTTCGGTACACTTAAGGATGCTAAGGGCTCATTAAATCTTTATGGTGGCGATTTGTGGTTTGGGATTCATCGCTTCGGTACTCTTTATTATGCTTTGGCGATGTATACCGCAGACACGGTGAAAATGGTGGGCAATAGCTTTGAGCTTTTACATAGCAATGGTGGAACTCAACTGACTAACAATTTCTTGGGCGGAGAAGGCACCGGTGAGCTGGTCGCGCATCATTGGCGTTTGAATTGGCAACCCCACCGCACGCTGAGCACCGTCCGCGCCCTCAAGCGCATCGACGTGGACTTCTTTGGCTTGGTGATTCAATCCATCGGCGAGGGCGCCACGGATAATCCCAACACCAATCGCCATGATCGCGTCTATATGAAGTGGGGCACGGGCTTGAAGTATCGCTTGGCGATGCTCAAAGGGGCTCAGCCTTATCTGTCTTATCGCTTTGACCGCGTCATCCTCGACGCGGATCATGAGTCGCTCAGCTTTAGAGTGCATACGCCTCGGCTGGGCGTGCAGCTGGAGGAGGGCTTTGAGGTCTTCGCCTCTTGGTCCTTCTATAGCTATGGCGACAACATCGACGAGCTGGAGATGGTCAAGGATCTTCAGGGCGAGGTCGGCGACAGCGCTCAGCCCGATGAGACGGTCTTTAAGCTCCAAGCGCAGGTGTCATGGTGATGTGGAGAGGATTGATCTTACTCTGGATAAGCCTCGCGTTGCTGGGCTGCCTTGATCCATCGAAGTATGAGAAGGACCCCGAGGCGGGCGCGCCAGACATCGGGGGCAACGTCACGCTGGACGCCGCGCGCTTTGATCTGGGCGCCTGGCCCCCCGTAGACGCGGCGCTGCCACCTCAAGATATGCCCCTCGTCGCCGACATGGGCGGCGATCTGGCCCTCAGCGACGCCGCGCCGGTCGAGGAGGACGCCGCGCCGATCGAGGAGGACGCCACGCCCCCGCCGACGTCATGCCAGGTTGAGTTCATCGTCCAGGTCCCCGAGGGCACCGACGCCATCTATGTGGCCGGGGATATGACGAGCTGGGAGCCCAACACCGAGCGCCTCGCCTTGAGCGGCCAAGAGGCCCGATCCACCCTGAGCCTGCCGCTGGGCCCGACGAACTATAAGTACACTCGGGGCGGCTGGGAGACGGTGGAGAAGGCCGGCGACTGCGGCGAGCAGGACAACCGCGCGCTGACGGTCCGCTGCGGCCCCGATGGGATCGCCCCCCCGGTCATCGACAGCGTGGCGCGCTGGGCGGATGGCTGCTGAAGGGCGATTCACCCCTTGGCTGCTCGCCAAACCTTGACATTCCGCCAAAACCAGTAGGCTCTATGGCGAGTACACTCCAAAGAACAGGATCCAGCATGACAGGATCCCGATGACCTCCCCCCTCAACGCCAGCAGTCGCCCACTGACGCGCGCCTTCGCGCGGCCCTACTTCTTCTTCCTCGTTGGCCTCTTCAGCCTCTTCATCCTCGCCGCGATCTTCGTCCACGTCGTGACCTTCGAGCGCTTCTTCACGGATCACGTGGCGCTGATGAGGGCGCGGGCGCTGGCGGCGCAGACGGCGCAGATCGAGGCGCTCGTCCATGACACCTGCGAAGAGATCGACTTCGATCTCAAGCAGCTAGAGGGCAATCAGAGCCTCTCTGCGGAGGCGTTTGAGGCGTTTAAGGCGCGGATCTCGGCGCATCTGGAGGGGCGCGATGAGGTCGGCCAGCCCAGGCTGCGCCTCGCGCCGTTGATCTTCGGCGAGGATGGTCGCCCACGCCTGTCGGTGACCTCTGGGCGCAGCGAGGCGCCGCCGCTGGCCGTTGAGGTGTCCGATGAGGGCGGCGGCGTTTTGCGTATTGAACACGAGGGCATAGAGCACCTCCTCTACGCGGAGGTGTATGAGCCGCTGGGCTGGCTCATCGTCGCCGAGGCGGATCTTGAGGCCCTCAAGCGCTCTCTGGATGAGGGGGCGCGGCGCGTCAAGGCCACGCTGCGCGATCACCTCCTGCTCTACACCTATATCGCCGCCCTGGCGCTGATCTTCGTCACGCTGGGCACCCTGTGGCTGCTCCGCCGGCTGTATCGCTTTATCTCCGTCCACACCGCGCAGCTGGAGCGTCGGCGCGAGGCCCTCGATGCGCTCAACGCCAACCTTGAGGCGCAGGTGATGCGGCGCACCGAGGCCCTGCGCGCGCGTGACGCCAAGGCGCGTCACCTCTCCGAGGTCCTGCGCGTCCTGCGCGACATCAGCAAGCTCATCGCCCAAGAGCACGACGCCCACCGCCTGGCCGAGATCTCCTGTCAGCGCTTGGCGCGCTCGCCGATCTATCACAGCGCCTGGGTGATGCTGGGCGAGCGTGAGGCCAGCCCACGCTTTATCGCCTTTGAGGGGCCACAAGGCGCGCTTGATCCACATTCAGCGCGCGCGGGTTGGCCGCTCTGCGCCACGGAGGCCATCGAGCGGGCGGGCGTCCATGTGGAGCACGCCGAGCAGGGCCGATGCCCCGTCTGTATGTTCAACGCCCAGGGGCGCGAGCATGGGGTCTTCACCTGCCGCCTGGAGGCCTTTGGGCGGGTCTTGGGTGTCATCGGCGTCACGCTCTCCCGCCCGTTCGCGGAGGTCGAGGAGGAGCGCACGCTCTTCGGCGAGCTGGCCGACGATCTGGCTGCGGCCCTGTGGCGGCTCCAGCGCGAGGCCGGGCACCGCGCCTTGGAGGCGCAACACAGCGTCATTTTGGAGATCACCAATGACGCGGTGATCGCCAGCGATGAGATGGGGCGCATCGAGCTGTTCAACCCCGCCGCGGAGCGCCTGCTGGGCTACCACGCCGAGGAGATCCGAGGGGCCTCGATGACCCGGCTGCGCCCCCGCAGCGAGCGGGCGCGGTTCAAGGCGCTCGCCGCCCAGATCCAAGCGCGCGCGCCGATTGAGCGCTTCGAGGCCGAGATCTTGGCGGCGGATGGCGCGGTCAAGCCCGTGGAGATGACCCTCAACGCGCGCTGGCGCGGCGAGCGCTTCGATGGCGTCGTCGCCATCATCCGCGACATCAGCGCGCGGCGCGCGGCGGAGGCGGCGCTGCGACGCAGCCAACGCCAAATCACCCTCAACCACCGCGTCTCCCAAGTCTTCCTCATGAGCCGCCAAGAGGACACCTATGAAGATCTGCTGCGGCTCTTATGCGAGGCGTTCACCAGCGAGGCGGGCTGCATCGGCTATCACAACGCCGCAGGGCGCTGGCGCGTCAAGCGGCTGCGCGAGGCCACGTATGGCTGCGGCTTAAACGAGCAGGTCGAGCCCTCCGATCCTTGGATCACGATCAAGGCGGGGCAGCGCGCCGCCTCTTGGCGCCTCGATGAGCCCCAGGCCCCGCGCTGGGTGATGGCGGCGCCGCTGCGTCATCAGGGCGAGGTCATCGGCCTCTTGACGGTCTGCGGTCACCCGGAGGGGTACACGCCCGAGGATGAGGCGCTCTTGGAGAGCGTGGCGGCGCAGGTCGGCCCCCTGCTCTTTGGCCGCTTGGAGCAGCTGCGCCAAGCAGAGGCGCAGGCCCACCTCCAGGCGCAGCTGCGCCAAGCGCAGCGCATGGAGGCCATCGGCCAGCTGGCGGGCGGCGTTGCTCATGACTTCAATAACATCCTCCAGGTCATGCACGGCTACACCGACCTGCTGATGCTGGAGTTTGAGGAGGGCGATGAGGTCTGGGAGGTGGCGACGCAGATCCATAAAGGGGTCGAGCGCGCCAGCGCCCTGACCCGGCAGCTCCTGGCCTTCAGCCGTCGCCAGGTGCTCGCCAAGCGGGGCCTTGAGCTCAACGCCCTTATCTTTGATCTGGTGAAGATGCTGCGGCGGTTATTGGGCGAGGACATCGAACTCGACATCGATCTGTGCCCTCAAGGGCTGTTGATGCAGGCCGATCCGGGCCAGTTGGAGCAGGTGATCATCAACCTCTGCGTCAACGCCCGCGATGCCATGCCTGAGGGCGGCGTCCTGCGGCTGAAGACGGCGCGGCGCGCCCTGACCGCTGAGGCGCTGGATGGCTGCCCCGCCGGTGAATATGCCCAACTGACGGTTCAAGACACAGGCTGCGGGATGGACTTGGCGGTCCGCGCGCAGATCTTTGATCCCTTCTTCACCACCAAGGAGGCGGGCAAGGGGACAGGGCTGGGGCTCTCGACGGTCTACGGCATCATCAAGCAGCACGAGGGGCATATTCAGGTGACCAGCGCGCCGGGGCGGGGCGCCACCTTTGATATCTGGCTGCCGCTGGGCGACGTGGCCCTCTCCAAGCCCACCGCGCCGCTGCCGAGGCTGGTGGAGGGGGGGCGTGAGCTGATCTTATTGGCCGAGGATGACAGCGGCGTGCGCCGCCTGACGCGGCGCATCCTGAAGGGGGCGGGCTACCAGGTCATCTCCGCGCGCGACGGCGCCGAGGCCCTGGCCTTGATCGAGGCCCATCAAGGTGAAGTCAAGCTCCTGCTCTCTGATGTGGTTATGCCCAAGGTCGGCGGCCGCGAGGTCCTTGAGCGCTTCCGCGCCTTGGCGCCTCAGCGCCCCGTGATCTTGATGAGCGGCTACACCGCCAACACCCTCGATGATCAGCTCCTCGCCCTCAAGGGGATCATCTTCCTGCAAAAGCCCTTTGAGCCTGATCTGCTCCTGCGCAAGATCCGCAGCCTGCTCGACGCGGGCGCGGGCGAGGGCTAAGCGCGGGCGAGGAAGATCATATCGCGGTGCCCCTCGCGCAGCGGCTCATGGCTGTGATCGCCCAGCACGCGCACGTCGCCGAAGCCCACGCGCTCCAGCATCATCTGAAACTCCCAGCGGAAGTACCACCGCAGCTTGATGCGCTCGATCTCCACCTCAGAGACACGGCCATCCTCCTCGACGATCTCATAGCGAAAGACGACCTCCTTGAGCTGCTCGATGAGCTGGTTGCGCGTCGAGGCCGAGACGAGCAGGCGCCGCCCCCCGCCAGCGGGGCGATCGGCGAGCACCTCCACCTGCCCGCGCTGGCGCGCCGTCAGCTCGTAGGAGGGCACGAACATGGAGAGGGCCACCCAGCCATCAGGCTGGAGGTGGCGGCGGAAGCGTGAGAGGGCCTCGAAGGCCGCCCCCCGCTCAGGGACGAGGAGGAAGGCCCGGAAGGGCGCGTAGATCAGCGCGTAGCGGCGCTTGAGATCCAGCATCTCCATGCGCTGGAGCCACAGGGAGGGCGCGTAGGCGGCCCCCTCCACCTTGGCCTTGCAGCGGGCGAGCATCTCCGGCGAGGCGTCGATGCCGTCCACCTCAAGGCCCAGGCGGCAATAGGGCGCCAAGAGCCGCCCTGTGCCGAAGCCGATCTCCAACGCGGGGCCACCCGCCTCACGGATGAGCTGCTCGAAGAAGCTGTGATCGCCGATCTTGTCGGAGCTGTAGAACTGGTCGTAGGCCCAAGCCGCCAGCGCGCCTTCTTTGTTGTAGACCATGTGGCCCCCTTCGCTGTGACGGGCCATCATAACCACAAGCCACCACGGAGAGGATCAAGATGCCAGACAAGCGTAAGCACCGAGGCGCGCACCCCGCCGATCATGATCTCTTTGGGCCGCGCTGGCTGCCCGCCCTCCAAGCCGCCGCCGCCGATCTCCGCTGGCATCTCGACGCGGGCTACGCGCCCAAGTCCTCGCTGATGGTCGTGGGGGATCGCTTTGATCTGCGCGAGCGTCAGCGCGTGGCGGTGCAGCGGGCCACCTGCGCTACGGCCCAGGCCCGAGCGCGGGCGGCCCGGCGGACCTGGGCTGCCCCTGAGGTGCTGTGGATCGATGGCTTTAATGTCCTCATCACCCTAGAGGCGGCCATGGGCGGCGGGGTCTTGCTCTACGGCCAAGACGGCGCGCTGCGGGACATGGCCAGCATGCACGGCAGCTGGCGCAAGGTGGAGGAGACGCTGCCCGCCGCTGAGCTGATCGGCGAGGCGCTGAGCCGCCTCGGGATCGGCTCAGCGCGCTGGCTCTTTGATCGCCCCGTCTCCAACAGTGGGCGGCTGCGGGGCTTGATGGAGGCGCTCGCCGCGCGGCGGGGCTGGGCGTGGAGCGTGGAGCTGGTCGATGATCCTGATCCTCTGCTCAAGGCCGTCGAAGGCGTGGTCGCCACCGCTGATTCGGCGATCCTCGACGCCTGCCATGCCTATTTTGATCTGGCGCGGGTGGTGGTGGAGTCCTGCGTCCCCCGCCCCTGGGTGCTCAACCTGCAAGCGCCGCCCCCCGAGCCGCGTCAGTCGTAGGCGCTGAGGCCGCCGTCGATGCCGGTGATGCCCAAGATCCCGCTCAAGCCGCCGTCCACCTCGAAGATCGACGGCGTGTTATCCTCGATCCGCTGCCCCAGCTTGATCCCCGTCAGCAGCTCCCCCAGCCGCTCACCGCGATAATCGACGAAGATCCACAGGATGTACGTCTCGCTGCTCGATAGGCGGTGAGGGATCTCCAGGCGGCGCTCGCGATCCCCCATGACCAAGAGCTTGGTCTTGTCGGGCTCGCCCTCGCGCATCCGCTGGCTGTGCTCGGCCAAGACCGCCTCATCGCGGGTGAACAGGGCATAGCGCCATTGGAGATCGGCGATCCCCGCCTCATCGACGATCCCCAGCTCGTAGTGATAGGTGAACTCCACCTCGGCGCCCCCCTCCGCCGCGCGCAGCTCGATGACCTTCATGGCGCTGCGCAGCTCACGCAGCCCGTCGGGGTACTCCTCTTTGATGATCTCGCAGCCCCACAGCAAGAGCGCGGGGAGGAGGATCAGCGCGCGCGCCATCTGGACCTCTCGGGGTGGATGTAAGGGGCCATGTTTATAGCACTCAAGGCGCCCCGGACGCATCCGCCAGCGGCGTGACGCGCAGGCCATGATGCAGCTCCACCGTGATCCCCATGCTCAAGAGCAGCTCCGTGGGCACGATCCCGCCGATCTGAACCAAGACCGCCTCGGCCTCGACCCAGGCCGCCTCGCCGACGCGCGGCGCCACCAGGGCGCGGCCTGGCTCGATCTGCCTCACCTGGCTCTCCAGCCACACGCGCAGCCGCCCCTCGGCCTCGGCGACGGCCAGCGCCGCGCGCGTCTCCTCGGCCACGCGGTTAAAGGCCGCGCCGCGATAAGAGAGGATCACACGGCAGCCCGGCGTGGCCGCCAACATCACCGCCACCTCCGCCGCCGAGTTGCCGCCCCCCACCACCAAGACCGCCCGCCCCGCGTAGGCGGCGGCGTCTTCGAGCTGGTAGAGGACGTGCGCCGCCGCCTCACCCGGCACGCCCAGCCGTCGCGGCGCGCCACGCCGACCGATGGCGATGAGCACCTGGCTCGCCTCCAGCGTCGCGCCGCCCTCCAGCCGCAGTTCAAAGCCCGCCGCGCGCCGCGCCAGGCCCACCAGACGCCCGCGCTGGATACTCAGCGTCGCCGCCGCGGCCTCAAAGAGATCGAGGATGTCCTCGCGGCGGACGCGCGGCGCGGTGATGCCCTCGCCGTGGGGCAAGGTGAAGGGCTGCGTAAAGACGGGCTTGCCCCGCGCGTAGCCCCGGATGGTGTTGAGCGGCGCCGCCTGCTCCAAGATCAGCGGCTCGACGCCCAAGGCGCGGGCCTGCAACGCGGCGGCGACGCCCGCTGGCCCCGCCCCGACGATCACCAAGCGCCCCGCCCCCTGCATCTCCGCGCAGATCCGCCGCGCGGCCTCCATCCCTTGCCGCGCCGCGTTGTGGATCAGCCCCACGCCGCCGATCTCCCCCGCCATCGACAGCCCCGCCACCTCCGTGGCCCCCGCCTCAAGCACGCGGGGGATGGCCAAGCCCTGCCGCTCGGTGCCAAAGACCAGGCGGATGGCGCTGACCGGGCAGGCGGCCTCACAGACCCCGTGGCCGACGCAGGCCGAGGCCTTGATCAAGGCCCCGCGCCCCGCCACGAGGCCCAGCACGTCCTTCTCGGGGCAGGCGGTGATGCACGCCCCCGCGCCGATGCAGCGATCCACGTCGATGTGAGGGTGCAGCGTCGGCGGCTCATTGAGCCCCGCCCGCTCGCTCTTGATCCAGCGCAGCCGCGCTCGACGCGCCCGCAGCCGCAGCCGCGCCTCCAGCGTCAGGAGCAGGCCAAGGAGGGGCAGCAGCAGCCAAGCCAGCAGCTCATAGAGGGTCATCGAAGCTCCAAGAGAGGCGCGCCATCAGGCTGTAGATGTCGGTGTGGGTCTGGAGGCGCTCGCCGTAGAGGTGCAGCCGCAGCCGCCCGGCTTGGGTAAACAGCGCGGCGCTCGCCGCCCACTCATCCTGCGTCAACGCCGGGCGATCTTTGATCTCTACGCGCGCCGCTCGCCCGCCCAGATCCAGCTCCAGCGGCCAGGCGGTGATGGGGCGGAGGGTGAGCGCGGCGCGGCCTTGGTTGACCCGCGTCTGCGCCGCGTCGGTGAGGGAGAAGCCGCCGCGCAGGCTCAGCGGCGCGGCGATGGGCAGCCAAAGATCAAGGGCGGGCGTCAGGGTGTCTTGGGTGCCCTCTTGGCCGAGGGTGAGCGAGGCGCTCCACAGCCCCCAAGCGCCGCCGTCGAGGCCCAGATCGACGGCCATCGTGCGCCGCTCCCCCTCCAGCCAGGGCAGCCCGATGGCGCGGGTCCGCGCCAAGTCCAGCCCCCGCCGGGTGTAGAGGCGCCCCCCCAGCCGCAGCCGGCTGAGCAGCCGCCCGCTGAGGTAAAGCTCGCTGGCGCTGAGCACCATCGGATCGGCGCCCTGGCCGCGATCGACCTCCGCTGAGGCGAAGGCGGTGAAGCGCGGGCTGTAGAGCTGGAGGGTGGGGGCCAGGGCCACGCGATCGGAGGCGCCCGCGTGATTGGTGAGGAGCCCGTCGAGCTGCGCATCGGCGGTGAAGTCACCGGCGCTCCAGCGCCGCGCGGTGGAGAAGCCGACGGCGCGCGCTTCAAGATCGGGGCGCGTCTCCTCGGGCGTGGGGATCAGCCCGCCGCTGACGCTCAGCGCGCCATAGCGGAGGCGCGCGCCGTCGAGGGCGTCTTCTTGGAGGCGGCCCTCGCCGCCGAGGCGGCCACCAGACCAGCCCCAGCCGTCGCGCGCTTGGCCGAGCCAGAGCCGCCGCGCCTCAAAGCGATAGGCCGTCGCGCCTTGGGCGTAGTCCTCCATGGCGCGGGCGTCGATCTCGGCGCGCCAAGCCTCGCGCTTGTAGCGCGCGTGCGCCTCCAAGACGGCGCGGCCCTTGGTCGTCGCGCCGGTCAGCGCGTCCACGCTGACGCCCACCTCGCCCCATAAACGCGCCTTGGCCGCCGGGGCGCGAAGAGGGCTCCGCTTGGCGGGCTGCACCCTCGACCAGCCATCAGGGGCCTCGGCCCACAGCGCGCGGGCCTCGCCTGCGTCGATCTGGGGCGGGCGGGCCTTGGGGGGCTGAGCAGCGGGCGGCGGTGGCGGCTGTGGCC
>JAHJCH010000003.1 GCA_018813065.1 Myxococcota bacterium
CCGCGCGGGCCTCCAGTCGCGCGGCGACGAGATCCACGCTGGGCTTGATCGGCGGGCAGGCGGCGGCGATGGCCTCCAGCCGCGCTGGCGCGGCGACGCGCTCCCAGGCCAGCAGATCCCAGAGGAAGGGCGCCTCCTCAAAGACCGTCCCCGCCGACCAGGCCTTGCCCTTCTCCGCCCATGTCACCCCCGCCTCGCCAGGGTGCAGCGTGGCTTGTAAGAGCGCGATGAGCGGCCGCGTGGGGCCGCTGGCGTCCTCGCCCATCAGGGCCAAGAGGGCGCGGTTCTCGCCGTCGATAAAGGCCAGCAACGTTTGGGGGTCTTTGAGCGTAATCAGGTTGAGATCCAGCAACTTACGCAGGTAGTGGAGGAAGATCCACTCCACCTCACCGGCGCGCAGCTTGGCGCGCAGCTCCGCCTCGCTCAGCGCGTGAGAGAGCTGGGCGCGCAGCCCTTGAGCCTCCACCGCCGTCAGCGCCCCCAGCCAGGCCTCAGCGGCGCCGTCCTTGAGCGCGGGCAGCTTGGGTAGGAGCGCCTGGGCCACCTCGCTGAGGCTCAAGAGCGCTTGGCCGACGCGTGACTCTGGCGCCCAGCCCGCCCGCAGCGCCGCCCACGCGGCCTCCGCGCCCGCCAACGCCTTGAGATCCGCCGCCTCGCCGCGCGCCAAGACGTCGATGATCCACACCACGTCGCGCAGGATCAGCCCGCCCAGCACCAGCCAGCGCCCCACGCCCGCCGCCTCCCCCTCGGGCACGTCGAGCCGCAGGCCCGCCGCCACCCCAAAGACCTCGGCCAAGAGGGCCTGATCCGGGGCCTCGCCCTGGCCCAAGGCCGTCAGCCGCGTCGCCGCCTTCAACAGCGCGGCGAGGGCGTCGGCGTGCCCACGCAGGGCCGCCAGCCCCTGCGCGTCGAGCAGCGCCAGGCTCATGGCGTGGAGGATCTCCACCCCCGCCGTCAGGCGCGCCGTGGCCGTGGCCTTGTCCTGCTCGATGGCGGCGATGATCCCCAAGGCCACGCGGGTCAAGGCCAAGGAGGCCCGCCCCCAGGCGATGAGCGGCGCCTCTGCCTCGGGTTTGAGCTTTAACGCCGCCTCATAGGCCGCCTCGAAGCGCGGATCATCCAAGAGCGCTTCGGCCTCGCTCAGCCGCGCCTTGGCCGCAGGCATTTGTCCTTGGAGGCCCGCCAAGAGCGCGTCGAGCTGGGCCAAGAGCGCGCGGGTCAATCGCTCCTCGGGGGTCAGCGCCGCCAAGGGCTTGGCTAAGACCGGCGCCAGGGCCTCGGCCACCGAGGCGCGCACCCGCACGAGGTGCTGGAGGAACTCGGGGTTGAGGAAGGACAGGAGCCCGCCTTGGGAGAGCACCCCGCGCAGGATCGCCGTCGCCAGGTTGCCCTCATCGCCCGCCGCCAGGCGGATCGTCTGCTCTTGCAGCGCCGACTCCACCTGGGCCGCGCCGCTGAGCAGCCCGTTGAGCCGCCCTTGGTTTCGCTCCGGGTGCGGATCGGCGAGGATCTCCCCTTGGAGGTGCAGCAGATAGGCCCGCGCGGCGCGGCGATGCAGCTCGGGCAGCTGCGCGGCGAGCCCCTGCGTAAAGAGGAAGCGGTTGAGGAGCCCGCTGAGGATCTCACCGCGTCGCCAGGCCGCGCGAGGATCATCCAAGAGATCCAAGACCTCGATCACCGCCGCGCGGCGGGCCTCGATGGCCCCCTCGCCGATGTGGGCGCTGAGGATGTAGGCCGCCAAGCCCGGCCAGTCGGCGCGCAGCGCGGCGGCGGCGGCCAAGCGGCGGGTCCGCCGGGCGGCGTAGTCCTGCGCGCAGAAGCGCGTCTCCTCCACCAAGGCGGGCAGCTGGGCATAGGGCGCCGCGCCGACGAGGCTTGTCCACGGGTGAGGCCCCTGATTGGGCCAGACGAGCCCCTGCGCCAGCTGATTAAAGGCCGCCGCCGGTTGGCCCTGGGCGATCTCGGGGAACGCGGGCGGTGAAGCGTCGCCCTCGGGCGGGCTCAGGCGCGCGCTGAGGGCCAAGAGGATCTCCGCCCAAGGCCGCGCCGCAGAGGGCAGCGCCTTGAGATCGGCGTCGATCAGCGCCTCGAAGGCCAGCGCGGCGCGGCCAAGGCTGAGGTGACGATCGGCCAAGGCCAACGCCGAGAGGGCCTTGGTCGTCCCCGGCTCGGCGCGACCGACGAAGTAGGCCGGCGCGCCAAAGCGGGCCAGGTGCGGCGTGGTCGAGAGCACCTCGCGGCCAAAGCTGATGGCCTCCAAGCCCAAGGCGCCCGCCACGGCGGCGGCCTCGGCGACGTCGAGCTTGAAGGGCAGCGGGCGGGCGTCGGGGATGGGCGTGGCCTCCAGGGCCGTCAAGCGCGCCGCGCGATACGGCGGGGTGCTCACCCAGGCCGCCAAGTCGGGGCGCGCGCGCAGCGGTGAGGGCAGGCCGCGCGCCTCGGGGCTGGGGCTCAGCCGCGCCTGCAAGGCCGAGGTCACAGGCGCGCCCAAGGACGCCGCCGCCAGCGCGGGGGCCTCCGCCAAGGGCACCGGCGCGTCGAAGGCGCCCGGCGTGATCGGCCCGGCGATGATCAAGGCCACCCTCGCCGCAGCCGGGCCACCCCAGCCGATCTTGCCGCCATCAAACCCCGGCGCGGTGAACTCATAGCCCTCATCGCGGCGCGCCACGGCGGCGCAGACCCCCTCGCGTGAGGCCAGCGCCGCCTGGATCTGCGCGTGAGGGGGCGCGTCGGCGGGGGTGGCGGGGCGCATCAAGCCCGCGTTGGGGTCAAAGCGCAGCAGCGCGCCGCCCTCGCCGCGCTGATAGAGCCCGGCGATGAAGGGCATCCCCCCCAGCTGGGCGATGATCTCCCCCTGGCAGCCGGAGACAAAGAGCAGCCCGCCAGCGGGCTCCAGGCGGGCCTCGTCGATCTTGAGGAAGCGGGCGAAGGCGGCCTTGTCCCGCGCGGTCTTCTCCGAGGGCAGCGCCGCCGCGCCGTGCGTGGCGGTGAGGATCACCAAGGCGTAAGGCGGCAGGGCGTCCACCAGCGCGCCCAAGCGCTGATCTAAGACCGCCAAGGCGGGCAGGCCCGCGGCCACGCCCCCCTCAGACATGGCCTCGACCAGCCCCGTCAGCCGCAGCGCCACGAGGCGATGGGCGGCCAACCCCGCCGCCGCCGCCTTGATCCGCGCCTCATCCCCTTGAGGGCGCATGATCTCGGCCCCTGGCGCCTCGAAGCCCACGCTCAGGCCGCCGCCGACCCCCTCGAAGAGCGGCCCCTGTGGCGTCTTGAGCAGCGCCTCGGCGCCCGCCGATGGGCCGCTGGGCAGCGGCGTCAGCGCCTCACCCACGCGGGCGCCCGCCGCGCCCTCGATCAAGCGCCGCAGGCCACGATCAGGCCCCTGTGATTGGGGTCGAGCGAGGTGCTGGCGGAGGAGATCAGGGCTGAGGCCATCGACGCTGATGAGGAGCACGCTGGGCGCTCGCCCCGGCTCCGGCCGCGCCACAGGGGCGCCGCAGGCCGACAGCGAGCCCCCCAAGAGGCCCCATAAGATCCCAAAGAGCGATGCGCGCACGTGTGACTCCTTTAATGCTCCGCCCAACGATGCGCGAACACGCCCAGCGCGCCAAGGACAAATCACGATGCCCCTGGCGCGCGCGGCGTCTTTGCTTCAAGTAGGGTGATGATCTTCACTCACGCCTCAGCGCCCCATCACGCCCAGCCATGAACTTCAGCCGCAACGCCCTCTCCCAGCTCATCACCGCGCTCATCAACCTCGGCTTTCAGTTCCTCGCCGGGGTGATCCTCGCCCGCCTGCTCAGCGTCCCCGACCGCGGCCAGTACGCGCTGGTGCTCGGCTTCGTCGCCTTGAGCATGGTCTTCACCGAGCTGGGCTGGTCCTCGGCCTCGATCTACCGCGTGCGTCGGCTGGGGCGCCCCCCCGCCGAGGTGCTCGCCTCGGGGTTGGCGGGGATGCTCATCAGCGCCGCGCTCGCCGCCGCCCTCGTGCTCAGCCTGCGGGGCTGGATACAGCTCAAGCTCTTTGACGGCGGCGCCCCGTCGCTGATCTACCTGGCCCTGGCGCTGATCCCCATCGCCCTCTTGACGCGGCTGTTCAACGCCATGGCCCGCGCCACGGATCGCTTTCGCCTCCAAAATCAGATCCGCGCCGTCGAGATCATCGCGCTGCCGTTGGCGCTGCTGGGCGGGCTGTGGCTCAGCGATGGGGATCTCTGGATCGCGCTGTGGACCACGGCGGCGATCCGGCTCGCCAGCATGTTGACCATCGGCGTGGCGATCACGCGGCGCGTGGGGCTGGGGCGGCCACGGCTCAGCGAGATGCGCGCGGCGCTGGGGTTTGGCGTCCAGAGCGCGGCGCTGATCTTCGCCCACCAGGTCCACGCCCAGGTCGATCTCTTTATGCTGGCGGCGCTGCGCGAGGACGGCAGGGCCGAGGTGGCCGTCTACGGCGTCGCCGTGGGCCTCGCCCAGCTGCCCAAGCTGTTCACCGAGGCGCTGGCCGTCGCGCTCCTGCCCAAGCTGGCGGGGCTGCCCCCGGCGGAGGCGGCGGCCTTCACCGCGCGGCTGCTGCGCCAGCTCTTGCCGTTGATGGGGATCATCGCCTTGACGGCGCTGCTGGGCGGCGCCGTGGCCTTGCCGCTCGTCTACGGCGACGCCTACGCCGCCTCCATCCCGCCCTTTATCGCCCTGGCCCCGGCGGTCCTCTTCTTCGCCCTCTCCCACCTGCTCTCGCGCTACTTCATCGCCCTGGCGCGCCAACGCACGCCGCTGCTGATCCAACTCGGCTGCGTGGCGCTCAACCTCACGCTCAACGCGCTGTGGATCCCCGCCCACGGGCCGCTGGGCGCCGCGCTCGCCAGCCTGATCAGCTACGCCAGCGCGGCGATCTTGCTCACCGTCGCCTTTAAGCGACACAGCGGCGTATCGCTCAGCGAGATCCTGATCCTCAAGGCGCGAGACTGGGCAGAGCTTAAGGCCCGAGGCGCAGCGCTACTCAAAAAGCTGGGGCTGATCCGGGCAGGCGGCGCGGGCGGCGAGCAGGCGTAGGCGCCGCGTCGGAGAGAGGCCCGCGTAGAACATCCACAGCGCGCCGCGCCAGGCGATCACGCTGGGATCGCGCGCGCTCCAGGCGTCGGGCGCCTCGCCCTCGCCCAGCGGCACGCTCAAGCCCACGGGCGACCACGACAAGCCATCATCGGAGCGCGCCGAGGCGATCCGCCAAGGCCCAGGATCGGTCAAGGAGGTGTCGTAGGCGCCCAGCCACATCCAAAAGCCCGCCCCGTAGGCGTGGACCCGCGCTTGACCCACCGCGCGGTTGGCGTAGGGCGCGCCGGCCTCCAGGGTGGGCGCGGAGATGATCATCCCCTCACCCGACAGCGGCCCCGCCGCGCGCCCGATGCGGAAGGTCTGCCCGTCGAAGTAGGTGAAGTAGAGCCACAGCGCCTCTCCGCGCTCCAGGGCGTGTGGGTAGATCAGCGACAAGGCGCCGGGGATGGCGCTGGGCATCAAGAGCGTCGAGGGTGGGCCAAAGCGCACGCCGTCTTCGCTGTCGGCGCGCTCGATGAAGCCTGAGCCGAAGTAGAGCCGGACGCCGCCCAAGGGGAGGGCCACCGCCGAGGGGTAGCTGCCCTCCACGCCCTCCAGGGGGCGCGGCGCGGTCCAGGCCAAGCCGTCCTCAGAGGTCGCCGTCCATAGGCTCTGCGCCGCCCCCTCTTGCCGCGTAAAGTAGATCCGCAGCCCCGCCCCCCAGGGGATCACGCTGGGCGCCAGCGCGTCGCCCTCCACCTCCAGCGCCAGCGGCCCCAGCTTCTCCCAGGCCCAGCCGTCATGCGTCCAGCCCCGCTCATCCACGACGGCCACCGGCGCGCAGGGCGGCCCAGAATCCGGCGGCCCAGAATCCGGCGGCCCAGAATCCGGCTGTGCTGCGTCGCGCTGCCCAAAATCCGGCTGTGCTGCGTCGCGCTGCCCAAAATCCGGCGGCGCCGCGTCGCTCTGTCCAGAATCCGGCGGCCCAGAATCCGGCGGCCCAGAATCCGGCGGCCCAGAATCCGGCGACATCACGTCCAACGCCACATCTCTTTCTTGAGTGGCGGCGTCGCGTGGCGTCGTCGCGGCCCCCTCCTCACAGCCCGCGAAGGCCAGCGCCAGCATCAAAAACCAAGCACGCATCTATCGCCTTTCGAGAAATCGCGCTCTATATTCCCGACGCGAGGAGATCATGCACGAGCTTTCTTTAGCCATGAGCTTGGTGGAGATCATCGAGGCCGAGGCGGCGCGCCAAGACTTCCACAAGGTGCGCTCGGTCTTGATGGAGATCGGCGAGCTGTCCTGCGTGGAGGTCGAGGCGATGCGGCTGGCCTTTGAGGTCGCGGTGCGCGGCACCGTCGCCGAGGCCGCCACCTTGGAGATCGAGATCACACCCGGCGCGGCGCGCTGCCCCGACTGCGGCCACCTGGCGCAGATCAGCAGCCACCTCAGCCCATGCCCCCAATGCGGCGCGATGGGCCTCATCGCCTGCGGGGGCGATCAGCTACGGATCAAAGAACTGGAGGTTGATTGATGTGCCTCACCTGTGGATGCGGCGACGCGATGGATCATGAGCACGGCCATGAGCACGGCCATGAGCACGGCCATGAGCACGGCCATGAGCACGGCCATGAGCACGGCGCGGGTCGCCTGCTCCGCGTCGAGCAAGACCTCCTGGCGGGCAACGCGCGCCACGCCACGGCGGTGCGCCAGCGGCTCCAGCGCCAGCGGATATTGGGGCTCAACCTCGTCAGCAGCCCCGGCTCGGGCAAGACCACGCTCTTGACCCGGACGATCGAGCGGCTCAACGCGGCGGCGCAGCGCTGCTGGGTCATCGAGGGCGATCAGCAGACCAGCCGAGACGCGGAGCGGATCAAGGCGGCGGGCGCTGAGGCGATTCAGATCAACACGGGCAAGGGCTGCCACCTCGACGCCCACGGCGTCGGCCACGCGCTGGACGCCCTGACGCTTGAGGCGGGCGGCGTGCTGTTCATCGAGAACGTCGGCAACCTCGTCTGCCCCGCCATGTTTGATCTCGGCGAGGCCCACAAGGTCGTCATCCTCTCGGTCACGGAGGGGGAGGATAAGCCGATCAAGTATCCCCACATGTTCGCCGCCTCGGGCTTGATGATCCTCAATAAAATCGACCTCTTGCCCTACGTCCCCTTTGACGTTGACGCCTGCGTCGCCCACGCCAAGCGCGTCAACCCGCGCATCGATGTCATTGAGCTTTCGGCCCACACGGGCGAGGGCCTGGACGCGTGGATCAGCTGGCTTAACCGTGAGCGAGACGCCCTGAGCGCTTTGCTCGGCGATGAGCCCCCCCCACCCGCCGTGTGATTTTTAAAGGCCCCGCGCGACGCCTTATGCGGCGCGTGTGTCCTTGGTACAGTCGTCGTCTAAATCATCAAGTGGACGCGGATTGAGGGGGTGATCTCCCATCGAAACGCATTTTTTTGTGGAGAAGACTGTGCCGCTCAAAGAAATCGCGAGCTTTAATGTAAAGCATTTATCTATCCTCGATGAAAATGGGCAATGGGACGAAGATTTAGACCCAAAGCTGAGCGATGATGACCTCATCAAGCTCTATCGCGCGATGGTAAAAGGGCGTGAAGCCGATCAACGTATGCTTAAAATGCAGAGACAAGGTCGGCTGGGCACGTTTCCGCCCACGACCGGGCATGAAGCGGTGATCTGCGGCGCGACCTTCGCCACGCGGGATGATGACTGGCTAGTGGGGAGCTATCGAGAGATGCCTGGCCGGTTAATGCGCGGTGAGCCCTTGGAGCGCACACTGCACTACTACAATGGCCGTGAGGAGGGCAGCGCGCTGAGCGCCGCCCATCACCTGATGCCCATCCAGGTGATCTTGGGCTCTCAGCTCCCGCACGCCGTGGGGATGGCCTATGCCATGCGCTACAAAGGGGAGCAGGGCCGCGCGGTGGTGTGCTTCTTTGGCGATGGGGCCTCCTCCCAAGGGGACTTTCATGAGGCGCTCAACTTCGCCAGTGTGTGGCAAGCGCCTGTGGTCTTTGTGTGCCAGAACAATCAGTGGGCCATCTCTGTACCCTTAGCGTGTCAGACACGCTCACAGACCATCGCGCAGAAGGCCATCGCTTACCAGATCCCCTGCATCCAAGTAGACGGCAATGATGCTTTGGCGACATACAAAGCCACAAAGGACGCCTTGGATCGCGCGCGCAGCGGCGGCGGCCCCACGCTCATCGAGATGGTGACGTATCGCCTTATCATGCACACCACGGCGGATGATCCGAGTAAATATCGCTCCGCCGACGAAGAAAAGACGTGGTGGGACAAAGACCCAATCCCTCGTTTATTTCACCATTTAAAGAAAATTGGCGTTTGGGATGATCAAAAACAAGCATTATTAGAGGAAGATGTCAAGAATGAGGTCAACCAAGCGGTGAAAAATTTTGAATCAGAGGTTGATTTCAAGCCAGACGCGCCATTTGATCATGTCTTTGAAACTCCAAGCGCCGCGTTAGAGGAGCAGCGCGCTTTATTTTTAAGCAATTTGAGAGACTCGAACAATGCCTAAGCTCAACATGGTTCAAGCCATCAATCTTGCCTTACGCCAAGAGATGGCGAAGGATAAAAACGTCCTTGTATTGGGCGAAGACGTCGGCAAAGACGGCGGCGTCTTTCGAGTCACGGACGGCCTGCTCGATCAATTTGGCTCGGCGCGTGTCATTGATACGCCATTGGCGGAGTCGGCGATCATGGGCGCGGCGTTTGGGATGTCCATCCTGGGCTTACGGCCCGTCGCCGAGATCCAGTTCTCCGGCTTCGCGTTCCTGATCTTGCCGCAGCTGGAGGGCAACGCCTCGCGCATCCGCGCCCGCAGCCAAGGGACGATGAGCGCGCCGATGGTCGTGCGGATGCCCTATGGCGGCGGCGTGCGCGCCCTGGAGCATCACTCGGAGAGCCGCGAGGCCACGTTCGCCCACCTCCCTGGCGTCAAGGTGGTCATCCCCTCGGGGCCGCGCAACGCCCGCGCCCTCCTGGTGGCCGCCATCCGAGATCCCGATCCGGTCGTGTTTATGGAGCCCAAGCACATCTACCGCGCCTTTAAACAGGAGGTCCCCGAGGCCGAGGAGGTGGGGATCATCGGCCAAGCCGAGGTGGTCAAGCCGGGCGAGGACATCACCATCATCAGCTGGGGCGCCATGCTGCGCCCCACGCTCAAGGCGGTGGAGGCCCTTGAGGCCAAGCGCGCGGCGCGGGTCGAGGTGATCGATCTCTTAACGATGTCGCCCATCGACGCGCGCACGATCACCGAGTCTGTCAAGAAGACAGGGCGCTGTGTGATCGTCCAGGAGGCGCCCAAGACGCTGAGCATGTCCTCTGAGATCATCGCCTTAATCAATGATAAAGCGCTCTTATACTTGGAGGCGCCGGTGAAGCGGGTGACGCACTTTGATGTCATTACGCCTTACTTTGGCAGAGAAAATCTCTTCTTGCCAAACCCCGATCAGATCGAGGCGGCGTTAATTGAAACATTGGATTTTTAAAGGAAATCACTATGTATTCATTTAAGCTCCCCGACCTCGGCGAAGGCATCCATGAGGGTGAGATATTAAAATGGCATGTCGCCGCAGGGGATCGCATTGAAGTGGACGCCCCGCTTATCGAAGTGGAGACAGACAAGGCGGCGGTGACCATCCCATCGCCGGTGGGCGGCGTGGTCACGGCGATCAACGGGGCGGTGGGTGATGTCATCCTGGTGGGCGCGGTCTTGGTGACCATCGAGGATGGTCAAGCCACGCCGCCCATCGCGGTTGAGGCCCCGCGCCCGCTTGAGGCCCCGCGCTCACTTGAGGCCCCCGTCACCCCTGCGCGTCTTGGCCCCGTGCCCGCCGCCCCGGCCACGCGCCGCTTGGCCCGCGCGCTGGGGGTGGATCTCCAGGCGGTGCCCCCCTCTGGCCCGGCAGGGCGCGTCACCCGCCAGGATGTCGAGCGGTTCGCGGCGGCGCCGACAGGCCCCGAGCTGACACGCCCCAAGCTGACGCCCCCCGAGCTGACACGCCCTGAGCCTGTGGGGCGCGCTGAGGCGCCCACGCCCAGCGGCCCAGCGGCCGCGATCCCCTTCTACCACCTCCCGCCCATGCCTGACTTCGCGCAGCTCGGCCCCATCACCCGCGAGCCCATGCGCTCGATTCGCCGCAAGACCGCGCAGCGGATGGTCACGGCCATGACGGTGGTGCCCCACGTCGCCCACATGGACGAGGCCGACGTCACCGAGCTTGAGCGTCTGCGCAAGGCGCCGCCGCGTCGAGGCGAGGAGGCGGGTGGATTAACGCTTCTGCCCTTTATCATCAAGGCGGTCAGCGCGGGACTGCGTGATTTTCCGCAGTTCAACGCCAGCGTAGACCCGATCAAAGAAGAGATCATCTACAAGCAATACATCAACATCGGCTTCGCCGTGGACACCCCGCGTGGGCTCGTGGTCCCTGTGATTCGAGGCTGCCAGGGCAAGAGCATCCGCGACGTCGCCGATGAGGCGCTGACCTTGGGCGAGGCGGCGCGGCGCGGCGCGCTGGCGCCCCATCACCTACAAGGGGGCTGCTTCAGCGTCACCAACGTCGGCGCCATCGGCGGCACGGGGGTGATCCCCACGATCAACTACCCCGAGGTCGCGATCTTGGGGATGGGGCGGGTGCAAGAGAAGCCCGTGGTGCGTCATGGCGAGATCGTGATCCGGCGGATGCTGCCGCTGACGCTGGCCTTTGATCATCGAGTGGCGGACGGGGCGGCGGCGGCGCGCTTTATGACCCAGCTCGTGCGTCGCCTCTCTGACCCCTACGCGCTGCTCTTGGAGATCTGATCATCATGGTGATGGGGAGCTTACGACAAGAAGCTGAGCTGGTCGTGGTTGGATCTGGACCGGGCGGCTACGTCGCGGCGCTGCGCGCGGCGGATCTGGGGCGAGAGGTCGTCTTAATCGAGGCGCGCGAGGCGCTGGGGGGCGTCTGCCTCTTAGAGGGCTGCATCCCCTCCAAGACGCTCATCCACGCGGCGGAGATCGTCGAGGGCGCCAAGGCCGCCGAGGCCCTGGGGCTGCGGTTCGCCGCGCCGGAGATCGATCTTGAGCGCCTGCGCCGCTGGACGGATGGCGTGGTCAACAAGCTCAGCGGCGGCGTCGCCCAGCTGCTCAAGCGGCGCGGCGTGGAGGTCATCCACGGGCGCGCGCGCTTACAAGGCCCCAACGCCCTCTCCATCCAGGGCGCGGGGGTGTCGGGCTTGGACTTCAAGCGCTGCATCCTGGCGACGGGCTCGCGGGTCACGCCCTTCCCCGACGCCGAGGCCCTGGGGATCTGGTCTTCGCGCCAAGCCCTCGCCTTGCCGGAGATCCCCCGCCGCCTCTTGCTGATTGGAGGGGGCTACATTGGGCTGGAGCTGGGCTTGGTCTACGCGGGCTTGGGCGCCGAGGTCACGCTGGTGGAGTTCGCCCCGAGCCTGCTCCAAGGGGCGGATTCTGATCTCGTGGAGGTGGTCATCGAGGCCTGTCAGCGGCGCTTCGCCGAGGTCTTGATGGACTCCAAGGTCACCCACATCGCGCGGCGCGGCGACGGCTACACCGCGCAGATTCAGCGGCGGGACGGCGAGATCATCGAGCGCGCCTTTGACAAGGTGATGGCCGCGGTGGGGCGGCGCCCCAACACGGACGATCTGGGCCTGGAGACTGTGGGGATCGAGGTCACGGCCGAGGGCTTTATCCCCATCGACGCGCGCTGCCAGACGCAGATCCCCTCGATCTTCGCCATCGGCGACATCACGCCGGGGCCGATGCTGGCTCATAAGGCCTCGCGCCAAGCCAAGGTCGCCGCCGAGTTCATCTCAGGCGAGCCCTCGGCGTTTGACAACCGCGCCATCCCGGCGGTGGTGTTCACCGATCCGGAGATCGCCTGGACGGGGCTCACCGAGACCGAGGCGCGGGCCAGCGGGCGGCCCATCAAGGTGGGCCGCTTCCCGCTGACGGCCTTGGGGCGGGCGCGGACGCTGGGGCGCGCCGAGGGGCTGGTCAAGGTGATCTCCGACCCAGACAGCCACCTCATCTTGGGGGTCGGCATGGTCGGCTCAGGCGTCTCTGAGCTGATCGCCGAGGGCACGCTGGCCTTAGAGATGGGCGCGCGGCTGGAGGATCTGATGGTGACGATCCACCCTCACCCCACCATGTCAGAGGCGATCATGGAGGCCGCCGAGGTCGCGGCGGGCAGCGCGGTGCATCTGCCCAAGCCACGGTGACGGCCTTGGAGATCGGCGCCTATCCGGGCGAAGAGGCGCTGCTTGAGGCGGCGCGGCGTGGCCAGCCGGGGCTCTCGGTCTATCCCTTTTGGGAGACGGCGGTGGTCTTGGGGCGTGGCAGCGTCGCCGACGTGGAGCTGCGCGCGGCGCGCTGCCTTGAGGCGGGCGTCCCGATCTACCGCCGACGGGGGGGGGGCTGCGCGGTGGTGCTCGATCCGGGCAACGTCATCATTGGCCTGGCGCTCCAGGTGCCTGGTATTGGCCATAACCAGCGATATTTTAACGAGATTACGGCTTGGCTAACGGCGGGCCTAGGAGACATGGGGCTCGACGGGATTTACCAAGACGGCGTCTCAGATTTGGTCTGGGCGGATCGCAAGGTGGGGGGGGCGTGCATCTACCGTGATGGGCGTGTGCTCCTCTACGCCGCCTCGCTCTTAGTGCGCCCGGACGTGGCCTTGATGACGCGCTACCTCAAGCACCCGCCGCGCGAGCCGGCCTACCGCGCGGGGCGTGAGCACGCCGCCTTCGTCGCCGC
>JAHJCH010000041.1 GCA_018813065.1 Myxococcota bacterium
CGGCCTCGACGACGGGCTTGGGGCGCGGCTCGGGCGCTGAGCGCCGTGAGGCCCCCAGCGTGGGCGGCTTGGGGGGCTCGCCCAGGTTCAGGCTCAGGCTCGGGGGGCGAGATTGCTTGCTCGCCCCCCGCAGATCGAGCGCAGGGCTCTTGCTGCGCGCGCGCCGAAACAGCACCTCGAAGAGCTTTTGGGCGTCGCTGTCGGCGCGGCGAAACGGCCCCGCCGGCGCGGGCGCCAAGATGGCCCGCTCGCACGCCTCCAAGGCGCTGAGATGCGCCTTAAAGTGCTCCAAGAGCCCCTCGACGGGCTCAAAGCCCGGCGCGAGGATGATCCCATCGGCGCTCTTGAACAGGAGATCCTTGGAGGGGAAGTCGATGGGCACGACCAAGCAGCGCACTTGGGCGTCCTCATACTTCCACTGCGCGCCGTCAAAAGCCTTACCGGCGGCGAAGATGCGCCGGATGGATTGATCGTGCTTCTTTACCAGGTATCGCACCGCGTCGAGCGCGCCTGGCCCAATAAAATAAAAGGTCAGCATGGGGCGAGTGTTGATGAACGATCCCCGCCCGTCAATGAAATCAAGGGCGCGGGGCGGGGGGGATCGGGGCGGAGGCGGGGGCGGGCTGGGCGTGGGGCAGCACCTGAAGTTGAAGCTCGGCGATGCGGCCCGCCGCCAAGCGGAAGACGCGCCCCGAGGCGGCGTCCTCCAGGGTCGGCTCCAGCTCCACGATCCCGATCTCGTCGCTCATGCGCACGTCCACATCCAGCACCTTGACGCGCACGCGTGGCCGCGCCGCCAGATCGAAGGGCGCCGTCAGCAGCGCCGCCCACTCATGCTCCAGGGTGTCCTTGAGCGGGTCCGTCAAGAGGATCTGCTGCTGCCCCGCCCAGACCTGGATGAGCAGATCGGGGCGGCCCAGCAGATCCCAGCGCTTGCCATCGGCGGTCGTCGGCTTGAGGCGGATCGACAAGAGCCGCAGGACGAAGCCGCCGGGCCGCTCCAGATCAACGGTGTCACCGGCGCCGCGCGGCGCGCTGCGATCGGGGTGAAGGATCGCCCGCCCCAGCCCCTTGGCCTGCCCACGGGCGTGCTCGACCGTCTCTTGAATGGCGGCTTTTGCCGAGCCCAGCGCCCCGCCCGCGTTGAGCAGCCCCGTCACGCGCTCGCCTTGGCGCACCGCGCGCCCAAAAGGCTCACCGGGCTCCACCGCCACCATCTTTTTCCCTGTCACCAGCTTCTCGCTGGTGATCCAATAGCGGCCCGCCGCGTCCATCTTGCCCTTAAACTTGGGCTTGATCTCGACCTTGACGAGCACCCCGTCCCCGTCGAGATCCACGTCGAGGACTTGACCGACGGCGATCCCGCGCATCATCACGTTGTCGCCGGGCTTGAGCCCCTCGGCGGCCTCAAAGTGCAGCCCAAACCGCAGGCTGGGTTCATCACAGGCGACCACCAAGGCCACCCATAGGGAGAGCCAGATCAGCGCGCGCATACTCCTCCTTCATGCTCTAAATCATGCTCTAAAGCCGCGCCAACGCGAGGCCAAAGATCAGCTCAACGGCGATGGCGCCCAGCAGCCCCGAGACGACGGCGCGGGTGGTGGCGCGGCCCACCGCGTCGCTGCCACGCCGCGCGCTGAGGCCCGCGTTGAAGGCCAAGGTGATGACCACCCCGCCACAGATCATCGCGCGGCTGAGCCCCAAGAGCGTCGGCCCCACGCGCACATCCTCAAGGACCGTACGCCAAAACCCCGCCGTGTTCTGCCCCAGCAAGACCACATAGCCGATAAAGCCGCCGAGGACACCGGCGGCCTCCAAGGCCAAGGCCAGGAGCGGAAAGGCGATCAGCCCGGCGGCGAGCATCGGCGACAGCCACGCCGCCTCGGGCGCGGCGCCCAGGGCGGCCAGGGCGTCGGTCTGGCGCAGGTAGGTCTTGACCCCCACCTCGCTCGACACCCGCGCGCCCACGCGCCCGGCCAAGAACAGCCCTGTATACAGCGGCCCGACGTGATGGGCCAAGATCACCCCCAGCATGGCGGGCAGCGGATCAAGATCGCCGAACGCGCTGTTGAGCACCTGGCCGATCTGGAGCGCGGAGACGAGGCCGAGCACCAGGCCCGAGGCCACCACCGAGGGCAGGCTGGTGACGCCGATCTCCCAAAGGCGGCGCAGGAGGGCGGGGGCGGGCGGGGGGCGTAGGCGGCGCAGGCCCGCCGCGCGGGCGC
>JAHJCH010000042.1 GCA_018813065.1 Myxococcota bacterium
CCGCCTCCCCGTCGCCGCCCGCGTCGGGCCGGAGGGCCAGCGCTTAGCCGAGGCCTACGCCCAGGCCATCGCCAGCGGCGGGGTGCCCAAGGCGCGCATCTCCACCCTCGTGCCTGCGGCGGGGCCGCGCGAGGCCGGCGCGGTGGTCATCTCCTTCACCGAGCGCCGCGCCAAGCGGCCCGTGGCCCGCGTCAGCGTCCTCGACGGGCAGGTCACCGCTGGCCCCGACGAGGCCCAGCAGCGCCCCCTGCGTCCCGGCGACGATCTGCACGCCTCGACGCTGGTGGTGACGGGCCAAGGCGGCTCGACCTGGCTCGATCTCGCCGACGGCAGCCGCGTCAAGCTGCTGGGCGGCAGCGCCTTGATGCTCAAGGAGATGTACCTCAACGCGCGCCTCGCCCGCGTCGTGCGGATGGATCTGCTGCGCGGCGACGTGGAGGCCGACGTGATCCCCGGCACCCCTGGCGCCACCTTTGAGATCACCACCGGCGCGCTGGCCGCCGGGGTGCGTGGGACCAGCTTCCGCCTACAGACCTTGGCGGGCGGCACCAAGCTGGAGACGACCGAGGGGCTGGTGGAGCTGCGCGAGGGGGCCGCCTCGGTGCCGGTCAAGGCGGGCTTTGGCTTAAAGGTGAGCAAGGGGCAGCCCTTGCCCAAGGCCGCCATGCCGCTGCCGCCCGCCCCCAAGGTGGAGGGGCCGCTGCGCGGGCCGCTGGGCGACGCGGCGCTGACCTGGGCGGGCTTTGATGAGGCCCAGGGCTATCGCGTGGACTTGGCGCAGGACGCGGAGTTCGTCATTGGGGCGCGCAGCCTCACGGCCACCACAGCGCGCCTTGAGTCCAGCGCGCTCAAGCTCGACGCGGGCAAGTGGTTTTGGCGCGTCAGCGCCGTCAACGCCGATGGCTTGAGCGGCCCCACCTCCAAGGTCTACGCCTTCGACTGGGGCGGCTGAGCCATGCGCCGCGTCGAGCCGCTGTCGGTGGGGCTGGTGTTGCTCTTGGCCTGGGCCGCCTTGGCCTGGCGCCTCGACACGCGTGGGGCGTTGGCGCGCGCGGATGAGGGGCTCTATGACCTCATGCGGCGCCACGCCCTGACGCCGCCCCCCGCCGATCCGTCGATCACCGTCGTGCTCGTGGATGATGAGAGCCTGAGCCGGCTCAATGAGCGCTGGCCGATGGATCGCCGCCTCTGGGCGCAGCTCATCAGCCGCGTCACGCCCTTGGCCCCCCGCGCGATCTTGATGGACGCTTGGTTCGCCCATCCCGCGCCGCAGGGCCAGGTGGAGCTGGCCCTGGATCTGGCCGACGCGCTGCGCGATGGCCCCCTCGGTGAGCTTGAGGCGGGCGAGGCCCTGGCCGCCGCCCTGGACCGTAAGGCGGCCACGCTCAACGGAGATCAGCGGCTCGCCGAGGCCCTCGCCAGCAACGGGCGCGTGGTCTTGGGGGTGATGTGTACCGCCGATCGCCGCGACACCCTCGCCGTGGCCCTGCCCGCCAACCTCCGCCCCGTCGATCTCAACGGCGCCGCGCTGCCCGCCGAGGCCCCGCGCTGCGCGCGCCTCAGCGGCAGCCTGCCCAGCATCGCCCAAGCCGCCAACGCCGAGGCCAGCCTGGCCTTGCTCCTCGATCCCGACGGCGTGGCCCGCCGCTACCCGTACTTTATGGTGCTCGGCGAGCAGGCCTACCCCAGCCTGGGCCTCGTCGCCGCCCAGCTGGCCCAGCCCGAGGCGGCCCAACAGCTCGTCGAGCGCGCGCTGCGCTGGGATGAGGGCCGCCCCGGCGTCCGCCTCCCTCCCCGCGCCGCTCTCCGCGTGGTGCGCTTCAGCGACGTGCTGGAGGTCAGCGACAGCGCGGCCCTCCGCGACGCCTTCGCCGATCGCCTGGTCTTCATCGGGGTCAGCGCCATGGGCACCGAGGACTTCGTACACACGCCCCGCGAGGTCAACCTGCCCGGCGTCCTCGTCCACGCGGCGGCGGCGCAGGCCCTCTTGGCGGGTGAGACCTTGCGCTACAGTGGGCCAGCCCTGCGCTGGGGCGCCCTCGGCGGCGCCGCCCTGCTCTTGCTGGTGGTGGCCCTGGGCTGGCGCGTCGAGCGCGCCTCGCGCCTGAGCGCCCTGGGCCTCGGCGGCGTCCTCTTATGGGGGCTCATCGCCCTTTGGCTGGCCCGCGCCGATCACCTCGCGCCGATCTGGCCTGTGTGGGGGGGGCTGCTGGGCTGGCTGCTGGTGCGCCTCATCGGCCACCTCCGCCGCGCCGCCGAGGCGCGCCGCCAAGCCCAGACGATCCGCCGCGCGTTTCATCACTACCTGGCCCCAGAGGTCGTCGAGGCCCTCGTCGCCGATCCCAACAAGCTGCGCCTGGGCGGCGAGCGGCGCGAGATCACCGCCTTCTTCACCGACATCAAGGGCTTCACCACCCTCAGCGAGTCCATGGAGCCCGCCGAGCTGGTGTTGGCGCTCAATGAGTGCCTTGGGCGCATGAGCGCGGTGATCTTGGAGGAGGGCGGGATCATCGACAAGTACATCGGCGACGCCATCGTGGCCATGTTCGGCGCGCCGCTGCCGCGCCCTGATCACGCCGCCGCCGCCTGCCGCGCGGCGGTCCGCTGCCACGCGGTGATGGCCGAGGTCCGCGCGGAGCTGGTCAGCCGGGGCTTGCCTGAGCTGCATGTGCGCATCGGCCTGGCCTCCGGCCCCGCGCTGGTGGGCAACATGGGCTCGGCCAAGCGCTTTGACTACACCATGATCGGCGACACCGTGAACCTGGCGGCGCGCCTGGAGGGGGCCAATAACAAGTACGGCACCTGGCTGATGTGCAGCGAGGAGACGATGGCGCAGGCGGGCGACGCGGTGGGCTTCCGCGAGCTGGACCTGATCCGCCCCAAGGGCAAGCTGATCCCTGTGCGGATCTTTGAGATCCTCGGCCCCCTCGACGCGGCGGCGCGCGCGCGTCATCACCGCTTCGCCGAGGGCCTCAGCCACTACCGCGCCCAGCGCTGGGCCGAGGCGGAGGCGATCTTTGAGGCCCTCAAGGCCGAGGGCGACGCCCCCGCCGCGACCTTCCTTGAGCGCGTCGAGTTCTTCCGCGCCCAGCCGCCCGGCGAGGGCTGGGACGGCGTGTTGACCATGACCACCAAGTAAAGCCGCGCCTCAGCGCGGCGGCGTCAGCGCGCCCGTGGAGAGGAACTGGGCGACGAGGCGCGCGGCGTAGAGCCCCCCATCCCAGCCGTTGATCGAGGAGAGGATCGGCAAGCCGTGGGCGCCCTCGGCGGCGAAGTAGGCGATCCGCAGCGCCGCGCCGTCCTCTTGGGTGAGCCGCAGCGGCGGCGAGAGCCGATCCGCGCCGCTGAGGCCCTCGCTGAGATCATCAACGTCCACCAGCGGCGCGCGGCGCGCCAAGCCCTCGGCCACGCCGTAGCGGATCAGCAGGGCGTCGGGGCTCTCGCCCAGGGTGGGATCATGGGCCAGATCGATGAGCCCCAGCGCGCGGGCCAGGCTGAGGCCGGTGGAGGTGGGCACGCGGGTGTCACCGGCGGTGAGGAGCAAGAGCACGGGGGCGGGCGCGGCGCGCCCCTCGTCGCCGCGCAGCCGCCGCGCGAAGTTGATGGGATCGGCGCCCTCCAACAAGAGCTGGCTCATCCCGATAAAGTGCCGAAAATCGGGGGTCTGTCGGCGCAGCCCCCAGCCCGCGCTGATGGCGATGAGGGGATCACCCTCGGCCCAGGCGTGATCGCCCAAGGCGCCAGCGACCTCGAAGGCCGTAAACTCCCCCTTGAGCCGATCCGCCGCGCCAAATATCTGCACCCGCAGCCGATCCCCCGCGTCGGCGGGGGTGGCGACGCGAAAGCCCCCCAGCGGGTTGACCCGCGCCTCGCGCACCTCGCCGTTGCTGAGGTTCTCCAGACGCACCCGCTCGCCGGGGATCATGCTGGGGAAGCGCGTGGAGATGGGCAGGCCGCGCCGCGCTGTCGCGTCGGCGTGCTGGATCTCACCGTCGGCGCTGACGAGGAAGCTCAGCGTGCTGAAGCCATCCTCATTGGGGTAGCCCACCAGGAGCGGGCCGAAGCTGGGCAGGAGCAGCAGCTCCGCCAAGCCCGGCAGATCGGCGCGCGCGCCCAGATCGGAGAAGCCGCCGCCGCTGGAGATGGGGGCCACGCGGTGGACATCGGGGCTGATCGCCGTCGTGATCGTCGCCAGCATCCCGCCAAACCCGATCCCGGTCATATGCAGATCCGCCGAGGGGCCGCCCAGATCGACGACGCCGTCGCCGTTGAAGTCGCCCAGCAGATCGCCCTCGACCCAGGGCAGCCCAGGCAGCCAGCGGCGTTGGCCGTCGAGCTGCCGCAGGAGGCGGATAAACTGAAGCCAGTCCACCACGGCTTGCCGAATTTTGTCCCGGCTCTGGAGGGTGTTGGGGCCGAAGCTGTCGAGCAGCCAGTCGCTCAGCCCGCCGCCCTCCCCCTCAAGGCGGCTCCAGTCCGATAAAAGCGGCTCCAGATCCGCCTGCTTGAGCGCCGCCTCGATGACGGCGCGGCGCGGCGCCGAGAGCGTCAGCCCATAGCCGGGGGCGTCGATGGCGCAGGTGGCCAGGCCCGCCTCGGCGAAGACGCCAGCGACACGTAAAGCCTCCAGCCGCGAGGCGCTGAAGTCATGGGCGTAGAGGGCCACGGGGAAGGGCGCGGCGCCCCGCGAGGGCTTGGGCACCACGCAGAGGAAGGCGCGCTCGGCGCTCTGGGCCTCGGCCTGGGCGTGGAGCGCGTCGAGGTGGAAGAGGTTATCGGCGGTGTCGCGCAGGCTGGGGCTGAGGAAGCGACCGCTGACGACATAGTCGATGGCCTCAAAGGTGGGCGCCAGCGCGTCGATCTCCGCCACGCTCCAGATGTCTGGGGCGAAGGCGCGCAGGGCCGCCTCCAGGCGATCTCCGGGCAGCCGCGCGGGCTGAGGTGGCGGGCGCAGGGCCGAGACGCGCGTGATATCGGCGGGGAAGTCCTCGGCGAGGCTGGCGAAGGGGCCATCGCCCCACAGCCCCGCGTGGAGGAGATCGAGGCAGCGCGTGGCGCTCTGGGTGGTGAACAGCCAGGTGAAGGCCACCTCATCGACGCCGACGCCGTGCAGGCCCAGCGCCGCTGGCAGCCGCTGCGTAAGGGTGGTCTGGCGGGCGTGGTGGACGAACTCAAAGGGGGAGCGAACGGGGCGGCCCGCCTCATCGGTGACCTGGCGGGTGATCACCACGGCGTAGGTGTGACCGGGGCGCAGCGGCGCCAACGGGCGCAGGATGAGCGTGTCGGTCTCCAGCTCATAGAAGGTCAGCAGATCCGCCTCGGGATCGCCGCCGCTCGGCCAAACATTGGGCGCGTCGAGCCGCCCATCGCCGTCGGTGTCCTCGTGCTCATCGAGGAGGCCGTCCCCGTTATGATCCTCATCCACCGTCTCAAACAGGATGTTGCCCTCCCCCGCCCGTGGGTCTTGATCGAAGTAGCCGCTGGGATCGGGGACGCTGAGCGGGTAATGCCCCCGGCCCATATCCAGCGGCGCGCGCTCACCGAAGGTCTCCCCCTCGGTCAGATCCAAGAGGAGGATGGGATCATCGGCGTAGGCCCGCCCGCGGCCATCCAGGCGAGCGAGATCCAGTCGGGCGGTGAAGGAGACGGTGATGGGCGCGAAGGTGCCAAAGCCGTCGAAGTTGAGCATCTCCTCTTGGATCGCGCGCTGCGCCGCCGTGGCTGTGCGCAGCGGCAGGTTCAGCCGCAGCCCTGTCGGCGCGCTGGGATCGGGGCGGGTGAGGAGGTCATTGGGGAAGGGGATCTGGGGGTGGCCACTGAGGCTGAGGTCAAAGCGGATCTGTGGCCCTTCACCGGGCGGGGTGCGGGCCAGGCCATCGGGCTCCTGATCTCGCAAACAGCCGCTCAGCGCCAGGGCGAGCAGCAGGAGCGTCTCGCGAGTCATTCTTTTGGTCCTTCGTGTCTAGATCCAAATGCTCAACATGGCGATGCAGCCGAGGAGGATCAAAGCCAGCGCCGCCCACTCTAAAGGGTGGAGTTGGGAGAGGCTGGGCGGCGGCGGCGACGGCGGCAACAGCGCTTGAAGAGGGACGCGGTTGGTGGAGCGCGTCTCTCCATCTTGTTGGAGGTAGATCTCCAGGGCATAGGGGCCGATCTCCACGCGCGCGCCGCTGAGGATGGGGCGCCACACCCCACGGCGCAGCGGCGCGCCCTCAAGCCGCGCGCCGCCTTCGGGGATCGCCAAGCAGCGCAGCTCCGCCGCCCCCCCCGCGCCGCGCAGGTTCAGGGCTTGAGGCGGCAGATCGGGGAGACAGACATCACAAGAGGGGGCCGCGCCGAGGGTGATCGCGCCGACAGCGCGGTGTACCGTCGCGCCATCGGCGCCGCGTCGCGCGGTGATGACCCAAGGCTGCACGGCCTAGAACTCCACGACCGTGGGCTGCGCCGCCGCCGCCTTGGCGCCGGGCGGGGCCTTGATCGCGAACTGGGACTCCGCCAGGACTGGAGAGCCCTCACGGCGTGAGAGGGTGATCATATAGCGACGCTCCTCCTCATACTGATCTTTGGGCAGATAGACCGCGCTGGCGAGGATACGCGTGTTCTTTTCATAGGTATCGATGGGATAGCTGTTAATCCGGGTGCGATTGCCCTTCTCGGTGACATCATAGACCGTGAGCATAAACATGGGGCCGGGCTGAGCGCGTGAGAAAAAAGCCATAAAGTTTAGAGTCAGGGTGTCTTTATCAGCATAAAGAAACGCCTTTGTATCCACGCGCTTCATATGTTGGATAAACTTCGCGTCGCTGGAGAACTTCGTGGGGAATGGGCGTTGAGAGAGGATGATTCGCCCGCGAAAGGCATCGGCGGGGTTACGGGCCATCGCGGGGCCGATGGCCCCCAGGCAGAGGGCGAGGGTGAGCGCGCGGAGCATGGGGGGTCCTTGGGTTGAGGGGCGTGTTGACCTATATAACGCGCGCGGGGCTTGGATGCACAGGGCCAAGGGCAGGGCAATCACCCCAAATCGTGATTGACAGGATCGAGCCAGCGTGATCTCGGGGTTGGGCTTGGGCACAGCTCCCAGACAGAGGGCGCGACAAGCGGACGGGTATCCGAATGTCAGAGCATGTCGTTAAGGCGCACAAAAAGCGACGTAATCAGGAGCACCCGTGAACACGTCGCCACTTGATTATTTTTGGCAAACCGTCACGCGCCCCCTCGCCCGGATTTATACACGCCTCGTGTCGCCGCTGTATTGTATTCCGATGTGTGGCGTGGTAGGCAGATGTAACCTGCGGTTTTCAAAGACAATGGTCCTGACATTTTTCAGAGAGAATCTTTTGAATCGAGCCGCAGGGCTGCGTAAGCAGCCCGAGGACCGACATTTTTCGGACTTCATCCGCTCAAGGCGGACAGGCCGGAGCAAGAAAACAATCCGCAGAGCGGATTTTTTCGCAGCGGAGC
>JAHJCH010000043.1 GCA_018813065.1 Myxococcota bacterium
CGGCGGCGGCGGCGGCGAGGTCATCGGCGGCGGCGGCGGCGAAGGCAACGGCCGCCCGGAGCTGAGCCGGATCGGAGATCGCCAAGCCAGCGTCGGCGCGCCCTTGACCATCCAGCTCGAAGCCCATGACCCGGACGACGATCCGCTCACCTTCTCCATCCGCTCCAACCTCCCCGACGGCGCCACCTTTGATAAGGAGGCCGCCCGCTTTGACTGGACCCCCAGCGCCGCGCAAGAGGGCGGGCTGATCTTCCTCACCTTCGAGGTCAGCGACGGCGCGCTGCAAGACCGCGAGACGCTGCGTGTCTCCGTCGCCGCCGCCGGGGCCGTCACCGCCAGCGCGCCGATCATCGAGCCCATCGGCGATCAAGCCCTCGTCGCCGAAGCACCCTTTGAGCTCAAGCTCATCGCCACCGATCCCAACGGCGACGCCATCACTTGGCAGATGCTGGCCGAGGGCCTGGTGGGGGCGGCGCTCGACGCCGAGGGGCGCTTCACCTGGACGCCGCCCCTGAGCGCGGCGGGCCAGCGCTTCGAGGTCACGTTTATCGCCTCAGACGGCGCGCTCAAGGCCCAAGAGACCGTCCACCTCAGCGTGCAGGACCCCAGCGGCGGCGGCGTCAACGCGCCCCCCACGTTGGCGCCGATCCCCGATCAGGAGATCCCCGTCGGCGTGCCCTTCACCCAGGACGTGGGCGCCGTCGATGAGGACCCCGACGCGCTGATCTTCGGCGTCGTCGGCGCGTTGCCCGCTGGCGCCCAGTTTGACGCCGCCGCCGCGCGGCTGAGCTGGACGCCCGCCGTCGCCCAAGCGGGCCAAGCCTTCCCCATCATCTTTGAGGTCAGCGACGGCGAGTTTCGCGCCATCGAGCGGGTGGTCTACACGGTGCTGAGCGGCCCCCAGCCGGGCTGCACCCCCGATGTCCATGAGGGCCAAGAGCCGATCCCCCTCGTCGCCAACACGCCGCTGCGGGATCTCTCCATCTGCGGGGTCGATGACACCGACACCTTTACCTTTGAGCTGGCCGCCGCCCAGCCCTTCTCCCTCGCCGTCCTCTTCCAGCACGCCAGCGGCGATCTGGACGCGCAGATCCAGGGGCCGATGGGGCCGCTGGCATACAGCGACAGCAGCGACGACGGTGAGTTTATCTCCACCGTGGCCCCCGTCGCGGGCGTCTATCAGGCCGTCATTTATGGCTACGATGGGGTCACCAACCCCGCCTATGAGATCCAGCTCATCATCGAGGACACGCCCCCGCCCGCCTGCGTCGCCGACCTGATGGAGCCCAACGACGCCCCAGAGCAAGCGCGGGTGCTGCTGGTCCCCGAGATCTACGAGGGGTTGACGAGCTGCGGCGACGAGGACTGGTACACGATCGGCGTCGCCGAGGATCAGCGGCTGATCGCCTACATCGGCTTTGAGCGGGCGCGGGCGCCGGTGGAGCTGTACGCCTCGGCCATCCCCGCGCCGGGGCTCAGCCTCAGCGAGGCGCCCTTGGAGGCCTGCCTTGAGGGCGCCGCCCGCTGCCTCCAGCTCAGCGCGCCGGGGCGCCAAGCCATGCACCTGCTCATCGGCGGCAGCACCCCCGCCCAGGGCTACAGCCTCTACCTCGATCTTGAGCCGCTGGCGCCCCCGCCGCCGCCCGAGGGCTGCGATCCGCCCTGCGCCGAGGATCAGGTCTGCGACTACGCCACAAGCGCCTGCGTGGACATCTTCTGCGACATGGCCCAAGACAGCTGCCCCCGCGACTATCTCTGCTACCAAGAGTGGTGCGTCGATCTCTGCCAAGATGACGGCGGCTGCCTCAACGCGGGCCATGTCTGCAAGCAGCTCGACGAGCTGCCCCTCTGCGGTCCGCCGGGCGTCGCCCCGGTGGGGGCCGCCTGCGCCGACTTCACCGACTGCGCCGGTGATCTGGACTGCTTCTCACACGCCCCTGGCGGGCTCTGCTCGCGGATCTGCGCGGTGGACGCCGACTGCGGCGGGGGGATCTGCGGGGTGATGCTCGGCGCGCCGCGCTGCCTCGGCGGCTGCGCCACGCCTTGCCGCGAGGGCTACGCCTGCGCCCAGACCCTCGCGCCGGATGGCGCCACCGTCGAGGCCTGCATACCCCAGTGATATACGCCCTCTGCACCCTCGCGCTGCTCTGGTCAGGGGAGCGCAGCTACCTCATCGACGTGGAGGCGGCGACGCTGAGCGCCGCGCCGGGCTGGATCGACAGCCGCGACGGCGCGATCTGGCGCTATCGGCTGCACACCACAGCCACGCGTCAGCGTCGCCACACGCGCCTAGAGGTCCTCCGCCCGGGCGCCGACCGATTTACGCCCATCCAGCCGCCGATCTCCCTCGAAGGCGACGGTGAATCCGAGGCCCTCGTCCTCCAATTTCAGGGGGATCACGCGGCGCTGGCGCGGTTTGACCGCGACGCGGCGGGGCGGCGCGTCGATGAGGCCTGGATCAGCCTCCCCAGCGGGGCCATCGAGCCCCTCGACGCCGACACTCAGGCGGCGCTGCGGTGGGTAGACGCGCGCCTCGGCGGCGGCCTTGAGGGTTGCCCGCTCAATGCCCTCCCGAGTCAGCGTTTTCAGGGCGCGGGGGGCGTGATTTGGACGCATCTGCGCTTCGGCGAGGCGGGCTGCCAGGGGCTCCCCAGCCGTTACCCGACGCCATCCACCGACGCCCCCGTCATCGAGGGCTGGGATCAGGCCGCGCAGACGCTGAGGCGCGCCGGTCACCCGCCGTTGACGGGCCTCGCCGACCTGCGCGACCTCGGCGGCGGCGCCCGATTGGCGCTGATCGGCCCGCCGCTGCCCTTTGATCAGCGCCTCAGCGGCCCGCTCGACTACAGCGATCCCCGCCCACAGCGCGCGCTCAAGCTCCTGCGGCCCAGCGGCGAGGTGATCCCCCTCGGCGCGCTGCGCCGCGTCGATGGATTGCGCGTCTTGGCGGCGGATGATCCGCTCGTCGAGGCCCGCGCCTGGCTGTTTACCCCGCTGGGCGGGCCGGGCGGTGGCGCCGCCGAGGGCTGCTACATCACCACCACGCCGCTGCACCACGACGGCGACGAGGCGGCGCGCGCCAAGGCGCTCAAGGCCGCCCCCCCGCTCCAGCTCAGCGGCCACCTCTGCCGGATCGAGCCGCAGGATGAGGCGGGCTGGGACCACCCCGAGGATCTCAGCGCCGCCGTGCGCGTCGAGATCGCCCGCGCCGAGGCGATCATCACCGTGATCACCGGCCACCCGGAGGACGCCGAGTACGATCTCTGGCTGGGCGGCTACAGCCGGGTCATCACGATCACGCCCAAGGGCATCAAGCAGCGCCGTCGGCATAAGAACGCGCGGCTGAGGCGGGTGGAGGGCGGGGTGGAGGTCACCGTGCTGGCCTCCCAGCTCGGCGCGCCGCCAGCGCTCAACGTCCGCGTCATGGCCCACGGCCACGCGCTGTGGGCGCTGGGCGCCCCCGTGGACAACCGCAACCGTCAGCGCACGCCGCTGGCGCTCCAAGAGGAGGCCGAGGAGTGAGCGCGCTGTTGACGTTGACGCTCTTATTGGCCCCCGCCGTGGAGATCCAGCCCATCGAGGGGCGCCAGCACATCGAGATCATCCTGGAGCGGCTGGGCCAAGGCCGCGTGCGCTTTACGCACCTCGGGGACTCACACATCGCCGCCGATCTCTACAGCGGCGCCGTGCGCCAAGCGCTGCGGGCGCGCTACGGCGACGCGGGGCGCGGCTTTGTCCACGCGGGGCGCTGTTGGCGCAGCGACGTCCAAGCGGAGACGCGCGCCGACACCTCGGGGGCCTGGCGCGCCGACGGGATGCGCGAGGGCCTCGATGATGGCTACTCGCCGCTGGCGGGTTGCAGCGTCACCGCCATCGGCTGGGGGGGGCGGGCGGAGATCCAAGGCCAGCTGGCGACGGCGGAGGTCTTCTACCTCCAGCAGCCGCGCGGCGGCGCCTTTGATCTCAGCCTCGACGGCGCGTGGCGACAGCGGGTGAGCACGCGGGGGCCGTGGCTGGCCGTCAAGCGGGTGGCCTTGGAGCCCGTCGCGCCGGGGCGCCACAAGGTGACGATGGAGGTCCGCGACGGCGAGGAGGTGCGGCTGTTGGGGGTCAACATGACGCAGCCTGGGCCGGGGATCATCTATGACGCGCTGGGGGTCAACGGCGCGCGGGCCAGCCGCCAGCTCTGGGATCGCCCCGCCGCCGCGGCGGCGCTCTTGGAGGCGCTGGGGACGGACATCCTGATCCTGAGCTATGGCGCCAATGAGCTTTATGATGATCACCTGGAGATCCCCGCCTACACCGAGGGCCTCGACGCGCTGCTCAAGCGGCTGCGGCCCAGCGTCAAGGGCTGCCTGCTGACGGGGCCGCCCGATATGCTCAAGCGCGGCCAGCCCATCCCGCTCACCGAGGCGGTGATCGAGACGCAGCGGGCCTTGGCCGACGCGCACGGCTGCGCCTTTTGGGACGCGCGGGCGGCGATGGGCGGGCCGGGGAGTGTCCGACGCTGGCGGCGCCTCAAGCTGGCCCAGCGCGACTTCGTCCACCTCACCCGCGACGGCTACAAGCAGCTGGCGGCGCTGCTCCTGGCCGCGCTGATGGGCGAAGCAGAGGCGCCCTAAGCCTCCTCGTCGGCCTCAGCCTCGCCCGCCTCGCCCGCCTCGCCCGCCTCGCGCTTCAGCGCCAAGGCCACGCGATAGGCCTCATCCCGGCGACACCGCGCGCGCTTGACGGCCTCCTTGGCCGCCCGCGTGGGGGAGTAGCCCTCCTCAAACAAGCGCCGCATCAGGGCGTCGAGATCGACAGCCTCCGCCGTCTCGGGCGCGCCCTCGATCAGCACCACCAGCTCCCCACGCGCCACCCCCGGATCGGCCAACAGATCCGCCAAGCTGCCGCGATGAAACGTCTCATAGAGCTTGGTCAGCTCACGGGCGATGACGCCGCGCCGTGTCGCGCCAAAGACGGCGATGGCGTCCTTGAGGAACGCCTCGATTTGATGAGGGCTGACGTAGAAGATCAGCGTCTCACCGGCGCCCGCGACCTCCTCCAAGGCGCGGCGGCGCGCGGCGCCCTTGCTGGGGGGGAAGCCCAAGAAGCGGAAGCGATCCGTGGGCAAGCCCGAGGCGGAGAGCGCGGTGATGATCGCCGAGGGGCCGGGCAGGGGGCAGACAGCTTGATCCGCCTCGATGGCGGCGCGCACCAGCTTAAAGCCTGGATCGCTGATGGTGGGGGTGCCTGCGTCGCTGACCAAGGCGATGTCCTCCTCGGCCAGCCGCGCCAAGAGCCGCTCGATCTGCCCCTCCTCATTGTGCTCATGCACGGCGATCAAGCGCGGCGCCTCGATCCCCAAGAGGCCCAAGAGCTGCCGCGTGCGCCGCGTGTCCTCGCAGGCGATGAGGCGCACCGATGAGAGGACGCGCTGGGCGCGGAGGGTGATGTCTTCGAGGTTCCCCAGCGGCGTGGGGACGAGGTAGAGGGTGCCCATCGTGGCTCCATTGCATCGTGGCTTCATTGAGAAGGGCATGGCTCATAGCAGGCTTGGCCCCAGGAGGCACGCCCCAGCGCCACGGCGCGGCGATCTGCGCAAAAAAACCGCTGGCAAAGCGCGCTTAAAGCGATGGAGTATGTCAGCCCCACCACGTCACCCAGGAGCTTGGAGAGATGTCGAAGAAGAAGATCAGTCTCATCGCCTTTGTCGCTTTAATGATGTTTTGGCTTAACCCAGATAAGCCGAATCACATCGAAAAGGTGCGTGATAAGCTCATTGATGATGTCTCTAAAACAATCGCGGGTAAAGACCCCAATATGCAGAGCATTACCACGGGCGCGCTTAAACTTTTTGGTGGAGACAGCGCTGTAGATCAAATTTTAGAGATTGCAAACTATAACGATTATGTCTTTTTCTCTACGCTTGGCATCAATGACCGGATAAACAAAAAAAAGATCACCGCGAGCGTGGGTGTCCTGGGGATGGTGTTTGTGGTGGATTAGAGGATCACTTGGCGGAACTCGGCGCGCCTGAGGGCTTATCGAAGAGCGCCGCGCCTCGGATCAGCGCCGCGACGCTGTGCTGAGTAAAGTCAATGCGCCCCTCCGACTCCACCAGCGAGCGACGGACGCCCCCCACCGCCGCCGCAGGCTTGGACATCAACCAGCTGTTCTCCTCCCGGATCTGATCGCGCGCCAGCGCGTCGAGCGCCGCGCGCGCCTGGGCCTCCAGCGCGCTGGCCGGTAAGCCATGTTGATGGCTCAGCGCCATCGTCGAGAGGATCGCCTCGCTGAAGCCCGCCGCCGCTGGCGCTTGTGGCGGCGTCAGCACGCCAAAGCCGTAGTGGCCCTCAAAGTCCCCGTTGTCGCCGCCGCCGCCATACTGGAGCCGCCGAATCAGCCCCGCGTAGCCACGACAAAAGTTGATGTATTGCGCGTCTTTAAGCCGCGGCCAAGCCTCCTCGGCGGCGATGCACGTCCAGTGATCCGCCCCGTAGATAAAGCGCCCCAAGAAGGAGCGATACTTTGGCCCTGTGAGGTAGCTCAAGGCTTGTTGCGCCGCCGCCAAGTCCTCGGGATCGCCTAAGACCTCATGGGCCATCACCAAGGCCAAGGCCGCCTCCTCCGAGAAGAACATCTTGCGGGTCCGCTTGCCCACCTTGCCGGTCTTGATGTTCACCGCGTGGTAGAAGTCCCCGTCCTCTTTTTGGACAAAGCGGATAAAGGCGATCAGTCGGCGGATCGTGGGCGCGTAGCGCGCGTCGTGGGTGCGTCGCTGGTACTCCAGCATCCCCACGGCGCTCAACGCCACGCTGCCCAGCGTCGCCGTGTTGCCCCGCGCCACGCAGGCCATGTCCCGCCCCGCGCAGCGCGCCGGGATGCGCGCGTTGAGGTAAGCGATCCCCCGCTGTGCCCCCACCTTAAAGCGCGCCTCACCCGTCAGGCCGTAGAGCAAGGCCAGGGCGTAGACGGTGCCCGCGTGCCTGGGGAGGCTGTAGCCGCCCTTTTGGTCCTGAGTGTTCGTATAGGGGTAGTACTGATAGTGAAAGCTGCCATCCTGCTTGAGCTGCCTGAGGATAAAGTCGCCGCCCGCGATGGCGGCGGCGCGCCACGAGGCTGGCCCCCCCTCCTCAAGCGGGGTGTTGCCCCGCTTGGCGTTGAGCGCGCGCCCCTCATGCTCCACCCAGCCCTCCACGCGCAGCCGCGTCAGCCGCCCCGCCTGGCCCAAACGCGCGTGGACAGCCGCCACATCGAGCCCCAAGCGCAGCTCCTCAATGCCCGGCACCAAGGGCGCCGCGCCGAAGCGCTGGAGGCGGATCAGATCGTCAGGCAGCAGGGTCTTGGACGTCGCCCCCGCCGTCACCCGCAGGCCGTCGAGCCCAGGGTTGACGGAGAGGGCTAAGGCGAAAGGGAGGATGGGCCCCTCGGCGATGATCCGATCGATCTTGAGCCGCCCCCCCTCCTCGCGGCGCCCCAGCAGCTTGGGGTGCTGCGCTAAGGCGTCCGCCGCTTGGGCCACCGCCGCCGCCAAGTCGCCCCCCTCGCCGGTGACGCGGGCCTTGATCGCCCCCCCGTCATAGAGCGTGACGTAGAGCGGCCCTTGGCCCACCGCGTAGCCCCGCGCGTGGTCCAGCGACGGGCGCGGCGCGCCTTGGAGGGCCGCGCGGAGGTGGGCCAGGCTCGCCTCTCGCGCCGCCTGGGGGATCTCCGGCGGCGGCGCGCTGAGCCGGTAGCGGGCGTCCACCGCCCAGCCGGTGATCAGCGGCAAGAGCGCGCCCAGGAAGAGCGCCCGCCACCACCGCCCCCCGCCCATGTCCTCGCGGGCCTCTTGGCGTAAGAGCGAGGTCAGCCCCAGCGCGGGATAGAGCCCCAGGATCTGGAGCGCGACGCTGGCGAAGAGGAGCGCGCCGATCGAGGCGCCTCGGCCAAAGTCGCCGAAGATGGCGCGCAGGTAGGCCCAGGAGGCGACGAGGCCCGCCACGACGAAGAGCATGGCCACGAGGCCCACGGCGTGGGCGAGGACGCTGAGCCGCCAGCCCCACCGCGCGCGGCGCCACAGCCCCACCGCGCCGACGAAATGCGCCAGCGCGTAGAGCAAGATCAGCGCGTTGGCGATGGGCGTCTTGAAGGGGATCCACTCAATCGCCAGGTCGGCGAGGGCGGCGCTGTAGATCACACCAGCGATCGCCCAGCGGCGAAGGCTGCGGGCGACGGACTCTCTCATCGGGCGCTCCGTAGGGCTCGTCAAGGGGCCGCGATCAAAGACATGATCGGCTCACGCTGTCCAGCGCGTCGCGCCTCAGCGCGATTCACCGCCCACCTCCATCGCTGTTCACTGGCCTTTCCCCCACGGCCTTGTTAGATTCCGCGCTGCATGAGCACGCCACACCCAGATCCAAACGCCGTCGATGGCCCCTCTGCGGCGGAGATCGCCGAGGAGCTGGCCGCCCTGAATGAGAAGATCGAGGGCTTCCTCAAGAGCCTCGACGTCACCGCAGATGACGTGGAGGTGTGGTTTCAGCGCCGCTCCCTGAGGGGCTGGACCATGGATCTCAACGGGCTGCGCCCCATCCAAGCCTCCACGCCGGGGGATCTCGTCGTGCGTGTCTTTAAAGACCAGGAGGTCGGCCACGCGCAGACGCAGGGCTTGGATGAGGGGCGCTGGCGCGAGGCGGTGGCGGCGGCGGCGGCGACGCTGGAGCCCAACCCCGAGTCACCTCCCCCGCGCCCCCAGGCCCGCCAACCCTCGCCCATCACCTTCGACAGCGATCTCGCCAACCGCCTGGCCCCTCGGCGTGAGCTGCACCGCGTGGCCTGGGCGCTGCTGGACAACACCGCCCATGAGGCCACGCGCGTCCACGGCCTTGAGGCCCTGGAGGGGCAGCTGACCTATCAGGCCCAGCGCACGATCATCGCCCGCAGCGGCGGCTCCGTGGCGACGCTCCAGGCCTTCTTGCAGGGTTACATCACGCTCAATCACCTCTACGGTGATCTCTTCCACCAGACCCACTCCCCCGACTCCCTCCAGCCGCTGGCCCTGATGGGCGCGCGCACTTGGCGGGGGATGCCTCAGGCGGTCTTCACCCCCCAAGGGCAGACCGTCAGCGAGGTGCTGGCCCTGCTCCACCCCCGTGTCTTTGAGAAGCTGCTGCGCGGGGCGGCGCCGACCAAGCTGTCCGAGGACACCCCCGATGGGCCGGAGGAGGGCGATCGCTTCGCCTCGCCCAACATCACGATCATCGACGATCCGGGCCTCGACGGGCTCTCCACCAGCCGCGCCTTTGATGATGAGGGCTGCCCCACCCGGCGCACCCCGCTGGTGATCCGTGGTCGCGTCATCCAGCGCTTCCAGGGGCGCGTGCGGGGTCGCCCCCAGGTCGGCGGGCGCTGGCGGCGTGGGGCGCGGCTGCCGGGGCCGGGGCGCTTCGGCTTCGCCAGCCTGCTGATGGAGCGCGGCGAGCTGGGCTTTCACGAGATCGTCGCCTCCTTGGAGCAGGGGATCTTGGTGCAGGACATCGAGGGGCTGGAGATCAACGAGGAGACCTCCGCCTTCTCCGCGCGCGTCCGTTGGGGCTTGACCCTCCAGCGCAACATGCCCAGCGCCCTGCTCTCCACTGGGGCGTGGCGCATCGAGGGGCTGCTCTTCCCGGGCGAGCAAGGCGAGGGGCTCTTAGAGGACGTGGTCCTCAGCCGCGAGCTTTACGACACGGGCACGGGCATCCTGCCTTATTGCTTAGGCCACGTCCGGCTGATTGGAGGCTGAGCGGTGTGGCTGCTCTTGACGCTTCGCCTCCTCTGCGCGCCCGCCTCGGCGCCTGCGGCGCTGCTGGAGGATGGCCCCAAGCTGGCGACCATGGCCGAGGGCGACGCGCGCTTTGAGGCCCAGGATCTCAGCGGCGCGCGGCGCGCCTATGAGGCGGCGCTGGCCTACGCGCCGTCGAGCCCCGCGCTGCTTTATCGCCTCGCCGTCATCGAGCTGCTCCAGCGCCGCCCGCGCATGGCTTGGCGTCACGCCTCAGCGGCGGCGCGCCTTGATCCGGGCAACCCCTCGGCGCTGAGCCTGGCCGCCGCCGCGCTCAGCGAGATCCAGGCGTCGGCCAGCCCCGCGCAGATCCAGCGCGCCCTTGAGGAGGGCCGCGTCGCCTCGGCGGCGTGGTTGGCGCAGGTGGCTGATACGGCGGAGGCGACGGCGGAGGCGACGGGCGCCACCTCAGACGCCACTACGGACGCCGAGGCGCTTAAAGCGCGTCGCCGCGTGGAGGGTCGGGCGCGGCTGCGGCTGGGCCAAGGTGAAGCCGCCGCCGTGGCGCTGCGCGCGGGGCACCACGACGCCCTGACCCTGGTGGACTTGGCCGAAGCGGCGGCGCTGTCAGGGGATCTCCCCCGCGCCCGTCACCTCGCCGCCCTCGCCCGCGCCGCGCTGCCCAGCGCCCACCCCAGCCAGGATAGACTCCGCGTCATCCTCCACGATCCAGCGAGGCCATGATGGACTTTGATGACTTTGAAGGTTGGCGCGATGAGGATAAGACGCCCCCGCCTGAGGAAGAGGACAAGCGCCACCGCCTCGGCGCGCTCTCCGAGCGGGTGCGCAAGGCCCTCTCCGATGACAAGCTCAAGGAGACGCTCGTCGCCGACGTGGTGCGCCGCGCCATCGCCCGTGGTGGCGAGGTGGTGGATCACACGGGCGACTCGCTCAAGGAGCTGATCGCCGATCTGCCTGTGCCCACCGAGGTCGTCGAGCGGCTCTCGGGTCGCCTCGATGAGTACAAGGCTGAGGCGCTGCGCGTGCTCAAGGAGGAGCTGCATGACTTCTTGACGCAGATTGAGCTGGGGGCGGAGCTACAGAAGATGCTCAGCAGCTTCTCGCTGGAGATCACCACGCAGATCCGCTTTGTGCCCAATGAGAAGCGGCCACGCACCCAGGTGATCTCAAAGACGCGCGTCAAGAGGGCGCCCTCCTCCACGCCGCCCTCGGCGCCCCCGGTCAACGAGGCGTGAGTTCACCGGCGGCGTCTCAGCGCCTGGGGCCACTGCGCTGGGCCTCATCGGCGCCTGGCGCCCTCGCTGATTGAAGCCTCATTCTCATCAAGCACGCGGGGCGGCATACTCTCGCCATGATCAAGGTTCACCGCGCCTGGCTGGCGCCTCTCGCCCTCGCCCTCGCCTGCGGTACGCCGCCGCGCGCGGCCTCCACCACGCCGCCCGCGCCGCCGCCACAGATCGAGATGAGCCTGAGCGTCATCAGCGCCAATGAGCCCGAGGCCGCGCCCACTCAATCGCCCCTCTCCGACGTCGCTGAGCGCCGCCCCGTCTTGATCTTCTACTTGGCCTCATGGTGCGCCATGTGTATCTCAGAGCTGCCCGCCCTTGATCGCCTCAGCCGTGACGTACACGTCGTCCTCATCACCCTCGACGCACAGCCTGGCCCCGCCCTCCTGCGCTTTATGGCGCGCCAGCGCGGCGGCATGACCTTGGCCCTCGCGGATGAGGCGACGCGCGCGGGCTCAACCCCCTTTGGTCCACTGACCACCCTGCCCCTCGCCGTCCTCTTGGATCGCCAGCGCCGTGAGATCGAGCGCTTCTGGGGTACGGCCCCCATCTTTTACATTCTGCGTCGCGTCAAAGCCTCAGGAACACAATGAAAGACGCCTTCGAGTTTTTGCAGCAGGGGGGGTTTGTGATGATCCCCATCTTCGCCTTCTCCCTCCTCGCCGCCGCCCTCTTCTTTGAGCGCCTCTGGGCGCTGCGGCGGCGGGCGGTGCTCCCCCGCGACTTCCTCGGCCTCATCCAGCGCAAGCTGGAGGCGGGCAAGCCCGATGAGGCCCTGACGCTCTGCGAGGGCAACCGCTCGCCGCTGTCGGCGATCATCGCCTCGGGCCTGCGCTACGCGGGGCGCTCACGCGAGATCATCAAAGAGGCCTTTGAAGAAGTTGGCCGCCTTGAGACAGCCCGCCTCAGCCGCTTCGTCGAGGCCCTGGGCACCATCGCCGCCGTCACCCCGCTCCTGGGCCTCCTCGGCACCGTCATCGGCATGATCGACGTCTTCCGCGCCGTCGTCGCCAGCGCGGGGCAGGGCATGGTCAACCCCGCCGACCTCGCCAACGGCATCTGGGCGGCGCTGCTGACCACCGCCGCGGGCCTCTCCGTGGCCATCCCCGCCCTCCTCGCCTATAAATTCCTGATCGCCCACACGGATCGGCTGGCGATGGAGCTGGAGGAGGCCATCTTGGGGCTGCTGGATCTCCTCTCAAGGGCGCCCAAGTGAACTTCCGCGCGCCTCGCTCAGCCCTCTCGCGGCGCGCCGGCGCGGTGGTGGACATGACCGCCCTGGTGGACGTCATCTTTCAGCTCCTGATCTTCTTCCTGCTCACCTCAAGCTATGTCCGCCAACAGAGCCCCCAGTCAGCGCGGGTGCAGGTGGACTTACCCGAGTCCAGCCTGGAGGCCCAGCCCGAGCAGTTTGAGGATCTCAGCGTCAGCGTGGACGCCGAGGGGCAGATCTTTATGGGCGATGAGGCCCTGGCCTCCTTTGATGAGCTGGTGGCGCGCCTGGAGGCGGCGGCGGCGCGCCAGCCCAACACCATCTTGCTCCTGCGCGGCGACAAGGCCGCCGCTTATGGCCGGGTCGCGGACATCATCCACGCCGCCCAGCGCCTCAAGCTCAAGGTGAGCATGATCTCCAAGACCCAGTGAGCGACACGCGTGGAGGCCTGATGGATGATCGCCCCAAGCTCTTGTTGATCGACGACGGCGAGATCTACGCCGAGGCCATCGCGCGGCAGCTGCCGGAGTTTCAGCTCCTGCACCCTGGCTTCGTCGAGCAGCCGCGCGTCCCCGATGGCCTCAAGGCGCTGTCTTGGCTGGCGCAGCACGCCGATCTCGTCGATGCCCTCCTCTTGGATATGCGCTTTGACGTCCCCGACGCGGATCTGCTGCCGCTCCCCGAGGCGCAGACCCCCCGGCGGCAGCGCCGCTACCAGGGCGTCGCCATCCTGCGGGCCTTGCGTGAGCGCCACCCGCACCTGCCCGTGGTGCTCCTCACCGGCGTCGCCGATCTGGCGCCGCGCCAGCTGGCCGCCGAGCTGGCCTCGACCTCGTTGACCTACCTGCTCGACGGCGATGACCTCGACGCGCTGCGCATCCCCATCTCCCAAGCCCTGCGCGACGCCCGCCGTGACACGGAGGAGGGGGAGATCCTCTGGGGTCGAGATCCCCACCTCCGCGCGATCCGCCGCCGCCTGGGCGTGCTGGCGCGGGGGCGGCTGCCGGTGATCTTGGAGGGCGAGACGGGTACGGGAAAGTCCTTCCTCGCCGAGCGGCTCCTCCACGCCCGCTCAGGCCGTGTGGGCGCCTTCATCACCCTCGATCTCTCCACGCTCCCTGTGGATCTGATCCCCGCCCACCTCTTCGGCGTCACGCGCGGCGCCTACACCGGCGCTGTCGCCGATCGCAAGGGCGCGTTTGAGCTGGCCGATGGCGGGACCTTGTTCATCGACGAGATCCAAAACGCCTCACTGGAGATCCAAAAGCGCCTCCTGTTGGTGCTCCAAGATCGCCGCGTGCGACCGCTGGGCAGCCACCAAGAGCGGGCGGTGGACGTCAAGGTGATCGTCGCCTCCAGCCGCCCGCTGGCCGAGGAGGTGGCCGCGGGGCGCTTTCGCCCTGATCTCTTTATGCGGCTCTCGCCAGCGACGCGCATCACCTTACCGCCGCTGCGGGCGCGCCCCACGGATCTGCTCTTCTTGGCGCGGCGCTTCGTGGCGCGGGCGGGCGATGATCTCGATGTTGAGCCTTTGCGTGTCGCTATCTGCGCCGCGCTCGGCCTGCCCCCCAGCCCTCTGGCCCTCGCCGAGCGCGGCGAGGCGGCGCGGCCAGAGGCGCTGTGCCTCATCGCCCCCCCCGTGGTGATGGCCCGCTTAATGGCCCACCCCTGGCCGGGCAACCTCCGCGAGCTGGCGATGGTGATGCACAACCTCGTCCTCTTCACCCTCGTCGGCGCCCTCGACGCCATCGAGGAGGGCCTGCGGCTCAGCGGCCCCCGCTTTCAGATCGATCTGGGCTTGGTCGAGGGCCTCTTAGCGGGCGGCTTGATGGCCTCCAAGGCCGCCACGGAGGACGCGGGGCTGCTCAAGGTCAAGATCGCGCCGCGAGAGACGCTCAACCAGGTCTCATCGGAGGTGGAGCGGCAGTACCTCGTGCAGCTCTTTGAGGCCGCCGAGGGGGACTTCTCCGAGATGGCCGCCCGGCTCCTCGGCGATCCAGGCCGGGCGCGGGCGGTGCGGCTGCGTTTTAACCAGCTGGGCCTCAAGGTCCGCGATCTTCGAGGGCGCTGATGGGCCTCGCCGCGCTGCTGACGTGGGTGATCCTCGCCGCGCCGAGCCTGGACGCCGGGTTGAGCGGCGGCGGCGGCGAAGATCGGCTCGATGAGGCCCTCTTTGAGGTCGCCCGCGCCAAGAATCGAGAGGGCATCGAGGCGTTTCGGCGCGATGATCTGCCTGTCGCCCTCGCCGCCTTCCGCCAGGCCTATGACATCACCCCCCGAGACTCTGAGATCACAAACAATCTAGCGTATTTACACCAGCGGCTAGGCAACCGAGAGGAGGCGGAGCGCTTCTACCGCGAGACGCTGATCCTCTCCCCTCGTCGGGGGATCGCCCACCTCAACTTGGCCGATTTGCTCTCCGGCCCCAGCGCCAGCTTCTCGGATCTCACCGAGGCGGCGGCGGCCCTGGTCCGCGCCCGCGAGTTGAAGGGCAATCAGCCCAAGATCATCCTGCGACAAGCCCGCGTCGCCGCGCGCCGGGGGCGCTTTAAGCGCGCCGAGGCGTTCTACCACGCCTATCTTGACCAGCGCCCCGCCAAGGACCACCTCCGGTTGGAGCTGGGGGACTTCTATCGCGGCTTCGATGAGCTGGATCAGGCGCTGATCTGGTACGGGCGGGTGGGCGGCGAGGTGAAGGCCGAGGCGGCGGCGCGGATCAAGGCCCTTGAGGTGGCCCGCGAGGCGCGCCGCTATGGCTGGACGCGGGGCGGGGTCGCCCCGAAGGCGGCGCAGGAGCTGCTCACCAAGGCTCTGGCGCTGCGTCAGGCGGGCGCGC
>JAHJCH010000044.1 GCA_018813065.1 Myxococcota bacterium
AAAAAAAAGAATTAATATATTTACTAAGGATTTCATCTATTATTATAAATAAAAAATTACTTACTTTAAATAATATGTCTGAATTTTTAGCTTTCGCGAATAAAAATGAAATGGACCATTTAATTAAAGGTCTTCTTTCAATGAATCTTGAAAGAATTCATGATCACGGTGGTTTGCCTGAAAATTTCCTTCTCATTTATTTAATAAAAAACTATATCAGTGAATATTAAAATGCAAGCTATCATGATTAAATCCAAGAAAATTCGATTAGATCAACATGGGAACAAGATTGGTCGTGTCCAGGTAAACAACATAAACACATCGGATTTCCTCTAGACTAGAGAAATCAAAGAAAGGATAAATAATGAAACGGCTTGCACAAATATTGATAGTCTATCTCTATTTAATAAGCTCAATTGGGGTTGCATCAGCATCTCAACTTAAGCTTAATGTTGGAGAATCCTTGCTTTATATGGGGAATGAAAATTTACACAAAGATCTAGATCTAAATTATACATTACAATTTTACATATTAAATGATGTGATTATGTATTCTTGGAATTGTTTAAGCAAACATAAAAATTTTGATCCTAATCGATATTCTAAAAGAACAGAAGATGGTATTGACGTTTTAATGACAGCGTTGTCTCTTTACTCTAACTTAAATAAGGTGATTGAATTTGATGCTGAATTTCTCAGAAATTATATAAATCAAAATAAAGATTTCGGAATAGCCTTATTGAGGATCATTGGTTCTTCTAATAAAGCCATATTTGAAAATATACAGCGTGAATTTGGAGAAATACAAATTGAAGATCATGCTTTAAAGATAGCTACAGATCAAATTGTCAATCTAATGATAAATTTGCCCGATAATTTCCATGACAGGATTAATTTCCTGGTCGCTTTAGAAAATAAATCTAGATATAGGCCATCACCATTTGCAGGTTCGATTCTTTTATTTGAAGCGATTAGGTCTAATAATCTATTTAATGATACTGTAATTTTTATGTATGAATCTTACTTAAAAAGTAATTCTACGATTTCTAATGATGAAATTGAACAACTTGACCTCCTATTTTTCTATGCGGTTTTGATATCTTTAGAAAAATTCGTTAATCGAATTAATATAAATGAATATCTTGCTTTCTCTAGAAAATATAATAGAGAAAGAATTGCAAAAAACACTTTAACTCTTACTTATAACGATATGAATGATTCTGGTGGATTAGGTGAGGATCTTATTTTGGGTTACACTATCTTTAGAATCTCTCAATTTATGTCATTGGATAAAATTAGCAAAAATCCAACTTTTTTAAATCAAAAATTTTAATTAATCCAGAGTAAATTACATAGGGATTAGATCGATTGTGTCCCGGTAAACAACATAAACACATTTCTGGATTAGAAAAATCCAAGATTCTCTGTAGAAAGAGGTGAAACAAAGTGAATCATTATTATATAATAATCATTTCGGTTATTTATATGCATGGATGTGATGTCCAGCTAAACGATTATCTAAACAATGACTCTTCTATACTTAATGAACTAATAGGCGATGCTGCAACGAACATATCAAACGAATGTATTGATAACGATTTCGATGGATATGGCAATGGTTGTTCAAAAGGATTTGACTGTGATGATTATGACCCATTTGTGAATCCAGAAATAAATGAATATTGTGATGGTATTGATAATAATTGTAACGGCATTGTAGATGAAGGTACAGAAAAAGGTGACCCTTGTATATTTGGATATCCGGGATGTGAAATTCAAGGCCATATTGAATGTAATGGTTTTCAGCAAATATGCGTTTCAAATAATAATGTATTTGAGGTTTGTAATGGTGTAGATGATGATTGCGACAATGAAATTGATGAAGATAATCCTGATGGTGGGGGTGAATGTGATACGGGTGATTTAGGTGAATGTAATAAAGGTATTTGGACATGTGTAGTTTGTAGCCCAGAAGATATTGGGTGTATTGGTGGATCTCTTGGCTGCATCCCAATTATTCAAGTAGGTATGCAGGAAGAAGTGTGTAATGGTATTGATGATGATTGCGATGGTTTAGTTGATGAAGGCGCAGATAATAATCCATTGACTAGCACTTGTTATACAGGTCCAAGTGGTACTTCTGGTGATGGTCTTTGTCACGATGGCCAATGGTCTTGTATCGATGGAAAATGGGGGCCTTGCATGGGTCAAGTTAGACCAACTAATGAAATATGTGATGGTGAAGATAATGACTGTGACGGTGAGATCGATGAAGGTTTCTCATTAAATCCAGAGGATTGTGTTTGCAATTCAATAGTCGATATTCAGAGAGATTGTTATACAGGCAATCCTTTAACGAATGGTATTGGTATCTGTCAATCAGGGATATCAAGCTGTATTGATAATGCAGATCCAACATCAGACACATGGGGTATTTGTGTTGGCGAAATTCTACCGATAGATGAAATTTGTGATGACGTAGATAATGATTGTGATGGTGAAATTGACGAAGATTTTGGAATAAATGAGATTTGCAGCGTTGGAACTGGCGCTTGTCGTGTAAATGGTGTTAAAACTTGCGGCTTAGAGGGTGTTGTAGTGTGTAATGCAACACCAAATTTGCCTAATCCCGAGTTATGTAATCATCTTGATGATGATTGCGATGGTATAGTTGATGACGTAGATAATTATGGTGCTTCTTGCGATGTTGGACTTGGAATTTGTCAACGATTTGGTGTCTTAGATTGTGATTATGAGTCAGGTCAATTAAAGTGCAGCATCGATCCCGGTTTACCTCAAGATGAACTTTGCGATGGCATAGATAATGACTGTGATGGTTCTATAGATAATGGATTTACAATTGGCGAAGTTTGTACTGTTGGTGTTGGTGCTTGCGAACGATCTGGTATTTATCAGTGCTCTTTTGATGGAACAATGGTCTGTAATGTTCAACCGGGTGGCCCTGGTGTTGAAATTTGTGATGGTATAGATAATGATTGTGATGATCAAATCGATGAGGGATTTGGTGTCGGCAATTTTTGTGTAGGTGAAGGTCAATGTGGTGAAGGTACTGTTCAATGCAAGTTGGGGAATTCAATTTGCAGCACAACTCCGGGTGGGAATGATGATATGTCAAGCGATGAAATATGTGATGGTATAGATAATGATTGTGATGGTGAAATTGATGAGAATTTTTATGAAAGCTTGGGCGAAGCTTGTGTTGATGGTTGCGGTAATGGAATTTATGAATGTAGTTCTAATCCCAATATTACTTGGCCTGTATGCAGTACAAGCCAAAACGGATCAGTTGCTCAACTCGAAATTTGCGATGGTATAGACAATGATTGCGACTATAGTATTGATGAGGGTTTCGATATAGATGGAGATATGATTGCGGATTGCTTTGATGATGATATGGATGGAGACGGTTCGCTTAACGTGGACGACTGCGCTCCAACCGACCCAGCGATCTACACGGGTTGCCCTTGATTCCGCTTCGTTCCCTTCCTACCCTACTCCTCCTCTATGGCCTGCCGCTTTGGGCTCAAGAACAGCCCGTTAAGGAGGTGATTTCTTTTGGTTCGGTGGAGTTCATAACAGGCTTTAAATCTTCGAGCTTCGGCCTAGACAATACAGAAAATGGCCAAGGTTCGAAAATTATCGATAGTATCTTCGGTTTTGATTTATTCTTAGAAGATAAAATCGGTTCGAATGTTTTTTATGGAAAACATCTAAAAGCAATATGGGTACATGACCCATTTTCCATTGAGTCAGATAAAAAACGTTCTTTTGCCGAAATAGATTTGTCTCTAAGGATTAAATTTCATGTAATTAAAAATACAGATGTGAGTTTTCTTATTATGGTAGGACCATCTTTATGGTCTTCTGATGATAATCAGACAGTAGGAATAGGTTTTGGAAGGCAAATTGGTTTAAAAACCGGCTACACATTTAATAAGTTAAAGATTTTTCTTTCTCTTATGTACTATGAAGCTGATGTAAGACCAATAAGTATTTTCTATGATAATGGGGTAGATAACCCCACGATTATGGAATTAAAAACAGGCTTATTTGGGCTTGGTTTTAGTGAAATCTAATTTTGAAAAGGGTAGTCCCGAAGATATAGTGATTTAGCTTTTAAGTAGATTCATTATGACGAAGATCATATTTGTTCATTCTTACTCCACGATCCCCTCTTCTTGGAGCGCCTAGAGTCCCAGCTCTACGCCCTCCCCCGCGCCCCCTGGGTCCGCCTGCTCAACTAAAAACACGACACGTGTCGTAATTCCGCGCCTCGCCAGTGGCGCGATAGACCTCCCCCCCGCGATGCGCTACAACAGCGCGGACAACAGAGACCGAGAACGCACCCGACCTACCCAGGGCAAGGCATGGCAACACAGCCCCTCCAAGACGGACTCCAACAGCTCACCGACGACCGACTTGACGAGCTACTGACGCGCTTTGGCATCCACAACGTGGGCAACAAAACCGCCCAAAAAGCGCGCGCGCTCAGCCAGCTCGAAAAAATGGGCCGCGCCGCCGACCTCCTGCAACTGCTACGGAGAGAAGAGCTGCTCAAGCTCTGCGCACAGCAAGACACACCCGCGCTGCGCACGCCGCGACAGATCATCCAACAGCTCACGCGACAAACGATCGACCCAGACACCCCCCAAGCCCCGCGCGCCGAAGACGCCCCGCCGCACATCGGCGACATCGTGCGACTACGCCAGCGCCAATACCTCGTTGAAGAGGTCATCACCCCAGACGACACCGACGAACCCCACGACCTCACCGCCGTCGAGCTGGTCTGCCTCGACGACGACGACGTAGGCGGCCGCCTCACCGTCTTTTGGGAGCTGGAGCGCGACGCGGCGATACGCCTCCACGACACCGACCGCCTGCCCATCCACAGCAGCGCCCAGCTCGACCCCCCCGAGGACTGGGGCGCCTACCTCAAGGCCGTCGAATGGGCGCGCGTCACCGCCACGCGCAGCGACCTCTTCCAAGCCCCGTTTCGCGCCGGGATACACATCCTCGATCACCAGCTCACGCCCTTAGCCAAAGCCCTGGCCCTACCCAAAACCAACCTCTTCATCGCCGACGACGTGGGCTTGGGCAAGACCATCGAAGCGGGCCTTGTCGCCCTAGAGCTGCTGCTGCGCCAGCGCGTCGATACGATCCTGATCATCTGCCCGCCCAGCCTCACGCTCCAATGGCGCGACGAGATGCACGCCCGCTTTGGGCTCCAGTTTGAGATCTACAACCGTGAATTTGTCGCGCGCCGCCGCCGCGCGCGGGGCTTCCGCGTCAACCCTTGGGCCACGCACAACCGCTTTATCATCAGCTACCACACGCTGCGCCGCGACGAGCACCGCAACCCGCTCACACAGCATCTCGGCGAGCGCCTCAAGCGCAGCCTGCTGATCCTCGACGAAGCCCACACCATCGCCCCCGCCTCGGGCAGCGCCTACGCCGTAGACTCCCAGATCACGCGCGTGATCCGCGACGACATCGCCCCCCGCTTTGACAACCGGCTCTTCCTCTCGGCCACGCCCCACAACGGCCACTCCAACAGCTTCAGCGCGCTCTTAGAGATCCTCGATCCCCAGCGCTTTACGCGCGGCGTCGAGCTTGACGGCCCAGACGCGCTGCGCCCGGTGATGATACGCCGCCTCAAACAAGACCTTGAGGGCATGGCGGGCCACACCTTCCCCACGCGCCGCGTCATCCAATACAGCCTTGAGCATCGCCAAGGCCACTGGTGGATGCAGGCCCCCGCGTTGGACATCGACCCCATCGATCTCGGCGAGGCCGAGCCCTTTGAATTAGAGATGGCCGCGCAGCTCGACGCCTACACCCAGGCGATGACGCCGCAGATCACCCGCAAGGCGGGCCGCTTAGCCCTGATCACGCTCCAAAAGCGCCTGCTCTCCAGCCCGCGCGCCTTTGCCCAGACCCTGCGCAAGCACCACAACAAGCTCATGGGCGAAGCCACAGACGATCTCCAAGAGGAGACGCCGCCGCTCCCCTTCGACGAAGACCTCTACGGCCAAGACGACGCGCGGATCGAAGCCCAAGAAGACGCCGCCGCGCTCCAAGACAGCGCCGCGCTCCAAGACAGCGCCGACGCCATCGCGCGACGCACCCGGCTCCTCGCGCTCGCTGAGGCGCACCAATACAACCCTGACGCCCGCGCCCGCGCCCTGCTGTGGTGGATCAACACCCACCAATGCCCCGCCGCGCGCTTTGGTGGCGCCCGAGGCGACGCCGCCGCCCGCGCCTGGAGCCCGCGCCGCCTGATCATCTTCACGGAGTACCAAAGCACGCTCAACGCCCTCAGCGCGCTCCTCGAAACCGCCATCGAAGGCACGCACAAAGCCGCGCAGCGCATCGCCATCTTCAAAGGCGGGCTAGGCGACGACAAGCGCCGGGAGATCCAAAAGCGCTTCACCGACCCCGACGACGATCTACGCATCCTGATCGCCACCGACGCCGCGCGCGAAGGGCTCAACCTCCAGGCCCAGTGCGCGGATCTGCTTCACTTCGACATCCCCTGGAACCCTGCCCGGCTGGAGCAGCGCAATGGCCGCATCGACCGCGCCATGCAGCCCTCACCGGAGGTCCGCTGCGCCTATTTCAGCTACACCCAGCGCCCCGCCGACGCCACGCTCAGCGCGCTGTTTCGCAAGCTCGACACCATCCGCCGAGAGCTGGGCAGCCTCAGCCCGGTCTTACTCGAACGCATGGAGTCCAGCTTACGCGAGGGCATCAACGCCGACACCGCGAGGGCCATCGAACAAGCCGCGACCGCCACGCCGCGCCAGCGCCAAGCCAGCGAGGCGCTCAAGATCAACAAAGCGGTCAGCGAGGAGATCAAAAAGGCACGCGAGATCCTCGACGACTCCCGCAAGATCATCCAGTTCAAGCCCGAGGATCTCCGCCGAGTCGTCAACATCGCGCTCAAGCGCCTGGGGGTCGATCCGCTCAAGCCCCTCACCGCGCCGCCCCAGGGCGTGGACGACGCCGACGTACTCCCCGAGCTGCCGCCGGACTGGCAAAGCACGCTTGATCCCTTGCGCGCGCCCCGCGAAGTGGACGAACCCTACTGGGCCTGGCGGCGACGCTGCCCGCCGACCCCCGTCACCTTCACGCCGCCCGACCGCCTCACCGACAAAGTGACGCTGCTGCACCTTGAACACCCGCTGATCAAGCGACTGCTGGCCGCCTTCCGCGCCCAAGGCTTCCGCCACGACCTCAGCCACGTCACGGCCATCCAAGGCGCGCGCGCCACCCCCCACGCGCTGCTCATTGGCCGCCTCACGCTCTTTGGCCCCGAGGCGCGCAGGCTCCACGACCAGCTGATCTACGCCGCCGCGCCCTACCACGAAGGCGAGGGGCTGCGCGCGCCGCTGCCCTTCAACCAAGCCGACGCGCTGCGCCAAGAGCTGGACAAGGCATTGAACAAGCCCAAGTCGCCCAGCCCCAACAGCCTCACCCACAGCGCCCAGCACACGCCCCAAGCCTTCGCCGCGCTGTGGCCCATCATCCAAGCCGAGGCCAAAGCGGCGGAGCACGACGCGCGGCTTGACCTGGAGCGACGGGGCCGCATCGAAGCCGCCCAGCTCACCGTGCTGCTCCAAAACCAGCGCCGCGCCATCGAACAACGCACGCGACAGATGACCCTTGATCTGCAAGAAGACCGCGCCCCGCGCGACGCCCGCGAGCGCCGCCAATGGGACGACGACACCAAGCACCTCCAAGACCGCCTTAAGCAGATCGCCCAAGAGATCCAAGAAGAACCCGAGCACCTCAAGGCGCTCTACGCCACCCGCCGCGCGCGCCTCAGCCTCGTCGGCCTTGTCTGGATGTGGAGGGAATAAAGCATGAGCCCGCCCAACCGCTACGCGCAGTTTCACGAGACATGGCTGGGGATGGCCCAACCCAGCGAGGGCCTCGTCTTCTCCGCGCCCGTCCTCAGTGACGCCCAGATCATGAACCAGCGCGACCGCGCCGCGCGCCGCGCCGCGCTCAACGCCGCGCTCAACCACAAAAACCAGCTCCACGACCTCCGCCTGCTCCTCCAAGGCCTCCTGGGCTACACCGACAAGCGCCTTGAAGACGCCCCGCCGCTCAGCTTCACCCCCGGCGAAGGCCGCCAAACGCTGCGCCCCACGCACCGGCTCATCCACACCCCGCGCAAGGGCGACCCGATCCAGATCCCGATCTGGTGGCTTGGGCCAGACCTCGACACAGACCTTGACATGGACAAACCCGAAGAGATCACCGGCCCGTGGCGCGCCAGCCCCAACACCAAGATGACCCGACTGCTCTGGGGCCTCCACCAACCCATTGGCCTGCTGATCAATGGCCACGCCGCGCGGCTCTTCTACGCGCCCGCCCATGAAGCCTTGGGCTGGATAGAGTTCCGCTTTGCCGACATGGCCGACACGGGCGGCGCGCCGCTGCTCGACGCCTTCACCGCGCTGCTCAGCCCCAGCCGCGCGCTCAGCCAAGACGACGACAGCCTGCTCCAACTGATGCGCCAAAGCCGCCAACGCCAAGCCGACATCACCGAGGAGCTGGCCCAACAAGTCCGCGACGCCATCGAGCGGCTGCTCGACGGCTTTGACCGCGCCGACGCCACCGACCCCCTCCGCCACTTTGAACACGCGCTGCGCCAAGGCGACGCCTACCCTGGCGCGCTCACCGTCCTCTTGCGCCTCGTCTTCCTGCTCTACGCCGAGGACCGCGAGCTGCTCCCCGTCGAGCACCCGATCTACCAAGGCGCCTACAGCGTCTTGGGGCTCTACGCCCGACTGATAGACGACGCGGGCCGCCACCCCGACGAGATGGGCCAACGCTTCGGCGCCTGGTCCCAGCTGATCAACATCTTCCGCGCGGTCTACCACGGTGGCCGCTACCCAGGCCGCCCCCCGCTGATCATGCCCGCCCGCGAAGGCGAGCTATTTCACCCCGACGCCCACGCCTGGCTTGAGGGCCGCGCCCCCCTCCAAGCCCACAGCAAGCGCGAGCGCCTCACCCCGCCGCGCATCCCCGACGACGCCATCCTTTTCATCTTGGAGCGGCTGCTGATCCTGCGGGGCCAGCGGCTCAGCTACAAGACCCTCAGCGTCGAGCAGCTCGGCGGCGTCTACGAGCAGCTTATGGGCTTCAGTGTCCAGCGGCTCAGCCACCCCGCGCGCCGCCTCAAAGCCTCGGGCGCCTGGATCACCGCCCCTGAAGTCCAAGCGATCCCCGCAGGCCAGCGCGCCAAGTGGCTGCGCGACGAATACGCGCTCAGCGGGCCGCAATCCCGCGCCGCCGCCGCCGCCTGCGAGGGCCACAGCGACGAAGCGGCCTTGCTCGACGCGCTGTCCCCCTACGCCGACAAGGGCAAGCCGCGTGGCGCGGGCGAATTGGTCGTACAACCGGGCAAGGAGCGGCGACGCACCAGCAGTCACTACACACCGCCCAGCCTCTCCGGCCCCATCGTCGCCCGCGCATTGGAGCCCATCCTCAACGCCCTGGGGCCAAACCCCACCGCCGAGCAGCTGCTCAGCCTCAAGATTTGCGATCCCGCGATGGGCTCCGGCGCCTTCCTCGTGGAATCCTGCCGCGCGCTGGCGAAGCACGTCGTCATCGCCTGGGCGCGCGAAGGCGTGGCGGTGGACGAACAGCCCGAGCTTAAAGCGCGGCGCGAGGTGGCGCGGCGCTGCCTCTACGGCGTGGACAAGAACAAGCTGGCCGTCACCCTGGCGCGGCTGTCGCTGTGGCTCGAAACCTTCTCCCGCGAGCTGCCCTTCACCTTCCTCGATCACGCGCTGCGGCACGGGGATTCCCTGATGGGGCTGACCACGGCGCAGATCGCGGCGATGCACTGGGCGCCCAAGGCCAAGCCCAAGCCCAAGAAAGAAGACGGAGAGCAACTTGATCTGCTGAGCACGGCGCTCGCCCAAGCCACCGCCGAGGCGCGCGCGCAACGCCAAGAGCTGGCCGCGTTGCCTCCCAATACACGCTACGATGAGCTACGGCGGCGCCTCGACGACGCCAATACAACCATCCACACCATGCAGCACTTCGCCGACGCGGTGATCGCGGCGTTCTTGGGCGAGGCCAAGGCGGGCGCGCGGGAGAAGGCGGTCAAGGCGCTCTTGGGCGAAGCGGAGAAGGTCTTGGTGGGCAACGAGAACAGCGCCGCGCGCTTTAAGGCGCGCGCCCAGCAACTACGCGAAGCCGAGGCGCCCTTTCACTGGCCCCTGGCCTTCCCCGAGGTGTTCGGCGAAGGCGGCTTTGATGTGATCGTGGGCAACCCGCCGTTCTTAGGGGGAAAGCGCATCTCCTCCACATTCGGCGATGCCTACCGCGACTGGTTGGCGGCTTTGCATGTGGAGGCCAACCAAAACGCCGACATCGCCGCGCACTTCTTCCGCCGCGCCGACACCCTGCTCAAGCCCTCGGGCGCCGCAGGCTTGATCGCCACCAACACCATCGCCCAAGGCGACACACGCGCCTCGGGGCTGGGCTACCTCATCGCGCAAAAGCCCGCGCGGCTCATCTACGACGCAGTAGAGAGCAGGCCTTGGCCGGGCGACGCCGCCGTCACCGTCTCCACGGTGCATTTCGCCAAGGGCGCGGCGGCGCATCATGTGGGCGCGCTGCGGTTAAACGAGGTCGAGGTCAAGGCGATCGACTCCTATCTCAAGCCACAAGCCGAGCGCGCCCCCGCCGTGGCGCTGCGCGCCAATGAGAACCTCGCGTTTGTGGGCGCCTACGTCCTGGGGATGGGCTTTACACTCACCCCCGAGGAGCGCGCGGCCCTGGTAGCGCGTGATCCGCGCAACGCCGAGCGGACCTTCCCCTACTTGGGCGGACGCGAGATCAACAGCAGCCCCACGCAGGACTTTGACCGGTATGTGATCAGCTTTGGCGAGATGTCTTTGGAGCAGGCGGCGGCGTGGCCCGATCTCTTGGCGATTGTTGAGGAGAAGGTTAAGCCCGAGCGGGAGAAGGCGGCTGTTTCTGCTCGCAAGGCACCATGGTGGCTCTTCTGGCGTCCAAAAATAGATCTTCTAACCGCCCTCCAGCCCCTCAAACGCTGCTTAGTCACGGCGCGTGTCACCAAGCACCTTGTCTTCGCCTGGCAACCCGCAGATCGCATCTTCAGCGATCAGCTCTACGTCTTCCCCCGCGAAGAAGACGCCCTTTTCGCCGCGCTCCAATCGCGCATCCACGAACCTTGGGCCAGACACTTCTCCTCCCAGATGAAGACCGACCTGCGCTACAGCCCCACCGACTGCCTCGCCAACTTCCCCTTCCCGCGCCCAGAAGACGAAGCCCGCGCCATGCTCAGCGAAGCGGGCCGAGCGCTCTACGAAGCGCGCGCCGCCCACATGATCACCGTAAACGAGGGCCTCACCCAGACCTACAACCGCCTCAAGGACATGGCGGACACCACGCCCGAGATCGAGGCGCTGCGACGGCTCCACGAGGCCCTTGATATCGCGGTCCTGCGCGCCTACGGCTGGGATGATCTCATCGAGGCGGTCCCGCCTTACGGCGCCGAGGCGGGCGACTTCGAGGCCAAGGTGATGGACGCGCTCTTCAAGCTCAACGCGGCGCGCGCCCAAGAAGAGGCCCAAGCGGCCCAGCCTCCCCCCCCATCCCCTGCGCCCAAGCTCAAGGCCAACGCCCCCGGCGCGCCCCCCGCTCCCAAGCGCGGCCGCCCCAAGAAGCAGCCCGAGCCCGGCACACCCCAAGAAGCAAACCAAGCCGTCCAATCTGAAATACCCTTCTCGCCCCCCACGCCTCGCCCGGTCTGAGGCGTCCAACTCCACGCCAGCACAACAGGGCCTCATCCGCTAGGGCTTCACACACCACGCGCCGCCGCAATCGGTGGTAAAACTGCAAGCGCATACGCCTTGATCATCAGCAGTGCAGCCATCAAGCTCTGAAGGCGCACAACCGCCCATACTCTCGGCGAAGCGGCACACAAATCCGGGCGGACACAAATCAGAGTTGGGTTGACCATCTGGTTGCTGCCAGTCGAGGCACGATTGCCGAAGACAACCATTTTTATCAAATGGACCGCTCTCATCACCGCAAATGTGAGCGGCACAATCTGCCTTAATGCATACATCAGAGTTTTGGAAATTTAATGGGAATGGTTCGCACACAAAAGAGCTATCCATCCTCGACGCATCAACCTCAACGGAGCTATCCGTTTTCGAGGCATCCGCTGTGACCAAATCTTCGTCCTCGTCACGACAGCCGGTCATTGCCAGCAAGACGGCACAACACGGGATGGCGAAGACCCCTCGAAGCCAGCGATCAGCGCTCACGAAATCCCCCACTGTAATGATTTTTGATACGATCAAGTGATTCATCTCGGTATGACTCCACGCAGGCTATATGTTTTACATAGGTTTAGGGTCAACTGCGAAGTTTCTGCCGAACATAACGCTCGACGACAGGCGCAAAAGCGGGGAGCTGTCCTTCATCGTTGGGTGTTGTCGCGGCTTTGAGTCGACGTTCAAGCAGTTGACGGCGCTCTTGAGCATTCTTGGCACTCTTAAGGCGTTTGGCTACAGCCTGCTCGGCCTGCCTGCGGGCGTAAGCAAGGATTGAATCGTTCAAGTTCAAGGTCTGGATGTCAGCATTGTAAGGGGCATCCGCCTCGATGAGCAGCTCATTGCGCTCAGGATGACGCCGGTAGCGAAAGACCTCTTCGGGGCGCAGCCCACTGCCTGCAGGGTTCATATGTAGAGGGGTCGAGCCTCGCGCGCGGTCGCAGTGTTGTTCAGATGTATTGCCCCCCGGCCCATTGCTTTGACCACCACATACACCCAGCAGATTGTTCCACTCATACATGCGCTGGGGTTCGTCTTCTCGCGGGATAAAGTGTTCGATGCGCATCCCCCCATTGGAGGACGGTAGATCGAGGTGGCCTATGGCCTTTATCGACCGCGCGCAGTAGGCGCAGAGGCCATGTTGATCACGCCAAAGCGCCTCGCGAATCGGCTGCGCACAATCGCTCGGGCTCCAATCGTCGTTGGTGGGGGGTTTCTGGGTTTCGCGCTCGATGCGCTTTGCCTCTCGACGGAGATCGGCGAGGCAAGATGGAGCATGACCACGTTTAATGTGACGCATGCTCAACCTCAAGATCCTGCAACTCCCATTCGAGGGTTATCAAGTCAGGGTCAAGCTTGCCGAGTTGTTGGCGCAGCTTATTGAAGAGATCGCGCGCCTTTTTCTGATCGCCCCCCTCAATCAGCGCGCCAAGCTCTGCCAATTGGCGAATCGTTTCGTCTGGTCGCTCTGGGACATCCATGAGTTGGCGGAGGACACTATCTGCGCTGAGCCCCTGGCCTGTAGAGACGACGCTGACCTGCCCCTCTGGGCTGAGGAACCGTAGCCGCTGGGCGGGCACGCTGGCGATGACCAAGGGGGCGTGTGTCGTCACGATAAACTGCAATTTGGGGAAAGTTTTGAGAAGTCGGTCAAGGACGATGCGTTGCCAAGCAGGGTGAAGGTGCAGCTCAATCTCGTCAATCAGCACAACACCCCGAGCGCGCTGAGGTGCTTTAGCGCCCAGGTGTGGATTGAGTTGAACAGCGCGCCACGCCAAATCCGCCGCCATCGCGATCAGGTTGCGATAGCCATCAGAGAGCAAGGTGAAGGGGAGGTGGGTGTCATTGCCAAAGATCAAGCGCAGTTCATCATGGGCGACATCGAAGTAGAGCCGCTCGGCGCCCTCCACCATCCCCGCTGCGGCGCGTTGCACGGCCTCAAGGGCTGGCGGGCGAAAGAGATGGGGGGGCAATACGCCGCGATTGTGTTCGGCGATGCGTTGCACCCGCGCCATCTCTTGTTGGCGCATCCATGCCTCGAATCGCTTTTGGTTCGAGGCGGGTTCGAGGCAGTCTGCGTAGGCCTCTGTACGTGAGCTGAGTCGGCTCTCTCTTTCGGTATTTGCGCGCTTTTGTACCCAAAGCCTGCCTGTGCCATAGAACGCGATGACAGGCAGATCAACAGGCGCCCCATCGCGCACAGCCACCTGGAGTTTGTTTGCCAAGGCCCGAAGGCTCACCGCCTCACCGTAGGTGGTTTTACACGCAGCGCACCGAAGCTCTCGCGCCCACGAGATGACATCTTCACCCAGGGTGCCCACTGCGGCGACTCGGCAGGGATACTGCGCTTCGATGGTGGGTATGCTGTCAAATATGTGTTGAACAACCCGCACCTGATCAGGCGCGATGTTGTGGGGTGAAGCCCCCTCAAAGCCTAATAACCACGCGCCCAGGGCGACCGCGAGCCCTTCCAAGACGCTCGATTTACCCGCGCCGTTGACACCAGCGATCACCGTGAGATGTTGGTCTAAAGTGAGTTCAAGATGCACGAAGCTGCGGAAATTTTTGAGGGTAAGTGTGTCGATTTGCACGGCTTTGAGATCCTGTAGTTTCTAGAAAATTATCACAAATCTCTCCGCGCGGAACGAAGATCCACTCAGCGGCATCACTGCCTCGATAAATTCGATGTGCGTTTCAAGGCGAAGCTCTCCCCCCTTCGCTGGGGAGAGCCGGCCGAGTCGGTGGCGGGCCACTGAGTAGGTGCCCACTGAGTAGGTGGCACTGAGTAGGTGGCACCCACATGATCCTGGATGCGCCCGACTTCGAGGCCGAAGTCATGGACGCGCTCTTCAAGCTCAACGCGGCGCGCGCCCAAGAAGAAGCCCAAGCGGCTTAGTCTCCCCCCGCGCCTCCCGCGCCCAAGCTCAAGACCAACGCCCCCGCCCCGCGCCCAAGATGCCACTTAATCTCTCCCCCAATCCCAATCGTTTGCAGTAATCGTCGAGCGGGCCGCACCGAATGGAAAAAGCGCGGTTAAAATCGGGATTCTCATTCTTAATACTCGGTCATCTTCTCAGTCCTTGAGCGATAGCAAAGCGCGAGATCTGTTCCTTTCTTTGCATTAAGTCGGCATTTAATAACAGATTTAGGTGTACTATCTTTAACACAGGCGTTCGCGCATTGAAGAACATCTCTTCTAAATTTGAGACTTTCTTTTCTACGATGCTGTAAAATAATAGATTGTTTTAATTTCATCTTTTCGTCTTCTGAGAGAGAAGCTATTTTCTTATCTGCCTTCATATGACCATCAATACTCTCACTCAGCCCCAAATTGATCATATAGCGGCATCCTTGCTCACAGTACTCCTTGCTGGCGATGCGGCGATCGGTGCGGGGCTCGGGGCGCTTTGTGATGAGATCGGCCTGGGACGTCTCGGGGGGGGGCGTAGGCTTGGCTTTTTGCTGGTTACAAGCAATCCCCGAGAGCAAAATGAAAGAGATGATCATCCATTTCATGTGTGTGACTTCGCTGAGTTGTTAAGTCCCCCGCGCATAACAAATTTTATGAACCTTTTCAAGATATAAGCTCAACGCCGAGCGTGCCCAAGAGGAGGCCTAAACATCCTGGCGGAGTAGGTGGCCCAGCGGAGTAGGTGGCACCCACATGCTCCTGGAGGCGCCCGACTTCGAGGCCGACAAATATCAAAAGTGCAGTGATACAATCATTATATTGACTTGCCCAGCGCTTCAAAAAAGGCGTAGCAAAAGCGTGCATCCTGACTCGCTTCAATCAGATTGATCGTGCGTTTTTGCCAGGCGAGAAAATCGGCTTCGTTTTCCAAAGGAGCGCTCATATCCCAAAAGCCCATGCTCCAGTCGTTAAAGAGCCGTCTTGAGCGTTGTCCGCGGATGACCACCTTGACATCCTTGTGGCGTGAATCGGCGGCCAGCCGCTCCATCAGCGCACTCACCACCTCCTCGCGACCCTCAAGCATCTGTAGAAAATAGCCCCTCTGATAGATCAGAAAACCCGTAACACCTTTTTGTTTATTTTTCTGGCGTGACACGCTTAAAATTTGTCCCAGCGCTTCACTGTCCATGCTGGTAGCGGCCTCACTCACATAAATGACATAATAGACTTTGGAGGCGCTGATACGACTGGTGTCATGATTGGCTTCGAGTGCGAGCAAAAAGGCCTCTTCGCTCATGGGACGGTAAAAGTAGTAGCCCTGAATATAGTCGCACTGTAGGGCCTGAAGCTCGAAATGCTGCGCTTCGTTCTCCACCCCCTCGGCAATGAGCTTCTTCTCAAGGGCCTTGGCCATTTTGATCATGGCGCTGGTAATCAGGCGCGCATCGGCACGCTTGTCCAAACCGTCGATAAACTCCCTGTCGATCTTAATTGTATCGACGGGCAGCCGCAGCAGCTGCAGCAGACTCGAATAGCCCGTACCGAAATCGTCTACGGCCACACGCATACCCAAAGCCGCAAGGGCGCGCAATACACGCAGGTTCTTCTCCACATCGCTAAAGAGCGACGTTTCGGTCAGCTCAAGCAGAAGATGCGCGGGATCGGCTCCGGTGACGCGAAGGATCTGCTCAAACACCCCGACGATCCCCTCATCATTCAGCTGCACGGTAGAGAGGTTTACGGAGAGATAGGGCGGATGTTCGCCATAGCGTTCACGCAGTTTCACCTGCATCAGACAGACCTGTTCGAAGACCCAGATGCCTATGGGAATGATCGTGCCGGTCTGTTCAGCGATAGGGATAAAGAGTGCAGGAGAGACAGCGTTGTTATTGTATTGCCAGCGTAACAGACTCTCGGCGCCCATGATGCGTCCCGAATTCGTCGCCACAATCGGCTGGTAAACAATCGTAAACTCCTGGCGCTCAATCGCGTGGCGCAATCCGTTGACGATCTCAAACCTCTGGCGTACCTTCTGCGTCAACTCATCGGAAAAGAGCTTCCAGGAGTCGCGTCCCTGCTCCTTGCTGAGATACATAGCTGCATCGGCATTACGCAGTATCTCATCGGCGCTTTGGCTCTCTCCAAGCCCCAGCGCCAGACCGATACTGGCAGTGCAGACAACCTCACGGTCCAAAATCGTGTAAGGAAAGCGCATGGCATCATTGATACGTTCGGCCAGCACCTCGACATGTTTTTGGGCCGTGATGTTTTCGCACAGCACAATAAACTCGTCGCCTCCAAGACGACCGACTGTATCACCGGGGCGCACCTGATTGACGAGCGTCTCGGCCACTCGTATGAGCAACCGGTCACCCTCCTCGTGACCGTAAGTGTCATTAACAAGCTTAAAGTGATCCAAGTCGATAAAAAGCACCGCTACATATTGCCGCGAACGCTTTGAGCGCTCAAGCGCATGAATGAGGCGCTCCTTGAGCAGCGCGCGGTTGGGGAGTCGGGTAAGCGGATCGTGAGTGGCGCGCCATGTCAGCTCCTCTTCTGCATTCTTTTTGGCTGTAATATCGCGCAGCGTCGCCACCAGAATCCAGCGCCCCTCGTTTTGAAACTTGCTGATGCTCGCTTCGGCGGGAAAGAGGGTGCCGTCTTTGCGATAGCCTGTGATCTCGCCCCGGTTGCCCATGCGCAGCTCCATCAGATCGCCTTTAGCAAAGCGCTCAAGTGCCGCAATATGACGAGAGCGAAAATTGGGCGGTACCAGCATATGCACGCTCATGCCGCACAGCTCTTCGCTGCCATAGCCGAGCATCTCGCTCGCCCCCAGATTCGACTGCAAAATCACCCCTGCTTCATCGGTGGCGATCACCGCGACATCGGCCACGTCAAAGATCTTCTGAAAAATCCCTCCAAGCGTACTCGAACTCCCCGAAGCGGGCAGATCGTACATCATCAAAGGGGTGTGGCCATCGGCCTTGGCCCGATATTCCTGCCGATAGCGCCTGGGAATCTCTGGAGCGATAAGCCCGAACGACTCTACGATCTCAAAGCTGCCGTCAAGCCGGCAACGCGCCAGATAGGCGTTGACATGCGCGTGGTGAGTGCGCGCATCCATCACGACCGTTCCCTGCGCGCTCTCGACGCTCACCTGCTCAAGGGCGTTTACAAGCGCTTCAGGGTCCGTGCTTCCGGCCGCTTCGAGTGCTTTAGCGAAAGCGTGTACGCAGGTATAGACCCCCTCGCCGAAATTGGTCAGTACGCCGTTGCCCTCGGGCCACAGCCCCGAAATACCCTCCTGCAGCGCCAGACGGCGTTTATAGGCTTCGCTACACGCCGTGGGCACCTCCATGAAATAAGTATTGGACGAGTAAAGATTTTCGCGCACTTCAGGTGCGAGAAAACGCACCATCGCTTCATCGTAGTGACCCATAACGACGGCCATTTTCCGTTTCAGGCCGTACTCAGCGAAACGGTTAAGCAGTGCAATCTGGTCCGCGCCCGCAAAATAGGGCACAAAGACATCCGCACCCGATTTGGCAACGGAATCCAGCAGGCTTTCGATCTGCTCCGGCGTGGTGCCAATAGGCAGATAGGACTCCCCTACGACTTCGCCGCCGTAGAGCAGAAGCGAATCTTTGGCCGCATCGATAGAGCCGCGCGGCCACTCGTAGTTATTGCCCGCAAAAAACATTTTGGGTCCGAAGCGTCCCGCCATATAGGGGATCATCTTTTCGATCTGCTGGTTGGGCAGCGCGGCGAAATGGAAAAAGTAGCGCCCGCTGATGCTCCCTTCATAAAAAGAGAAGTTGAGATAGGGAACATGCCTGGGTTCAGCGACCATGGAGGCCACCGCAATACGCGAATTGCTCAACAGATTGCCGATAATGGCATGGCAACGGTGATGCTCTATAAGCCTATTGGCGGCCGCCACGGCCGTTTCGGGCATACTGCCGTCATCTTCGATGATCAGCTCGATACGACATCCCAGCACGCCGCCCGCTTCGTTGATCTGCGCCACGGCGATCCGCCCAGCCATCGAAATCTCAGGGCCATACAGATCCACAATCCCGCTTAGCGGAGGCATCAGGCCCAAACGAATCACATCACCCATCACCACTCGCTCTTTGGTTTTTTAAAGCACATCACGCAATCGTACGGCTGTCTCTGATCATGCAGCAATCGGAAAGGCTCCAGCGAACCCTAGAGATTGTCCTCAAGCAAGACCCGAAGAACATCCTCCCGATCTTTTGCCTGCTGAAGATTCGTCGTCGGCTTGTGATCGAGCGTTAAGATGCCGTCGCTGAATGTTGCAAATTTGCCTGAATAAGAGATCCCCGCCTTGTTCTGAATGACGATCTTCTTGAGCGATCCCTTCAGCGCATTCAAGCCCATCTCATCGGCTGTGATGCTCTTCAGCGCCGCCACTAACGGTTTGAAGTACATCTCCGGAAAACTCTCCTCGTAGTGGTGCGCAGCCCCTTCGATGGCAAGTGATACCCAGTCAACTTCGATGGGGACGTCCATACCCGCTGCTTCGCGAACCTCCTTCTCGAGATCTGGAAACTTGTTGTTCTGAAAGTCACTGATCGCTCGACGCTCTTTAAGTCCCACTTTCTTTCTCCTTTACAAATGACGATTCGGCCCGACAGGGCGGTTGCGCAGAGTAGCAGGCGGCTGGACGCTCGGTCGAGAGGCTCGCGACGAACGAGGAACGCGAAGACCCAACGCGGAGAAGGAGATCAGCGAGAGAGGCGGGCGTTAAAGGCGAGGATCGAGGACGACAGGACCTCGAAGAGGCGGGCGTGCTCGGGGCGGGCGTAGAACACCGTGATATAACCGATGATACGCCAGAGGCTCACTTGGAGGTTGTCCTTGGAGACCTTGATCCGCTCGAAGCTCTCGCGGACACGTTGGCGCGCGCGCAGCGCCTCATAGGCCACGCTCAGCCCGCGCTGAATGTTCTCCACACCCAGCTCCGCCCCGCGCGTCTCCAAGACGCCCAGGGCGCGCCCAGTCAGGCTCAGCATCTCGTCCACGCCTGGCCGGGACCAGCTCCCATCTCCAAAGATATCTTGGAAGGCCTTGAGCAGCCGGCTATGCTCCTCGTTGCCTTCATTCAGCATCAGCATTTTGGCTTCCAGCACCATGTAGAGCGCTTTGAGCTGGATGCGCACCTCTTTCTTTTCTGCTTGGATCGTCCTGGGCGTGGCGTCATTCTTGTCGCGCTTAATCTCCGCCTCTTTGATCTGATTCGCTTCCTCGTCCACCTCATCCAGCAGGGTGTTGAAGGTCGCGTCCTGGTGCTCCTCTTGCTGCATGATCTCGCGGATCTTCCACGTCAGCGTCTGCGCCTCACTCCAGGTCATGATGTAGAGGTTTTGCAGCGCTTGGATCTCCTTTTTCATCTGGCCTCCTGGTGATACGCGTTTGACATCGGGCACGAAACGCAGCGGTATCAAAAATGATCAGGGAAAAATAAAAAAAACGGTCTTTTTTGATTTTATTGTGTATTTTCAGTGCTTTGTTATCCTATTTTTTGCGCTTTGTGCTCAAAATTCGGTTCCAGAGTGCTGACCATTGCATGAAGCGCTTTGTATAGAGCTTTCAAAGCGCGGATCATTGCATGGATCGCTTTATATCGGGCTTCAGATGCGCGGATCATTGCATGGATCGCTTTATATAGGGCTTCCGATGCGCGGATCATTGCATGGATCGCTTTATATAGGGCTTCCGATGCGCGGATCATTGCATGGATCGCTTTATATCTCGTTCACCAAGCGCGACGCGCTGGCTTTGGCGTGCTTTTTCTTGGTTCGTCTCTCATGAAGGGTCAACCGCGCGGTTTCCACGCTCACCCTTGACCTTGAGTGCCAGCCCACCAAGGTCTCTGGGAATTGCCCACCAAGGTTTCTGGGAATCAAAGTGCAGATTAAGTTCAACCTCGAAAGGCGAGGTAGAGCATGCCCACGACGAACAGCCCGTGCGCGCTGAGGATCAGCCAAAAGATCGTGAGGAACGACTGCTTAGAGCTTTTGTGGCGGAGGATCTGCTGCCCCAGGAGGGCGCCCGGCCACCCCCCCGCCAGCTCAAGCAGGTGTAAGCGCTTCTCGGGCACCCTCCATCGATCAAGGCGTGCTTGGCGCTTATCCCAGGCATAGAGGATGAAGGTCGCGAGGCTGCTGATGAGCGTCCACCCTCCATAGAGCCCCCCGCCCCAGAGCTGTCCGCTGCGCGTCGAGGCGCTCACGAGCCAGAGGAGCAGCCCAGCGCACAAGATCAGCCAAGCGATCGCGAACCATTTCATCTTCATCATCGATCCTCGAACGAGAGTGAGGGCATCGGCGTCGAGCAAGCAGCCGTAAAAACGAGGCTTTCTCAAGCGTTCAGGCCCATTCGCCTTCAAGATAAACAGCCTCAACCCTGGCGTCGATGAGAAAGCGGGGGCGCTCAGCTCCAGTCGCTTCGAGAAACCAAGGGCGCTCGCCCCCGACACCAGATGGCACCCAGGCGGCAGCTGGTGTCTTTCACCACCTCAAGCTCTGCGGCGCAGACGTGCCCTTGAGCTGAGGCGCTGCGGCTCAGGGCATCATGCAAGCCATCTCGTCTCGGCATATCGGCGCCCCGGTGGGCTGCGGATTAGGGCCTGCGCTCCAGCTCAAGCCACAGTAGCCCTCGGAGCATTCATCTCGACACGCCTGATCCTCTCGACACGCGCTGTCGGCGTAGACGCAGGCGAGCACAACGCCATATCCCCACCCAAGCAGCCGACACTCCCCCGCCTCGCCCGCTCGGCAGTCGGCGTCTCGCTGACAAACACGCGAGACGCAGGTGTTGGCGAGGAGGCCACGAGCGCCCGCCTGGAGACAAAGATGATCCGCCGCGCAGTCCGCCGTGGATTGGCACTCGTCATAGACACAATAAACTTCATCATGGCAGCCCGCCCCACCACACTGGGAGATGTGAACGCAGTGACCTGCGGGGCGCTCTACGCAGTCCGCAGGGGCGCAGCAATTGGGGGAGAAGGGGCCGCCCATGGCCCCCTCGATGGTGCAGCCTGCGGGGAGGTCGAGATGCGGGGGCGCCTCAGCGCATACATAAAGCCCCTCCTCGACCCGCGCGCACGCCCGCGTGGTGAAACTCGGCTCACACGGTTGGTTCTCGTCACAGTCGCCCAAGGGAAGCGCGCCCTGGCCATCAGCATCCTCCAGCGCGGCATCACTCAGTACGGCGTCGCTCAGCGCGGTGTCGCTCAGTACGGTGTCGTCCAGCGTAGTATCAGACGAGTATTGCGCGTCATCGACCCCCGCGATGTCGTCGTCCTCTCCACGACAACCGAGCGTCAACGAGAGCCCACAGAGCGTCATCAAGATCCAACGCGGCGCGGCGAGGCCCCTCGGAGAGCAGGGGCGTTGATCCGATTTGTCGGTGTTAAATCTCTGTAAACTTGGCATTTTTCGAGTTCCTTACGGCGGTCTAATATAGACGCCCTTCGAGATCAGATCCAAGGGGAGCCGTCGAACTTCGCAGCAGGGCTTAGGGTGAAGCTGTTGTCGTATGCCACCGACTCCACCGGCTCAACGCCGATCTTGGAATACCTGGTTGCGCGGGTGCTCCATAAACTCAGTGGACAGGATCAGCGCCTCAGCCACCGCTGCGCGCGTCATTTCCTGACGCGCCAATGCCTGAGCATAGAAATCCATCCCTGCCGCATCGACTTCGCGATGCAATAAGCGACGGTAGAGCCACTCCAAGTACACTTCCGCGCTTGGGTGTGCGCGCGCAGCATTTTGTGAGAATTCCTGGCTGTAGACCAGCTCGATGAGGAAGGCACGCGGTGAAGGCGTCTCCCCTCGGGCCAGCTTGCTGACGTAGAAGTTGCGCCCTTCATCCCCTGGCGCTCGCTCCAAGATGCGCGCGAACCCGACCTCAACAACCTCCTCAAGCGAGGCAAAACCACACTGCGCGCCGCTGAGCGCCACTTCAATCGCCCCCTCCACCGCGCAAGGCTCACGCCCCTCATAACCAGGAAACCGTTGGGGGTCATTATTTGCTGAGAAGACATACTCGTTAAAACCCACACACATCTGCGCACCGCCACCATTGAAGGGGATCCGCAGCGGCATGATATAGCCCGCGCCGCGCCGCTTCATCTCACAAGCGGCGTCAACTAAGTAGGCATCCCGCGCGCCACGATCCAATCGTGCAAAGGTATGAATGTCATCATTAAAGCTCGACCAATCCAGCTCGATGATCACATTGGGGCCGACGACTCCCAGCCAAGGGCTCTGATAGAGCGCGACCCTCTGCTCCGCCGAGAGATCCTCCTCAAAGGGGATCGTGCCATTCGCATAGACGTTGAGGTGTGTCGGCCCGATGAGATAGTCAAAGGCCGCCCAATAGGCTTGAGGATCTGCGCGCTGATCAAAGTTGGGCTGCCCGCCCACCGTGATGGTGTGTCCAAGCGCGGCGGCCTCTTGACGCATTTGTGCGATCAACGTCGGCGCGGAACGATACCAGTCCTGATGCTCAAGTTGCCCAAATAGGAAATCATGAATCCCAATCGACACTGCCCCATGAACGATGTGTAAGACATAAGCGCGATAAGTAGGGCTGTCCATCGAGGGGGTGCAAGCCCCCTCCCCCCAGAAGTTATCCGCACCAGGGCGACACATCTGTGAGAAGTCAAAGCCCGCCTCTATGCGATCTGAGGGGATCGCCTCCGCGAAGAAAACCCCGAAGGTCATCTGCTTACCCGCATAGTCGGGCAGCCCTTTAAGGTAGTTGAGCCGTGTCGCGATGAGATCAAAATCAGGGACACCCGCGATCCAATTCTCCACCACGCGAAAGATGTGTTTGCATGAGGAGCGCGCGACCATTTCAGCGTGCTCCTCAAAGCGCTCCACGCGCCCTTCTGGAGCGTCATTGTTCCAAAAGAGCCCAGAGGCGACGCAGCCTTGATACTTCATCTCCTCCAGATGCGTGGGGGTGTACTCTGCGGCGTCCACAGGGCTCGCAGCGTCCACAGGGCTCGCAGCGTCTACAGGGCGCGCGGCGTCCACGGGGCGCGCGGCGTCCACGGGGCGCGCGGCGTCTACGGGGCGTGCGGCATCCACGGGGCGCGCGGCGTCCAAGCCACGATCCATCTGCATCACGAAAGCGTCCAAGGGGTGTGCGGCGTCCATGGGGCGCGCGGCGTCCAAGCCACGATCCACCTGCATCACAAAAGCGTCCACGGGGCGCGCGGCGTCCAAGCCACGATCCATCTGCATCACGGAAGCATCCAAGGGCTCGATAACCGCGCTGTCCCTGGGCCTCACACGGGCGTCCACCAGGGCGCTATCAACCACCGTTGAACGGACATCCCCACCATCATCGACCTCGGCGTGTTCATCCGCCACATTCTCCCTCGGCTCTGGCTCCGCACAGTTGAGGGAAGCCAAGGATAAGAACAGGGCAAGGCACAGGCTCATTGAAGCGCGCATATTGGATCTCCTTGATTCACCATAAACCCAAGGCGAATCATCTCAGCGCGTGAGGCACACGCCAAGCCTTAGAGCGAGCTTGAAGCGGGGAGGGGATAAGTCTATTTTCAGCATATCAAGATCGAAATGTCTACCCTGAGGCGCCACCTGCGAACACGCTATCGAGGACACAGCATGACAACGACGAAGTGTTCACTCGCCGCGCTCGCGCTCTGCGCGCTCGTCGGGTGTGGTGATGAGGAGGCGTCGCCCCCCTCAAGTGACGCCTCCATGGACGCGTCGGTGAGCACCCCCGACGCAGCCCCGAACGAAGACGCAGCCCCGGATGAAGACGCAGCCCCGGACGAAGACGCCGCGCTGGCCCCCGACGCCGCCCCCCCTCCACCCCTCACCGATATCCCCGAGCCCAACCCCGACGCCGAGCAGATCGTGGGGACGATTTGGCATGTGGCGAAGGACGGCGACGACGACGCGGAGGGCAGCGAGGCGGCCCCTTGGGCCACGATCAGCTACGCGCTTGAGCGCGTCGAGCCTGGCGACGCCATCGCCATCCACGCAGGCCGCTACTCAGAGCGCGTCGCCATCACGCGCTCGGGCGAGCCGGGGCGTTACCTTCATGTGATGGCTTGGGAGGGGGGCGAGGTCATCATCGATGGTGAGGGCGTCGATCTCGATCATGACGCCGTGGGGCGTTGGGTGCGCGGCCTCGTTCATGTCGCCGACGCCGCCTATGTCCGCCTCTCGGGCTTGAAGGTCACGCGCTCCACCGGCAACGGGATCGCCGTCACCACGAGCCACCATGTCGTCATCGAGGGCTGCCACACCCTCGACACGGTCTCCTCGGGCATCGGGGTGTGGTCCAGCGAGGACATCACCGCGCGGCGCAACCGCGTTGAGCTGGCTTGTAACAACGGGGACCAGGAGTGCCTCACCGTCGCGGGCTCCAGCGCGCGGGTCGTCATCAGCGACAACGAGGTCTTCAACGGCGGCCCAGGAGATCATGGGGGCGAGGGCATCGACATCAAGGGGGGCGGTGACATCGCCACCGCGCCCAGCGGCCTCCCCCAAGGCCCGCGAGAGATCTATGTCATCCGCAACGTCGTCCACGACATTAACCGTGGCTGTCTCTACGCCGACGCTTGGGACAGCGACGCGGGCCCGATCCTCTTTCGGGATAACGTCGTCTACAACTGCGATGGCTCAAGCTTGGCGGCCGCAGGGGAATCAGGCGGGCACCTCCACGACGTGATCTTCTCCAACAACATCGTCTTTCGTACTCATGATCGCGATGATGACTTCGGCAGCACCGGCTTTACGCTCGCCTATAACTGGGGCCGCGCCGCGCCGACCCTCTCGCACATCGCGGCGATCAACAACACGTTCTACAACATGCGGTGGGGATGTGGTCGGCTCGACGCTGATCGCCCGCTGGACGAGGCATTTGAGGCGCTGATCTTTGAGAACAACCTCTGCGCCAATGCCCAAGGCCCGCTCTTCGAGTCCGACGACGCCGAGAACACGCGGGTGCGCCTCGACGCGTTCGCGCGCCTCAACCATAACCTGCTCTGGTTCATCGATCCCGACTATGGGGCGGCAGGTTATTACAGCGATCCTGTGTTTGCAGGGGCGGACACGATCATCGCAGATCCGAGCTTCGTGGGGGACGTGAGCGGGGCGCGCGATGAGGGCGCCTTCCACATCTCCTCCGATTCACCCGCGCGCGGCGCGGGGATCGCCTCATCGGAGGCGCCAAGGTTAGATCAGGCGGGGGCGGCGCGACCCGAGGTTGGCCCCTCGATCGGGGCCTTCGAGCCATGACATCCTTGAGGAGATCAGCCAACGAACGCGAGCCAAGAGAATGAACGAGCCCCCCAGCTTTGAGGCCTACCAACGCCACCTCGATGCGCGCCTCACGGCCCTCGACGCGCCACTTAGGGCCGCGCTGCGCGCGCTCAAAGAGACGCCCCTGCACCCCGAGGTCGATCTGCTCCAGTTTGAGTTCATCCACGAGCAAGCAGACGCCGTCTTCCCCATCCTGCGCCTCACCAAGCGGCGCAGCGACGGGCCTGACTTCTACACCTACGGCCAATCTTATGATCCGCGCCGCGCCTGCTTTTACGACGCCGACCAGCCCCAATACCTCTCCGGCCCAGCCGGGCTGCTCGACGAGCCCCTCATCAACGACGCGCTGCGGCCCTATTACCTCCCCGATGACCTCGACGACGATCTGATCGAGCGCTGCGACGTCCACTTCTTCGAGGCGGTCTGCGCCTGGTTCCTGAGCGCCTGGGCCGAGGTCATTGAAGCGCCGTTGTCGGCGCCCGCCTATTTCCTGCGCATGGGCGACGACGCCGACGGGACCGTCTTTGATCTGGCGCAGCGGCGCGAAGTCCCTTGGCTGACGATGTACGCGCAGGCATAACCTCACCCACTCACATCACCCACTCACCAAGGAGACAGACACCATGCGAGGTCACTGGGCGTTGTTGTTGGGTGCCTTAGGCTGCGTTGAGCCCACGACCGTGACGCTCCTCGACGCGCATCGCTTTGACGAAGATGACGGCTTGACCGACGCCATCTCCACACAAGACACACGGCTCATGATGGACACCGCGATCCTCTGGGGCGATGGCGCGCTTTCACAGGACGCCCAGCGATGGCCCGACGCCGCGCTTGATGCGGCGCCCGCGCGAGACGCGGATCTGTGGCCTGATGCCGCGCCCGCGCGAGACGCGGATCTGTGGCCCGACGCCGCGCCCAGGCGAGACGCGGATCTGTGGCCCGACGCCGCGCCCGATGCAGAGCCCGCGCAAGACGCCCAGCTTGAATGGGACGCCGCGCTTGACGCCGCGCTTGACGCAGAGCCCACTCAGGACGCCCAGCTTGAAGGGGACGCGGTCCCCGAGCCCGACGCGGCCCCTGAGCCCGACGCGGCCCCTGAGCCCATGACCTGTTGGCTGACGCCCGCGCCCCCCGCTTGTGACCAAGCCCATGAGCTGCCCATCCCCACGCACTTCTCTGCCGCCGTGGGGGGCTACCGACAAGGCGCCAGCGACATCCCTCAAGACATCGTGACCAACCCGCTGGGGGCCAACAACCAGCTGGGGGGCTGCTACCCGGTCTACGCCTACAACAACATCCCAGGCCCCGATGACTACCCCGCCGCGCGCTACAGCACCTACGGCGTAAACGGCGCCCAGGCCCGCGACTGGGCCACCACCCGCTGCCAAACAACGGGCGTCCCCGTGCGCCACCTCCGCGCGCCGGGTGCCCCCACCTCCGGCGCCTGCGTCACCCAGATCATCCACGGCCTAGAGGCGGGTGAGTCGCTTTACACCGTCTTTTTGCCCCCCAACTGGGACGCCCACGCCCCGCCGGGCACCTACCCGGTCGTGATCAACGGCTTCTACGATCTCAACAGCAACACCTTTGAGACACACGGCGCCTTCATCGCCGAGCTGATCAGCGACAGCGGCCTGCGAGGCCAACGGGGCGCGATTGGGATCTTGTGGAACGGGGGCGGGGCCTTGGCGAGCCGCACGATGAACGAGGGCGCCCAGGACCTCTTCGCCGCCATGATCGATCAAGTCGCGGCGCGCTTTGGCGCCCACCGTCGCAACTTGATTCTCTTTGGCGGCTCGCGAGGCGGGCTGACCACGTTGATGATCGCCAGCAATCCTCGAAGGCTCAACTATCGCGTGATCCTCGGCGTGGCCGTCGCCGTGCCCACGCGCATCGGCACACTGGCGACATGGGCCAGCCCCACCTTCCCCGGCCTCCTCAACGCGGCGGGCTGGAGCGTGGGCCTCGCCGACGCCTGGCGCGCCGACTGGCGCTACCCGGCGGGCTGTGGACGCCCTGATATGGCGGGCATGGATCGGGTCAGCGCCCACCTCTATGTGCTCAACGGCGCGCGTGACCCCGCCGACGCCGATCAGCGTCTCAGCCTCATCTCGCCGCGCTACCTTGCCGGGCTGGCCGAGGCCGGCACCCAGATCGAGTTGGAGATTACGGGCCACGACTTCATCGTGCCCTACGCCCATCAGGTGCAATACGGCCTCAAGCTCAGCGAGTTTGGCGTCCCCTTTCACTTTGACATCCTGCTGCGCGCGGGCCACCAACCGCGCCAACTCGCCAACGGCGAGCACCCCTACGAGCAGCGTGTCCGCGAGGGGCTCAGCCTCTTGATGAACGCCAACGTCAACCTCGACGACCCGCCCCCGGCCTTTATCGGCCCCAACTCAATCGACTACTGGCGTGTAAACCGCCAAACGCAGCAGCTTGAGCCCCTGATCTTGCCTGAGGGGATGGCCTATCCCTTCAGCGTGGAGCTGCCCTACATCGCCTTCAACGGGGAGCGGGCGCCCCTGGTGGCGGTGGGTCAACCGGGGACGCGGTGGCGTTTGGGCTATATCGTCGAGGGCGTCGCTGAGCCTGCCTACAGCGAAGGGGTGATCGGCGATGACTTTACGGACGTGCGTTGGTTGGACTTGGCGGCCACGCCGGTGGCCGAGGCCACCTATCCTTGTTTTGCCGAGATCATGAAGCCGGGCCAAGTGGCGTGGCAGCGCATCCCGGGCACCCACACGCCCAGCGGCGCGCCTTGTCAGACGACGGTCACGACACCGCCGCTCTTGGATTACAGCGCGATTCAGTCTTGGGTCAGCGCGCCCGCGCTGTCGGGGTTTCCGGCGACGAGTTGGGGCTTGTCGGAGCTTTAGGCGGCGCAGTCCACGTTGAGGGTGGCCTCGGTCAGTCACTCGACCGGCGAGGCGCAGCCGGTGAGTTGACGGTCGGTTCGCGCACAGAGACCTCCGTCGGAGACCATCGAACATCCCCGTCGGCAGTTGGAGCACATGGGTGACACCTCAGTCGGTGGGCAGTTGGAGCACATGGGTGACACCTCAGTCGGTGTGACACCTCAGTCGGTGGTGACATCTCTACCCTGGGTGACACCTCCACCCCGGACGCCCACCGCCGAGGCGACTGCCGCACGCTAGTCCGGCGCCGTCTCGACCGCTTCGGCGCCCCCAAGCAAGTCGAGCGCGAAGACCCAGCCCGCCTTGTTCCTGTTGCGGTCGTACACCCGGACTGCGGGGTCGGCCTTGGGCAACAGCACCTTGCCGCACTCGATGGCCACCGAGTTGGGGACAGCCGGGAAGAGGTGGATCCGCACGTCCGGGCCGTGGACACGGCGGATGTCGTGGAGGGCTTGGCGGAACAACCCCGAAAACTCAGCCAACAGATCGCGGGTTCGAACGAAGTCCACCTGTGGGCGGCTTGCCGAGATGCGCCAGATGGGCACCTGACCCGGCAGTGAGGCATAGACCTCATTCTCGTGAACGACGCCGCTCACGGAGAGGACGAAGGCCACGTCGCCTTGCTCCGCCCCCGCGTCGGGTGCGTCGAGCATGAACCTGTCGTCCGCATCACCCCGCTGGTTCTCCCACGCCCACGAGTCTGGCGCCCGGTGCTTCTGGAAGACGTGGACCGCAGCAATGTCCCCGAGGGCTCGCCCCAGCACCATCAGCAGGGGGATCGGGGCCAGGGCGAAGACGGCGATGGAGGTCGGCGTCTGGTTCGCGAGTGTGGGTCGTAGTCGTTCGTTGACTTGCCGGACAATCTCCTCGGCAGAGCGACTCCAGAACGACGGCTCGTCGTCACGGACGGCGAGGGTGCTGAGGTCGATCAGGAGGTCGTCGCGCTCGGGATACATTGGGAGCACTGCGGCGCGGGCGCTCTCGCGGGACACGACTGTGGTGCGCCCGCCAATGTTGGCCTTCACAAAGAGGAGCCGCGTCTTGTGCACCGCGTGGATGTCCAGCAGGTTCGCCACCCGTTCCTCGTGCTCCTGCTTGAACCTGAACAGGGTCAGCTCGGGGTGATCCTCGATGGCATCCACGTCGATCATCTTGTGGTGGTCGAAGCACAGCAGCATCAGGTTGTCGATCTCACTGGCGAGAAGTGTTGACCTCACCGCATCGCCTCGCGGCCCATCGGGGCTGTCTGCGACGATGTGGGCGAACACCGACAGGTTCATCCGGCGCGAGGTCAGCTCGTCGAGGTCCAGGCGCTTGTTGCAGCCCGGGTACTCACACCGGCCTCCTGCTCGCCCCACTAGGGCGAGCTTCACCTTGTTGGGGATGCTCGTCTTCGACATCTTGCTCAGGCCTCCTGCTCGCCCCACCTGGGCGAGCTTCACTGTGTTGGGGATGCGCGTGCTCGACATCTCGCTCAGGCGGGGCGAGCTTCACTGTGTTGGGGATGCGCGTGCTCGACATCTCGCTCAGGCGGGGAAGTCCGAACCCAGGACCCCGATGAGGTGGCGACACGCTTTGGCCTCATTCGTGGATGCGCAGTTGGCCGCCGCAATCAGAGCGTCGTGGAGTCGCTCCAGCTTGCCTTTGAACTCGGCCATCTGCTGGTCGGTCATCTTCTCGAACAGGTTGTTGCCGGGCGACACCGGCAACGTGACGCTCAGGCGCCCGCCCCACAAGAACCACGCCAGGGTCTGCTTCACCAAGCGCGTCATGGCGTCGAGGTCGTTGTACTGCACGGGCTCCGACGACCAGAATGACGAGGTCTTCGAGGGCTCGAACCAGTGGTAGGCGCAGGCCGTGAGGGCGATACCTCGGGGAGCGGCGTTGCCCTCGGCGGAGAAGTTCACGTCCTTCCACCGCTTCAGGTATCGGATGACCCGCCGAAACTGGTCAGCGTCCTCGCCGGAGTACTGGTCTCCAATCAGCTTCGTCAACTCGGTCGGTTTCGAGGACTCCCACTTCCGCTGGTCGGCCGACGAGTGCTCCTTCCCCACGGCGAGCATGTCCGACCCCCAGAAGTCCTTGCCGTAGACGGCGAGGTCAACGTGGTAGGCCGTCTCGCCTGCACACTTATAGAATACCGTGATGCAAGGGCGGCGGAACTGCACGTCGCTCGTGTGCTCCTTCACGGCTTCGTGGACCCACCTCTTGACGACAACGGGGTCATACTGGTTTGCTTCGATGTCGAACCGAACGCCCACGTCGATGTCGTAGTCGCGCCCGTTCACTGGCTTCACGCCGGTCCCCATCTCGTAGCTGCCCTGGTTGAACGTCTCGAACTTCGGGCGCGTGGATCTATCTGGGAACCGCCGCTCGATCCCTTCCCGCAGCCTCTTCAACACGCGGTCGCGTTTCTCGCGGAGTTCAGCGTTCTCGTCGAATCGCCTGAGCTTGATCGCCTCATCGAACTGCCGGAACTTGGGCTGTATCGCCATCCTTCTTCCTCCACTGCCCTGATCTGAAAAGGCACCCAGTGTAGCGACCTGGGGTCCGCTGGCAAGGGTGCTCGACCAACTGACATTGATGAACCGCAGCCGCCTGGAGAAGAGGAAGTTCAAGCAAGCCGATGTAAGTAAACGTGATTGCAACACTATCCCCATCGATACTTTTTTTCGACGAACTGTCTGGAGCAGGTGGCTGGAGTAGGTGGCACCGGAGTAGGTGGCACCGGAGTAGGTGGCACCCACGTGCTCCTGTGAGCTGACCGTCGGTTGGAGCACATGGGTGACACCTCTATCTGGCAGTTGGAGCACATGGGTGACACTTGTCGGTGAGGAGCGCGTTTTCCTGCTCCTGGCGCTTCATGTGGGGGCCCGCTTCGTGGTAACATTCAGGTCGTCGCGCTCCGCACTGACTGGAGATTCCCACCTGACACCCAACTTCTCCGACAAGGTCGGCTTCATCTGGTCCGTCGCCGGCCTCTTGCGGGGCAACTATAAGCCCTCCGAGTACGGGCGGGTGATCCTGCCCTTCCTGGTCCTGCTCGGCAATCACGAGATGGGCTTCATCTTCGAGGATCTGATCCGCAAGTTCTCGGAACAGTCGAACGAGACCGCCGGCGAGCACTTCACGCCCCGTGAGGTGATCTGCTTCATGGTGAACCTGCTCTTTGCCGAGAATGAGACCATGCTCCACAAGCCCGGCATCATCCGCACCACGTGCAACCCTGCCTGCAGGACGGGCGAGATGCTGTCGGTCGCCGAGGAGCACCTGGCCCGGCTCAACCCCCAGGCCCGACTCAAGGTCTTCGGGCAGGGACTGACCGATGATGGCCCGCCGGACCTTCAGGCGGACTATCTGATCTCGAACCCGCCCTTCTGTGTAGATTGGAGAGCACATGGTCCGTCGTCACGCAGGCCCGACCCGAAGAACGACGGTTCCATGAAGAACGAAGAGGCCCTCCAAATGAAGAAGCTGCTTGGTTGCGCGGCCAGGCACCTCAATCAGGTCGGCGGGCTGAAGGAACCGCAGAGGCGCTCTCCATCCAAGCGATCTTCTACGACGGACGAGGTCATCCCCGCCGCCTTGCCTTGTCGCGCCTACGACTGAGTGGAGGAATGAGCCCCATGACGGCACCCGAACGCAAGCCCATGAGAAGCGACCACTTCCGCGTCGCACTGTTCGTTCCCGAATACCCTTCTGAGCTGGACGCTCCGAGCCTTCCCCCCTCCGAGATCCTTGAGGGCCAGCATGTGGACGTGCTCCTTCTTCCAGAAGGCTGGAGCAATGCACAGAATCTCGATCGCGCGATCCGGCAGTCGACGGCGCTCGCAAAGACTGTAGGAATCCACGTTCTCTTCGGCAGTTCCGAGAATGGATGGGAAGTGCTCCGACATGTCGAACCGGATGGTCGCCAACGCATAGAGTATCGAAAGCACTCCACCGCCAGCCGGGTTGCATTTGACAGCCCCGACTGGTCGCCGAAAACAGATCTGCCAGTGTTCAGCATCAACGGAGTGACCGTTGGTGCAACAATCTGCCATGATCTTTACTTGGGTCTCCTTCAACGCCATCTTGCCAGAGCGGGCGCTCGCGTCTGGTTCAACCCAAGCTTCGACTCGACTAATGCGATGTCGCTGAAGTGGCAGACGGCTCTTCGCCTCCGATCAGTCGAACTGGGCATTGCCTCGCTCTGCACCATGCATGAGTTCTTCAAGATGGCACACTCGGCAACACCCTTCGGATACCTGTCCAACGGGCAGGAAGCCACGAGCACGCTACCTAACTATCCATCTGTGCCGATCTCACGAGCCGAAGACCGCGACCTTCATCTAGTCGATATCGAGCTGGCGCCTCCACCAGCGAGTAGAGATCCGTTTCATCTGCTCGCCCCCTCTTCAAAGAAGGCCGGAGCTGAGGCCCGCGGAGATGCGGTTTCGATACGACTGGCCGGAGAGAGCCCCGAAATCCTTAGTGGTCGTGCATGGAAGCCAGCGATGAGCTCGACGACACCTGCTGGCAGGAAGCCTGTTTGGGTCATCCCTGTCGAGGGTCGCGAGCTGCTCGACTCATCTGTCTTCTTCCGAGGACTTCTTGAGGCCGAGTCGCATGGATGCCGACCTGTCTTCTGGAACATCTGGAATGAAGGGCTGCCCACAGAGCCGTCGAGACTTATCGACCTGCTTCTCGGGCGTGCTCTCGAGAACTGCGCGACCATCGTCCTGTCGGACCGGCGGACAATCTACGAGGTGGCTGAAGTTGCCAGCGACACCAAGTCGTTGCGCCGAAGAATCGTCGAGTCAGCCATGTGCAGTATCAACGTTGAACGTGCATGGGGCCTCTCTTCGGCCTTCAAGCAGGTGGCAAAGCACCTGGTCTCAACAACTGCGGCACAGGCACTCGAGCGCTATCTCAGCCTTGCAAAGGAGCCCGAGGCATGAGTCGAGCGCTATTTGCTGAGTACCTCACATTCGAGGATGCATGGAATCACATCAAGACACGCGCTCAACAGGAAGTGGGCGCCATCATCCCAACCCTCGCCCAACGCTCCCAAATCCGGATCATCCAAGTGAGAGATGACCGAATCATTGCAAGGACAATAGGCAAGACCAAGGAGCGAGAGTTCAGGCTACGAAGCTTTGAGAAGACGTGGAAGGATCTCCACACGTCAGGAACCGCTCAACAGGACGACCACGCTGCGATTCTAACTTTCTGGGCAAGGTACTTCGAAGATGTGGGATCACACCCTGAGCAACCTGGCATGCTATTATGGCTCAAGTCGAAGGCAGTCATCTCCACAGACAGATGGGGAGTGGGCTATCGCCGGGCACAGCGAGAGCCCACTGGATCACATCCTGAGGTTGTGGCTGTTGAGTATAGTGCTGAACAGACAGAGAGGGCGCGTCTCGCCCATGCTCTGCTGCAGGATAGGCTGGCCGGACTCGTAGTAGAGGCAGGACTTGAACCGTTGTCGCCATCTGACGTCACACCTGACTTTGACTTGGCCTGGCGCGATGCAGAAGACGCCCTATTTGTCGTTGAAGTCAAATCCATGACAGATGACAACGAGACAGCACAGATGCGCGTCGGCCTCGGCCAGATTCTCCACTATCGTGGGCAGATTGAGCGAGCGAACCCGAATTTTCTCGTGTTCACTGCGCTCGCCGTGGAGCGACTGCCGCGCGACGCAGATCTCTGGCACAGCATCTGCGCAAACGCTAGGGTCCTTCTCGTTTCCGGCCGTGACCTCACGAAGATCCCATTCGACGCGACTCTGTTCCCCGCCGCGTTGAGTCCGTGAGTTCGACTGGACCCCTCGTGCGCCCATAGTGCCTTGCCAACGGGGTCGGACACTATGGGTTCCATAAGCGGAGCGCTGGCCCGGCTTGAGCATGTGGCACCCGGCTTGAGCAGGTGGCACCCATGTGCTCCTTTGATCTTTGAAGCTCAATGGCCTCGATCCTCAGAGTGTCATCGCCTCAGCGACCTGCTTTGGGAGCACGGTGGGCTTGATACCTTCCTTTTTAACCGCGAGATTGCGAGTAAAATTTTGCTCACTTTTAAGCTGAGGAGGGAGGAGCAATGTCACGCTTCCAAGCCAAAACCAGCGCAATCCTTGAGACAGAACTCGAGATGCTCCAACACGAGTTGGGCCTGCGAAGCAACCAGAAGGCAGAGCTGCTGCGAGAGCTGACGACCCTCGCGGCGTGGATTGTCCGCCAAGCGGCGGAGGGACGAGCGATCCTGGCGCGGGACGAAGAGAGTACCCATGTGCTCGATCTTCCAGTCTTGGACAAGATCCGTGATCGAGGCAGGGCGCCTGGGGGCCTGCAACTCAGCGATGAGGAGGTGAAGAGCTTGGTGGAGATCATGGACCGCGCGTTCGAGCCGACACCTGCGCTGAAGCGGGCCTTGGAGAACCTGGGCTCACCAAACCGTCAGCCCCCAATACTTGCGTGGTCGGATACTGGGCGCTGACTCAATGTCTCAAAAGGCTCAAGCGAACTTGCCTGGGTCTTCGGCTATCTGCGCAGATCGAATGTAGAACAACCTGGCGTGATGATTTTGCCGGACAGGCGCTGTTGATGGACATCCAAGCGCCCCTCCATCCCCACCATCTCATAGTTAGAAGGATGATCGATCCACCGCTCAGGAGCGAGCTTAAAGGAGCCATCGCTCAAGACACGACCCGTCATTGAGAAGGCCCCTGACTTCGCCTCCGCGTTCGTCGAGGTGGGATAAAACTTAAAAATCGCGCGCAGCTCAGATGAAGACACCTCGATCTTCAAGCTCAAGCCGGTGTTTCCCTGACGGCAAGTGTACGTCCCCCGCCACGCCCCCGCGAAAGACTGCGCTTGCGTTTGCGCCGACTGCTGACGCGCGGCGCGCTCAAGCAACGCCCGCGCCTCGTCGGCGTAGCGATTGGGAAACTCTTTGCCTGCCCACCGAGACAAAAAGGTCACCAAGGCGCGCTCTCCGTGCTGATCGCCGCGCTGAATGATCGGCCTCACCTGCGCCCACTCCTCATCGAGCTTCACATAAAACACGCGCGACCGCGCGGCGCGCTCGGCCTCCTCCTGACGCTTCAACTCAGCCAAGCGCGCCTTCAGCCGATCCGCCTCGGTGGCCGCCGCCATGATCGCGGCGTAGTCTCCGCTCGCCCTGGGGACATCTGGCATGAGATTTAGACCTTGAGGCGCCTCAACCGCTCGCTCCACCGACGGTCGCCGCTCCGTGGCTCCACGCGCCAAGATCACCCGCGCGTCGCCGTTCAAGTCGGGCTGCTGCACACGATCAGTCAACGAAACCATCAATGTATCTTCGACATAACGCCGCACATCCCCTGCCGTGATCACGCCTTGACCCGTGCTATCGGCCCAGCCGCGCAGCGCGCCCAGCGCCAAATAACTAAACGCCGGGCGTGAGGCTCCAGGGAGAGGCCCCGCGAATTGATCACTCTTCGCGGCGGTCAAAACAATCACGTTACCAGGCACAGAGTTCAGCTTGGCGTGCAAGACCGGCTGAAGATCCTTGATAAAGCGCCGACCGCCGCCATCCAAACCACTAAAGCAGGCGTCCAAGATCGCCACCGCCTGTGGCGCCTTACGCAGACGTGGTAACAGCTCCGACTTCACGGGGAGACCACGCATCTCAAAGCTCTCCACGGTTTGCTCTACGTCCGCGCCCAATAATAAGCCGCCCTCTCCGCCCTCACCCGGCGCGCCGTGTCCGATAAAGACAAACCACAACATGCCACCCTTCTTGACCTTACGCGCCATCTGCTCCACGTCAGCGAGGATACCTCCTGCCTTGCCGCCGCGCTTCCAGCCGTGCTTGGCTTGGCTATCGAGCAATACCTTGACATAGGGCACGCCGCGCGTCTGCTCCAGCCACGCCTTCCACGCCGCCGCGTTACGCCGCGCCCCGGTCACCCCTGAAACATGCTCGTAATTCTCAATCGCCACGATAAGCGCCGCGTCTTTCGCGCCGTCCTTCGCCCCCTGAGCAACCGTCATTTGATCGGGCCAAGCCTGCGCCCAAGTGATCGAGACGCTCAGCGCATAGAGAAAGACAACCGCTCGCCACCTTCGCATGAGATGTCCCCTTCGTGGATGTCTCTTGATTCTCAGCGCAACGAATACCACAAAAGTCGCTCAGAGGCGGAGCAGGGCGTGTTGGCGATGCAGGCCAAACAACCCTTGAGGCTCAATCGAGCCAGTCGAGCGCCTCGGGACAAGCCCGCACATAGAAGAGGTCGAGCCCGGTGAGGCGGAGGAGGTGGCATCCATGTGCTTCTTTGATCTTTGAAGCTCCATCGCCTCGATCCTCAGAGTGTCATCCCCTCAGAAGCACGTGAACGATACCCGACGGCGCGTCAAAGCTGGGCATGCGGGCGCCACCTGCTTAGGGCGGCTTGCGTCAAAATGACCCGTTGATCAAAGACTTCAAGGCCCGTCAAGATTCGAGCAGAGGTGGTGTTGTTTATCCCTGTCCAAATCCCGATAGAGACGGCCCAGCGTTTCATCTGTATGGAGGCGCAGGCCGCTTGCACACACTGCGGTTGGGCAGGGAGAATGCGCGCCTATGGGATGGGCCGCACCTATGCCGTTCCTGGCTTTGATGATCGCAAAGGTGTCTCGGCGAAGTTCGTCGCCACACGCCGCGCCTCGCGCCTCGCCGAGGCCCGAGCAAGGCTGCTCCTTGAGATCGCCCCTTGTCCCCAATGCGGTCACCGCGATCTCCTCGCGCGTGCGCGCTTTGCCCGCCGTCAACGTAAGGCCCTCTTTGCCTCTGGGGCGTTGGCGCTGCTCTTCATCCTGGGCCTCGATGTCTGTGTTAAGGGGGGACTCAGCATTCTCATCGGTGGGTCGCCCTTTCTCTTGCCGCTCGTCGTCTTTATCGATCTGCGGCTGACCTGGCGAGCCGCCGCGCGTGAGGTTGAGGAGGTGTCAAAGTCAAGCGGCCAGGCGGAGTAGGCCCGTCCGCCGAGCCTGAAATCTCGCTGGGCAGATCGCATCCATGTGCTCAGGCTAGATTATTACGGTCGGGGCTGCGTCGATGGGCCGCGCTCCTTACACTTCCTCACGCCATATGGAGAGATGACCATGAACAACGCCTCGCGCCTGTGCATGATGGGACTGCTGCTGACCCTGCACGCCTGCGTCTTAGACGATGGCCTGTCCAACTTCGACGCCATCGATGAAGACTTCAACCGCGATAACCCCAAGATCGCCGCACAAGAGAGCGCGCTGACCCAAAGCTGCGCCAGCAGCTTTATCGCCGTCGAACGCGATGAGGTGTTTCAACGCGCGCTGTGCCTGTGCGGGGATCTCGATAACGTGGGCGAGGGCGTCGTCACCTCATCCCATAGCGGGCTCGTCGGCGATGACCCCGGCTTGGCACACGTCGGCGTTAATGGCCGGGTGGACGTGGTGGGTGATTTTAATGTCGATGGCGGGATGGACGTGGCCGGCGGCTTGGAGGGCGTCGGCGATCTTCACCTCAATGGCGCCCTCATCAGCGGGCGTGGCCTCGATGTGGTGGGCGATTGGTCCGTGGGCGGCGATGCCTGGATCGATGGCGATCTCAGCGTCGTCGGCGATCTCACCATCGGCGGCGATCTCTTCCTCACCGGTGACTTCGACGCCGTGGGCGATGTGCGTTATCAAAATGGCCGCCGAGGCTTTCATTATCGAGGCGCGCCGTGTGGCTGCGGCGCCAAGGAGATCATCGACGTGGCCGCCGAGGTCGCTCAGCGCCGCAATGACAATGATAATGACCTGATCTCCGGCCTCGGCGCCCGTGAGGTGGTCTTTGAGTCCGGTGAGTATTACTTCGCTCGTGGCGGTGAGCTGGTCGGCAACGGCGCGATCAAGATCAGAGGCCGCGTCCGGCTCTTTATCGAAGGCGATCTGGAGAGCGTCGGCGATCTCAATATCCAGATCGAGGACGGCGGCGCGCTGGAGCTGTGGACGAGCGGCACGATCAAGTCCGTGGGTAACCTGCACTTCGGCGCGGCGGGGGCCTCGGCGCGGGCGCTGCGCCTCTATATGGGCGGGCAAGGCGGCGCGCTGATGAGCGTGGGCAATGCGACCTTTATCGGCGCCATCTATGCCCCCGAGGTGGATATCGAGTTCGTCGGCGATCTCAAGATCGACGGCGCCCTCTTCGCGCGACGCCTTGAGGGCACAGGCCGCCTCGATCTCACCTATGACACCGACGTCAGCGCGCCAGATGGCTGCGTCGATGAGTACACCCAGCGCTTCATCGATTGAGCGACCGCGCGGGCAAGATCGCGCGCATCGCTAAGCCCTCGGCTTCATAGATCCGCTTGCCGTCGATCCATAGATCCCCATCCGCCCACGCCGTCAGCCCCGCCTCATCGCGGACCAGCCGCGTCAGCGCCAAGGTCGTGGTGATCACCCCATCCTCGGGCAAGACCTGCCCGCGATAGCGCCAACGCAGCGCCTCGCCTAAGGCGATGGGCTCAAAGTGACCCTCGACGGCCTCATCGATCTGCGTCAGCATCACCCACTGTAAGAGCTGTAAGAGCGCCTCAAGGCCCAAGGAGCCCGGCTGCACCGGATCTTGGAAGAAGTGCGCCTTGAAGAACCACGCCCCCGCCTCCACGTCCTTCTCCGCCCGCGCCGCGCCCAGGCCCGCCGGGCCGCCCTCCGGCCAGTAGCCCGTGACCCGATCGATCATCCGCAGCATCGGCGCCGCCAGCCTCGGCCCTCGGCGCGGCGATGGCGCGCGCAGATCGACGCTGAGGGTTGAGGGCGTCGTCAGCTTCGCCCGCTGCGCCTCGCTCGTGGACAAGCCCACTTGGTTCTCCAACGCCGCCTTGGGGAAGTAGCCGAAGACCGTCTCCAGCGTGTAGACCTCCTCGGCGCCGATAAAGCAGCGGACCTTGAAGCCCTCGATGATCATCCCCGCGCTGCGCGATAACGACGTCAGCGTCACGCGCGTGCGCAGCGTTTCTGCGCTGGGCAGGATCTCGGCCTTGAGCGTGCCCTCGCCGTCGAGGTTGCGAAAGCTCAAGTCCGTGTCCACGGTCAGCGGCGAGCCGACGAAGTTCGCCAGCCAGCCGCAGGGCTGTAAGGCCGCCTCAAGGAGCACGCAGAAGGGCATGGTCGCCGCGCCGTTCTCGCGGAAGTACCAGGCGTCGGGGGGGATGTCATAGGCCAGCTCGATCGTCGTGCCCACGCGCAGCGCGCCCGGCGCGCCGCCCTCGACGTGGATGACCCGGCTCATAAAGTGATAGGGCGGCCCAGGCAGGCGGGCCACGCGCCGCGCGCCGTCGAAGCGCTCAAAGCCGGGGAAGGCGTGGGAAGGCGGCCCCCAGGCGCTGGCGAGCATCGCGGCGTAGTCGAAGCGCAGCCCCTCCAAGGCCACGGCGCGCGGATCAAGCACGCCGTCGAGCAGCTCAGGCCGCCGCGCCAAGGGCCAGTCCGGCACCAGCCGCAGCCCCATCCGCCGTGTATAGAAGGCCTTGAGCCCGTCGATGGTGCAGAGGATGTCGGCGTAGAGGGTCGGCAGCGGCCCGGCGATGATCTCATCGACGAAGACCTCATAGGTGATTTGCCGCGCGCTCGGGGTCGCCTGCCCACGGCAGATCAGGTGATATGTCTCCTCGGGCACCGGCTCGAAGCGCCAGCCGTCGCGCTGACGGGTGTAGCCGAGGCTGATGAGGTAGACCGACATCGCCTGAAGGCAGCCCTCGAACATGAGCGTGCCGGGCATACAGGGATCATTCTTAAAGTGCCCCTTGAAGTACCAGTCCTCGGGCGTGATGGGGCTGTCAGCGCGCAGATAGCCGCGCCCCGCCGGGCCGCCCTGATGATCCAAGGCGACGATCTCGCGCAGGAAGCGCATCGGCCCGCCTTGGATCTTGGGCGTGGCCGTGTGGGTCTGGCAGCGATCCCAGCCGGGGCCGAAGGCGCGCCAGATGGCGCCCTCGCTGAGCGCCTCAAGCTGGGCGTCGTCGAGCCGCGCGGGCGGGGGCGGCCCCTCGGGGGGATCTTGGCGCGCCCCAGGGGTGAACCCCGCCGCCTCCGGCGACCAGATCACGCCCGCCGAGTCGGCCAGCTCTTGATCCGTAAAAAAGCCCGCCTGCCCTTGGCGCACCTTGAGGCGGATCTCATCGCCGACGCGGCAGTCATAGTGAAAGAAGAACAAGCGCACGTCGCCGTGGCGGGCGTGGCCGTCTACGTGGATGTCATAGCGCAGCGTCTCGCCGGGGCGCGGCAGCTGCCCGGCGTAGGTCAGCTCGCAGGCCAGCAGCCGATAGACGCGCGCGCCCCGGTTAAGGGCGTCGATCCCCAGATAAGAGATCAACATCAGGTCCGCTTGGCCGCTCTCGATCATCACCCCCGCGGGCATCCGCCCCTCGTTGAGATACCAGCCCTGGCTGCCCACGTCCGTCTCTGTCCAGATCGTGCCCTTGCCCATGCTGCCGGGCGTCGCGTCGAGGCCGATCACGCGGTCGGCGAGGAGCAGCGGCGGCTCCGGCATCCGCACCTGCCGCGCGTAGCCATCTTGACCTTCAAACAGGGGGCCAAAGATCGTCGAGATCGCCCCTGATGCGTGGATTTCCAGGGCCGCGCGGTCGAAGACGGGGCCGGTGATCTCTTTGGGCGATGCTTGGCTATTTTCTTCGGATTTAACAGCAGCTTGCGTGATCGTCGGGTGCGCGATCACGGGCGTATGATGGGTGATCTGCGGGGCTGAGGGGCGCATCGGCCCGCGCGCGCGGCGGATCTCCCGCTTGGGGGCCTCTGGAGGCGGCGCGGCGGCCTGATTTTGGGCGCAGATCAGCGGCGCGGCGGCCTGATTTTGGGCGTAGGTCAGCAGCGCGGCGACGGATCGCGCTTGGGTCGCCAAGAACTGGGCGTGGAGGGCCTCGCTCTGGGCCGTAAAGGCGCCTTGAAGGGCCGCCAGCTGGGCGGAGTAGGCGCCCCATCGCCCCATCACCCCCTCGATCTCCGGCGTGGGCGGCGTGATCTCCGGCGTGGGCGGCGTGATCTCCGGCGTGGGCGGCGTGATCTCCGGCGTGGGCGGCGTGATCTCCGGCTCTACGGCCATGATCGGCGCCAGGCGCGGCGCGGGGGGCATGGACGAAGGCCCCGCAGGGCGCCACGGCGCGGCGTGATCGGCGCGCGGCGGCGGGGGGAAGGGATCGGGGGGCGGCCAATGGGCGGGCGTGACGCGCCCCTGGGGGCTCGGCGGCGTCGGCGGCCGCTTGATGGGCTGCACCCAGACCCCATCGCGCCCTTGGAGCTGATCGATCACCTCGATGTAGCCCGCCTCATCGCCCTTGAGCGCCTCGATGATCTCCAAGAGCGCGCGGGCGGCGTGGCCGTAGACCCCCGCGCGCGGCGCCAAGGGCGCGCTTGTCCCCTCGAAGGACAGCGCGCCATAGATCGGCGCGCCGAGGGCCTCGGCGTCGGCGCGGCGGCGCAGCGCCAAGACCACGGCGGCGTCATCGGGGGCGGCGTGGGGGATGAGCGCGGCGAGGGCGGCGGCGTGGACGGGGTTGTAGCCCATCTCCACGGCGCCGATCAGGGCCAGATCCAGCGCCCCGGCCCGCAGCGCGGCGACGCCGAGGCGCAGCGCCTCTAGGCCACCGCGCGCCTCGGCGGAGATGACGCAGCTGCCCCCCTGAAGATCGAGCTGGCTGTTGAGCCGGTTGGCGATGATGTTGGGCATGGTCCCCAGCACGCCCGCCGCGCCCAAGGGGGCGATGATCTGATCGCCCAAGGCGGCGGGGCTGCGCCAGCGTAGGCCGTAGCGGCACACCTCCGGGTCGGTGAGCATGGCCACAAAGGTGCCCGCGCGCGAGGGGCTCAAGTCCAGCCCCGCCGTGGCCTCCAAGGCGGCGGAGAGCAACGCCAGCTGCTGCGGTAAGGCCACCTCCAGATCCTTGGGCGGCGCGCCGCGCAGATCCCAAGGCAGCGTGATCGCCTCCAGGGGCGCGCCCGTCCGCGCCGCCAGGCCGACGATGACGATTTCATCCGCCCCTGGCGCCAGCGCCGCGCTCAAGGGGCTCTTGGGCAGGGGGATCTCGGGGTGATCCGCCTCCACGATCAGGTGAGCGTTGTTGCCGCCGAAGCCAAAGGCGGAGACGGCGGCGCGTCGCGGCCCGCTCCAGGGCGTCGCCGCGCCCATCACGCTCAAGGGGCGCCCCGCCAGGGCCGGATGCGGCGCGTCGGGGGGGCGCGAGGGCGGGTAGTGTTGGTGACGCAGGCCCTCGATGACCTTGATCAGCCCGGCGACACCTGCGGCGGTGATGAGGTGGCCCATGTTGCCCTTGAGTGAGCCGATCTTGAGGCCCTCATGGCCCTCAAAGACCACCGCCGCGCTCTCGATCTCCACGGCGTCGCCCACGGGCGTCCCCGTGGCGTGGCACTCCAGGTAGGCGATCTCCTTGGGATCGAGGCCGCTCTCGGCGTAGGCGGCGCGCATCGCCCTGATCTGCCCCGCCTTGGAGGGCGCCAAGAGGCCCCCGTCGCGGCCATCATTGGATAAACCCACTGCGCGGATGACGCCGTGTATGGTGTCTCCATCGCGGCGAGCGTCGGTGAGGCGCTTGAGGACCACGAAGGCCGCGCCCTCTGCGGGGATCAAGCCGTCCGCCTCGGCGTCAAAGGGGCGGCTGCGGCCCGATGGGCTCATCGCGTTGAGCGCCGTAAAGCCCATATGTATAAACAAATCATCAGCGCGGTTGACCGCGCCCCCCAGCATCACCTCGGCCTCCCCCCGATGGAGGGCGTCGCAGGCGTAGCGGATGGCGTAGAGGCCGCTGGCGCAGGCGGCGTCAAGGGCGAAGGTGGGGCCTTGGAGGCCCAGCGCCTCGCGCAGCAGGAGCGCGGGCAGCCCCGACATAAAGCGATCACGCGGATCAGGGGTTGGATCACCACGCCAGACCGCCTCGGCGAAGCGCGACATGGCGCTAGAGGGGAAGGAGAGGTTGCCCAAGATGGCCCCCGCCGCGCCGCGCGGCTGGCCCGCGTCCTCAAGGGCGGCGCGCGCGGCGTGGATCGCCAGCTGGAAGAGCGGATCGAGGCCCGTCAGCGTCGCCTCGGGGATCTTGAGCCCGCTGAGGTCGGGCTGAAAGTCGAAGACATAGCCGCCCCGCGCGTGGGCGACGGGATCAGGGCCGCTGAGCCGCGCGGGATCGACCCGCCAGCGATCAGGGGGGGCCTCGCCGATGAGATCGGCGCCGTCGATGAGGGCGGCCCAGAGGGCACGGGGGCTGTCGGCGCCAGGCAAGACGCAGGCGCGACCGATGATGGCGATGGGGTCAAAACGCATAGGCGTCTTTAACGCAATCGAGGCGGGAGTGGAACCAGGAGGGCGCTGTGAGGCGGTGGGCCGTCGATGGGCGCGGCTTAGGGGGCCTCGACGGGCGCGCCGTTGAGGATCAGCGCGTAGGTGATCTCGGCCTTGTCGCGCAGCATCGCCGAGACGCCGCAGTACGTCTCTCGTGAGAGGTCAATGGCCCGCCAGGCGCGCGCAGGATCGACCACGCCGTCGATGTGAAAGGTGACGGTGATGTCTTTGAGGATCTTGGGGTGCGTGTCGGCGACGCCGCTGCCCAGCTCCACCCGCAGGGCGGTGACGTCTTGGCGCATCTTGCGCAGGATCGACACGACGTCCATCGCCGCGCAGCCGCCCAGCGCGGGCAGCAGCAGGGCCTTGGGCGGCGGCCCCTTGTCTTGGCCGCCGACCGCCGCGTGGGCGTCGATCATAAAGCGGTGGCCGTCCAAGCTGACCTCGAAGGCCATGCCCTCTTTTAATTCCACGGTGCTCTTCATACAGTGTCCCCCCGAAAAGGCGGTGTTGGGTTGCGGTCCTACTTTTATTCCTGTGGCGATCGATTGACGAGAGCTTATGCGCCCCTCAGTTGAAGAGTCCCTGTCGGTCGGCGCCGTCACCTTGATGCACCTCGGCGCGCTTCAAGGGCGGCGCTTTAAGTCTGTCATCCGCGGCTGGCATCGAGATCACTACATCTCCCTCGATCGGCCCAAGGCGCCCAACGGCACCTATGTCATGCTCCAGCAGGGGCAGAGCTGCGCGTTTCAGTTCCTCCTCGACGGCCAAGCCTGCGCGTTCAACGCCGTCGTGCAGGGCTGGGATAACCGCGAGCAGAACCCGCTCTTGCGCGTGAGCTGGCCGGTGGAGATCACCCACGTCAGCGTGCGCCGTCATCAGCGCGTCGAGGTGGACCTCCCCTGCGCCCTGCGGCTCAAGCGCGGCAGCGCCCGCCCCGCGCGCTTGACCGATCTCAGCCACGGCGGCTGTGGGCTGAGGCTGCAAGGCGCGGTGGAGAAGGGCGAGGTGCTCTTTCTCGATGTCAGCCGCCCCGATCTGGACATCACCGGGCTGAAGATCAGCGTCAAGAACGTGCGCAATGTGGGCATGGAGACGATCCTCGGCTGCGCCTTCCTCCCCGATCAGCCCATCGCCCTCAGCGAGATCAGCTTCTTTATCAGCAGCAGCCTTGAGCGGCTGCGCGCCGAGCCGCTCAGCCAACGCCGCGTGCTGATCATGGATGATCAGGGCGGCACCTCCGGGCAACTCCAGGCGCTTTTGGAGGGGCTCAGCCTCGATCCGCTCATCGCCTCCTCGGTGGTGGATGGCTTTCACCGCCTGCGCATCTGGTCGCCCAGCGTCGTGCTCCTGCGCGATCAGCGCGCGGACATCGCCGGGGCGCAGCTCTGCGCGCTGATCCACGCCACGCCCGGCCTTGAGGGCCTGCCGCTGATCCTGTTTGGCAGCGCGGCGCTGGAGCGGCCCTATCCTCACCTCCTGGGCTTCTTCCCCGATCTCAACCGTCACACCTTCCCTGCGCTGATCCAGATGGTGTTGCGGATCTGCGGCATCGCCGCTCAGAGCGCGGCGCCAGGCACCGGCAGCGACGCGCCTGTGTAGACCCGCCGCCCGTCGATCCACGTCTCCAATACGCGGCTGGCGATCTCCAACGGCGGGCCGCTCAGCCGCACCAGATCAGCGCGCAGCCCCGGCGCCACGTCGCCGATGATCCCCTCCAAGCCCAAGATCTGCGCCGCGTGGGTGGTGATCATCGCCAAGGCGCGGGCCGGTGGGACGCCCGCGCGCACGCAAAGACCCGCCTGCACGCTGAGGTAGCCGACCGGGATGATGGGGTGATCGGTCATCAAGGCCACCCGCACCCCCGCCGCGTCCAGGGCGCGGGCCGCCTCGAAGTCCAGGTGTGTCTCTTCCGAGTGCCCCAGGGTCTTGAACAGCGGGCCGAGCACCACCGGCGCGCCCGCCGCGACGATCTCATCAAGGATCAGATGGGCTTGGTGGGCGTGCTCCAAGACCAGCCGCAGCCCGTAGCGACGCGCGAAGCGGATCGCCGCCTGGAGATCATCGGCGCGCGCCGCGTGAGCGCGCACCACCAGCTCGCGGCGCAGGGCCTGGAGCAGGATCTCCAGCTCGGGCGCCTCGGGGGTCTCGGGTTTGAGGAGGCGACTCTGCTCATAAGTCAAGGCCGCCTCCATGCGCTCACGCAGGATCGCCGCCACGCCCATGCGCGTCAGCGGCGCCCGCCCCGCCTTGACGCCGTGGCTGAGCTTGACGTTGAGCCCCAGGGCGATCTTGAGCCCCGCCGGATCGCGGCGGATCATCTCATCGACGTTGCGCCCTGCGGTGGCGACGGCGACCCCTAACCCGCCGTATACATTGGCAGATCCAGGTAAGACGCCCACGGTGGTCACGCCGCCCGCCCGCGCCCGCGCGAAGCCCACATCGCCGGGCCAGATCCCGTCGCTGGCGCGCAGCGTCGGCGTCACCGGCGAGGTCATTTCATTGAGATCCTTTGACTCCTGAACAAACCCCTCGGGCATCAGGCCCAGGTGGGTATGCGGATCGATGAGCCCAGGGCAGAGGTGTTGGCCCCGCGCGTCGATGATCTCGGCCTCCGAGGCGTGGATCTCGCCGGTGAGCCCGACGGCGCGGATGAGGGGGCCGTCGATGAGCACGGCGGCGTTGGGCAGCGGGGGCTGATCCGGGCGATGCAGCGTCGCCCCTTGGAAGAGAATGGGCATTCGCGTTCATCCATGGAGCGTGTAGCAGCAGCCTCGGCGCAGCGGCGCGCCCAAGGCAGAGAGGGGGCGGTCTTCTTCGTCCTCGACGACCTCGCCCCAGATCAGATCAAGCGCGTCATGGGCGCTCATCGCCGCCTCGATAAAGCCGGTGAGCCGGGGCGTGAGCTGGCCCGCCTCGCCAGGGCTGGGATCGATGAGCAAGATCAAGAGCCCCTCGCGCCCGCTGAAGTGTCCACGGACGGGCAGGCGCCCCTCGATGAGCTGGAGTTGGTGTCGTCGCAGCGCCGCGCCCAAGGCGCCAAGGCGCCGCCGCTTGGGGAGGAAGAGGTAGATTTCCATGAGCCTTGTCTAGCATCGCCGCGCCTCAGGATCGACTTAGAACTCAATGATCATCGACAGCCGGGGCGGGATCTGGGCGGCGTCCTCTACCTCAAGGCGATAGTCGGGCTCGGAGAGCACGCGCAGCAGGCAGCGGCGCGCCTCAGCGTGGAGATCGGGGCCTTGCAGCGGCTCTAGCTGGTGATCAAAGACGCGGCCCCCATCGAGGCGGGCGCTCCAGCGCAGCGCGCCGGGCGCGTCAAGGCCCTCGACGCAGCGCGAGAGCCTCGGGCCTCGGGCCGCCACCTGGAGTTGGAGCTGGCTGAGCCAGCTGGGCGGCGGCGGCGGCCCGCCTTGGTGTCGCCCCCGCGCCTTGGCGTTGATGGGCTTGAGCGCAGGGCGCGTCACACGGCGGGGCGCGGCTGGGGCGCGGGTGGGCGCGCTGGTGGGCACACTGGTGGGCGCGCTGGAAGCCCTGCTGGGGCGCGGGGCGGGGTCTTCCAGGGGCGGCGCCTCGCAGCGCAGCAACAGCAACAGCAGCAGCAGTAACAGGAGCGTCAAGCGGCGGCGCAGGCGACGCCTGCGGGCGGTCGGCGTCGCTCGTGCGGCCTCGGCGGCGGCGCGCTTGGCGGCCTTGAACGCGCGTCGCCGCTGGCGCAGGGCGGCGCGTAGTTGGCGGCGGCGCGCCCAGCGGCTGGTTTGGCTCAATCGACGATCCTCCAGCCCAAGATCCAAGCGCCGTCGTGGCCACGCCAAGCCTCGGGGCGCAGCGTCAGCGGCGTAAACACGCTGGGCGTGTCTACCTCGGCGATCTGGAAGGGCCACGGCGGCAGATCAGAGGGGGCGAGGCGCAGGCTACCAACAAACACCGCCCGCGTGGGCGTCGCCGCGCGCGCCGCCGCCTCGCCCAGCCCCAGGCCAGACAGCGTGTCTTCGATCTGCGCTCGTAGCTCGGCCTCGCGGCCCTCGCCTCCGATGAGGAGATCGCTCATGGCCCGCAGCGTCGGGGCGTAGCGGGCGCGGGTCTGGCGATCTTGGGCTTGGAGGCGCTCGACAAAGCGGCGGATCAGCTGGGCGGCGTCGGAGGGGGCCTCGCTTCTGCGCGCGATCAGCGCGCTGAGGAAGCCCTCGGCGTCGCCGCGCGAGAGCGGGCGCAGGGCCTCTAAGCGCCGCCCCAATGCCCCACGCCCCCGCCGCGCCGCCGCGCAGCGCTCAAAGGACTCGGCGTCGGCGGCGAAGGCGGCGTGCCAGAGCTGGTCTTCGAGGATGGCGTTGAGATCGCCGCGCGGGGCGATGGCCTGGAGCGCGGCGAGGAGGGCGTCATCGACGCGGACCTGGGCGGCGACGAAGGACAGCCAGCGGCGGCTGAGATCCCGCGTCGCCTCGCCCGCCAGCCCGCCCTCGGACCAGCGCAGCGCGTGGGCCAGATCCCGCAGGGCCTCGCCGCGCGCCCCCGCCCCGAGGTGGTCGATGCCCCGATGCAGCGCGATCACCCCCCGCCCCCGAAAGCCACTCTCACCATCGAGCGTCAACAGCCGTCGCCCCCGCTCGCCCGCCCAGGCTTGGCGCCGCCGCGCAGGATCAACGCCCAGGTAGGCCAGCCAGCTGTGCAGCTCCACCCCCGCGCGCCGCTCGATGAGCCGGTCAATGACGCCAAGCAGCAGCGCCGGTGAGGGCTCGGCGCCTTGGGCGATGGCTTGGGCAAAGAGGGCCTGGCGCCGCGCAGGGCTGAGGTCCATCCAGGCCGTAGCGGGCCAGCTCAGCGCCTCCGTCAAGAGCTGGCCGTCCTCGGTGTCAGGGTCGATGGGCGGTGGCCCGCTCGGCGGCGCGGGGAGGCCCGCGCGTTTGAGCGCCCAACGCGCCTGTTGGGCCTCGCGCCGCGCTTGTCGCGCCTTGATGTCCAAGAGGCGCACGTTGAGATCAAAGACGCGGGCCTTGAGCACCGCGCCCCCACGCACCCGCGCAGGGTCGATGGTCCGCGCCGCGCCGCGCAGCAGGTAGCGCAGCAGCCGCGCGGTGACGGCCTTGTCGCGCAGCTCGGCCCAAGGGCGCTGGCGCGTCTCGATCAAGAGCCGGGTCGCCAGCCAGCAACCCCCACGCTGAAAGCGGACCGCGCGCAGCTCCTCCAAGTCGAGCACGTCATGCAGGGAGACGCCGCGCTGCTGGCGCCCATAGTCAAAAGCGCTGAACAGATCCGGGGCGCTGGGCGGCGGCGGGCTGCGGTGGGCGCGGGCGATGATGTTATGGGCGGCGATGGGCCATAGCCCCGCGCCGCCGTGGCTGAGATCGTCACGCGTTAGGCCATCAGGGCACAGCCCCAACACCCCCAGCGCCGCCCAGGTCGTCGAGCGCAGGTCGCCATCATGGGCGCTGACCAGGCCACGCTCGGCGGCGAGGGTGTTGCGCAGGAGCCAGAGCTTGAGCGCCTCCTCCGCCCGCCCCTCGCGCAGCGCGGCGCGGGCGTTGTAGTAGATCAGCGTCTGCGGGCTCGGCGCGCTGAGCGCCCATAGCAGCAGCGTGACCCACATCAGAACGCCCAGCCCAGGCAGAGATCCCACTCCACGCCCAGGTTCATCTGCGTCTCCAACATCAACCCCAAGAGCGGCGTGGCCAAGAGCACCCGGTGGCTGAGGAGGAGCCCCGATTGAAAGTAAAGGTCGTTGCCCAAGCCCAGCAGCGCGACGTAGCGCGCGCGGTCGATCAGCATCCCCGGCAGGCGCGCCCCCTCCAGGTTGTCCACCTCCTCATCGGAGAGCGTCCCCGAGATCCAGCTCGTCAGCGTGTCCTTGAGGTCCATCCCCGCCGTGGAGCCTGGGTAGAAGAGGTAGCGCAGCTGGGCGTGGGCCGTGAAGGTCAGCTCCACGGCGGGGAGGAGGCTGAAGGCCGGGGTGGCGACGCCCTCCGCCAGCGGGTAGGCCAGGCCCAGATCCAACTCAAAGCGCGCAGGCCGCCCCGCTTGGCGGTAGGGCGTCAGCGCCAATAGATCCGTGCTGGGCGTGGACCAGACCCAGGCGTAGCTGAGGCCCAGCTCCAGCAAGAGGCCGCTGGTGGGCACCCGCAGGCGCGCCCCGGCGCGCAGGCTCTCAAAGTTGTTGAGCTCGGCGGGGAGGCTGAGGTGGGCGCCAAGCTGGGCGTCGCCCTCGCGCCAGTTAAAGCGGACACGCTTGGCGGCGTGGCCGATGGCCCGCTCCATCAGGGCGTCGAGGGGCAGGCGATGCGCGCCGTCTGGCGCGTCGGGTGGCAGATCGGGCGGCTCAAGGGGCGGCTCAAGGGGCGTTTGGGGCGCCAGTAAGGCCAGCAACAGCAGGTTAGGGATCAAGGGGCGACCCCGAGTCGCCGCGCGCGGGGTAGCGCGGCGCGTAGCAGGCGGCGACGTAGACCGATCTGAAGCTGTCGTAGATCTGGTAGATCCCGGCGGCGTCAAAGGTGGGGTGATCGCAGAAGCGCGCGCATTGGAGGAGCGTTTGGCTGAGCGGGAAGGCCTCGGCGCCCCACAGCGTGCTGCCATAGTCCTGGGAGGCGTCCACCCCGATGCCCAAGGAGAGGCTGGCGTCGAAGGCGGTCACGGCGGTGGCGATGACGATCTCGTATTTGAGCCGCAGCAGGAAGGGGAACTCCCAGGCGAGGCCCAGCGGGTAGCGCCCCTGGGGCGCCGCTTGGTGAACCTGGGGCAAGAGCTCAAGGGGCAAGGGCGCCTCCACCCCCGCCACCTGGAAGACGAAGCCCGCGTACTCCTCGTCGTTGGCGCAGTAGGAGAACGCCGCCTCCGGCGCGGCGGTGATGGCCTCGTCGTTGAAGAAGGTCGCCGCGCCCAGCGGCTCGATCTCCATGACCTCCACCGTCGGCGGCAGCCACGGCGCCCGGAAGATCAGCCGCCGCATCACCCCCGCCTCGGCCTCGGAGTATTGGTCGATGAAGTCGAGGTAGGCGGCGCGGGTGGGGAAGATCGGCAGGGCGCCGACGCTGAAGGGGCCAAGGCTGAGGCCGCTGATGTCATCGGGCAGCACCGCGCAGGCCAGGCTGGCGACGCTGGCGAGGTTGATGTCCATGGGGTCCTCATCCTCCTCGGGCAGCGGCGCCTTGGCCGGGCACCAGATCGCGCCCCGGCCTACGTCGGCGTCGAGGATCTCATGGCTGTAGCTGTCAAGGACAAGGGCGCCGACGACGCGCGGGCTGGCCCGAGGCCGCTCCACACGCAGGATCGGCGCTAAGGCCGCCTCCACCGCCGCGCGCAGGGCCCGCTGATCGTGGTGGAGGGCCAGCACGAGCACCATGTCCTCGCCTTCGGGCCGCGCCGCCTCAATCAAGGCCGTGAGGCGGTCGCTGAGCGCCACCTCAAGCCGGGTTTGGAGCCGATCCAGGCACAGCGTGGGCGGATCGTCGCCCATCAAGAGCCGCTGGCGCTGCATCCGCTCGTGATCGGAGGAGGTCGGCGCCGCGCAGTCCGTCAGCAGCAGCTTGAGCGGGCTGGCGTCGCGGACCGGGCTGCGCAGGAGGGGGAAGGCGGGGCCGACCTGCGGGTTCTTACGGGCGATGGCCGTGGTGGTGAAGGCCCCCAAGGCGTCCAGGACGGTGGCCGCCGCGCAGATCACCGGCGCGGCGTCGGCCTCGGGTGGCAGATCCTCGGGGTGGAAGGCCGCGCGCTGGTCCGTCTCCAGCGGCGCCAAGCCCAGCGGGGTGGCGCCCTCGGGGCAGCCGACGCCGTAGCCGTAGGGATCGTCGCCCGGGAGGGCGATGGCCTCGCCAAAGCGCTGGGTCTTGATCTCAAAGCGGCGGCGCAGCCCCAAGCGCTCGACCTCGCCGTTGCGCAGGTTGGGGAAGTGGTGGCGCAGCCGCCATTGCACGGCGCGGTTTTGGGCGTCGAGCACGCCATAGACGATGGCGCTGCGGTGGGTGTAGGCCGGCCCCCGATCGATGAGGTACAGCGCGGGGCTGAGCGCCAGGGTGAGATCCCCGTCGGGGTGGTAGCGCAGCCGCAACGCCACCTCGCGGGGCGGGCGGGCCACGGTCAGGCTGGCCACACCGCAGATCGAGGCCGCCGCGCAGCTCGGCGGGGCCGTGGGGTGGACCTGGGGTAAGCCCAGGAGCGGCGCCCAAGGCCGCGCGCCGTCGTCGGTGACGTAGCGGATCTCCAGCTGGCTGTCGGGGCCGAGGCCCTGCTCGGCCTCCAGCTCGTAGAAGACGAACAGCGTCGCCTCCTCGGCGAACCACACGGCGTCGATCACCCTCGGCGTGGGCGTGAGATCGCTGAGCGGGACCTTGCAACCCATCAGCGCCAGGCTCAACACCAGGCTCACCGCCAAGATCTCCGCCAAGATCCCCGCCAAGATCACCGCCCCGCGCATGGCTCAGGCCAGGAGATCGCGCAGGGGCAGGCCCTGGCGGCGGAGGTGGCGGGTGAGCGCGGTCGTGAGCGCGGCGTGACCCTCGTGGGCTAAGGCGGCCACGGCGGCGGGCCGCTCGGGCAGCTCAAGCGCCCCCAGCGCCGCCCGCAAGGCCACCGGCGCGGCCTCGATCACCGCCTCGCGGGCGGCCTGGTGCTGGATGCTGAGCCAAGCGGCCAGCGGCTCGATGTCCACCTCCAAGAGCAGATCGGCGCGGGCCTCGATGGGGAGGTTGAGCAGCGCCTCGGCGTAGAGGATGGCGTCACACCACGTCGGCAGCGGGCCACGCGCCCGCGCCGTGGCCACGTCAAGGACCGCCGCGCGCGCCGCCACGTCGAGGCGCGGCAGTAACACCGAGAGGGCCGCCGCCGCGCCAAAGGCCGT
>JAHJCH010000045.1 GCA_018813065.1 Myxococcota bacterium
ATGCGTTTATGCGTATCGCTTGCCTCAATTGTTCGATAGAGTCTACTGATGAGGTCAGGCATCATCACAGAATCGTGCTGATTTGCAGTACCGGCTGTGATGTAAAGAGGCAAATCAAATTTTTGATCTTTACCTTGAACATAACAAGCCGCTGCATTAATTCTATATCCAAATACATATCTATCTTGAGTAGGCGCATAACCCCACATCGCATCAGGGTCAGAGTAAATACGTTCACATTCGCATCTCGATTGACATGCGCATGCTTTTTTACCCGAACCTTTGGCGTAACTTTCAAAAACGGAGCCATCAATGCTCACGTTAAGTTCATCTTCAGTTAAAAGATTTGCGTTTATAGAGGATTTGATGCCACAATGCCAAAGAAGGTCATTAAGTCGTGTTGTAATATCTTTTGGTAGTGGATGCTCAAGCTGATCAGTCGCCTCCTTGTTTGAGGTTCGAGGGGAGCGGTGAACCGATCAGGCTCGCAACGAGGGCGGCTTTCTCATTTTCTCATCCCCCCCAGGCCTCTTCGCCCGCTGCCAAGATCGCGACGCGCTTTGGGCCATCAGCAAGAAGATGATCGAGGATCTCTTCTTCGAGAAGATCGGCGTCGAGAAAGGCAAGGCCGCCTCCGGCTGATACGCCGCGCTTGCCCTCCGCTGCGAGATTGCCTAGAGAGAGCGCCTGATTTCTCAAGGAGCGGACGTGCGCGACTCTCGCATCCCTGGCTTTTATCGCCTCGACCCTCAAGCCCGCCGCCTCATCCTCGCCGAACGCTTCGGGCTGCGCGAGGCCGATCTCGACCTGCTCGCCCACGGCGGCGCTTTGAGCCTCGATGTGGCCGATAAGATGGTCGAGAACTGTATCGGGGTCTTTGGCTTGCCCATCGGGCTGGGCCTCAACTTTACAATCAATGGTCGCGATTATGCCGTGCCGATGGCTGTCGAAGAGCCCTCGATCATCGCCGCCGTCAGCAACGTCGCTCGGTTATTGCGTCCTTATGGTGGATTTACGGCAGAAGCCGATCCAAGCCTGATGATCGCGCAAATCCAACTGTTGGATGTGGTCGATATGGACGCTGCTGCTGTCGTATTGCAGCAAAATAAGGCAGCTTTGCTGGCCCACGCCGACGAAATTCACCCCAATATGGCGCGGCGCGGCGCTGGCGCGCGGGATCTGGAGATCCGCCGCTTTGGCCCACCTTATCCCATGATGGTGTTGCACCTGATCGTGGACTGCGCCGATGCCATGGGCGCCAACGCCGTCAACGCCATGGCCGAGGGCCTGGCCCCCGAGATCGAGCGCCTCACCGGCGGGCGGGTGAACCTGCGCATCCTCAGCAACCTCGCCGATAAGCGCCTCGCCCGCGCTCGCTTCAATGTCCCCGAGGCCGCCCTCTGTCGCGCAGGTATGGCCGGCGAGGCCGTCGCCGCTCAGCTGGTCGAGGCTTATCAGTTCGCCGCCGTCGATCCCTATCGCGCCGCGACCCATAACAAGGGGATCATGAACGGGATCGACGCCGTGGCCATCGCCACCGGTAATGACTGGCGAGGGATCGAGGCCGGCGCCCACGCCTACGCCGCCCGCGAGGGGCGCTATTCCTCCCTGACCCGCTTCTGGCGCGCCTCGGGGCAGTTGCACGGAGAGATCGAGCTGCCCCTGGCCGTCGGCACCGTCGGCGGCTCCACCCGCGTCCACGCCGCCCTCGCCCTCACCCGCCAGATCATGCCCATCGATGACGCCCGTGAGCTGGCCGGGGTGATGGCCGCCGTGGGCCTCGCCCAGAACACCGGCGCCTTGTTGGCGCTGGCGAGCGAGGGCATTCAGCGCGGTCATATGCGCCTCCACGCCCGCTCCGTGGCCCTGGCGGCGGGCGCTGAGGGCGTCGAGGTCGAGCGCGTGGCCGCTGAGCTGATCCGACGCGGGGCCGTTAAGGTGGACGTGGCCGCCGAGATCCTGGGGGCGGGCGTGATGGCCTGGGCCTCGGGCAAGGTGATCCTCTTCGGGGAGCACGCCGTCGTTTATGGCGCGCCCGCCATCGCCGGGGCGCTCTCCCTGGGCCTCCATTTTGAGGCGCGGCCCTGTCAGGAGGGGCCGGGCCTGCGCTTGCGGCTCCCCGATGGCGCTGTGGTGACCTCAAGCGACGCAGGGCCAATCGCCGAGGCCCTGCGCGCCGCCCTGCGGTGGTCGGGGCGCGCAGCGGCGGGGCTGAGCCTGACGCTCAGCGGTGATCTGCCCCTGGGGGTGGGCCTGGGCAGCAGCGCCGCCTTCGCCGTGGCCCTCTGCCGCACCCTGGCCGCGTCGGCGCCAACGCCACTGCCCATCGAGGTCGGCGCGGAGGCCATCGAGCGCGTGTTCCACGGTCAACCCAGCGGCCTCGATCATCAGACCATCCTCAGCGGCGGCCTCCTCCACTTTGAGGCCGGGCAGGCCCGCCCACTCAAGCTCGCCGCGCCCTTGGAGGTGGCCTTGGCCTGGATCCCCCGCCAGGGCCAGACGCGCGATCTCGTCGAGGGCCTGCGCGCCCGTCGCGCCACACACCCCGAGGTCTTCGCCCCGCTGCTGGCGACCTTCAGGGCCGTGGCCGAGGCGGGGGCGCGCGCTTTGGAGGCAGGGGACACTGGCGCGCTGCCCACGCTCTTCGATCTCAACCACGGCCTCCTCAGCGCTTGCGGCGTCTCCACCGCCAAGATCGAGGCGCTCGTCTACGCGGCGCGCGCGCGTGGCGCTGGCGCCAAGCTGACAGGGGCGGGCGGCGGCGGCGCGGTGATCGCCATCGGCGGCGCGCTGGCGCCCATCGTCGAGGCGTGGCGCGCCCTGGGCGCCGAGGCCGCTTATGCGCAACTCGGCCTGGCGTGATGCACCTCACTTAACCCACGCCGAATTGTGCCAGCGCGTTGATGAAACCCTGTCAGGGTGAAAAATCGCGTGCTATAAACATCGCGCCCCGAGGTGTCTTGGGGCGCCGTACGATTTTCCAAGGGCGTGAGAGCGCCCGGCCTGAGACAATTTCGGACCCACGAGAGGCGGCTTTCATGGCGGATCGGAAGCACGAGCTCTTCGAGGCGGTCGTCCAAAATCCCAATGACGCGGAGCTGAGCGCCGAATTGGAGAGCCTCCTTCGCGAAGAGAGGGATTGGGCTGGCCTCGTGCAACTATTCACCCTCCTCGCCGAAAAAAGCGAGGAGCCTCGCGCGGCCGCAGCCTATCTTCGGTCGGCCGCCGAGGTCTCAGAGGCCCAGCTCGACGATCCACGTCACGCCGTGGAGCTGCTGAACGCCTCACTTCAAAGCGACGAAACCCAGCTCGTCGCCACTCTCTCAAAGATGCGCGCGCTCCTCACTCGAATGGAAGAGTGGGATAACCTCATCGAGGTGAGTCAGTATCAAGCAGCGCAGCTCACCGATCCGGCTGAGCTGTCGGCGCTGTATCAAGAGATCGCGCAGATTTATGAAGAGAAGGTCGGTGATCTAGAGCAAGCGGTTGGTTATTACAAGGCCGCTTTTGATACCGATCAACGCGCCGTTGATGCGTTGGTGTCTGCTCGCGAGATCTTCAAAGAGTATCAAAACTGGGAGTGGGTGGTGCAGTTCCTCGATATGGAGCTGCAAGTCACCGAAGAGAGCGCGCGCCGTTTTGAGCTGATGAAGGAGATGGGGCTGATTTTGCAGCATCATCTTCAACAGGATGAGACAGCGCGTCAGTGTTATGAGGAGTGCTTGCGCATTCATCCCGAGGATGAGCAGCTGCGCAGCGCGTTGCTCTCCGTAGGGGGGACCCCACCTGCGCTCAAGGCGCCCTCGGCGCCGCCGGTCAAGGCTTCTGTGCCTGCGCCTTCTGCGCCGCCGGTCGTGGTTTCTGCGCCTGTGCCCTCGGCGCCTGTGCCCTCTGCGCCGCCGGTCGTGGCTTCTGCGCCTGTGCCCTCTGCGCCTGTGCCTTCTGCGCCGCCGGTCGTGGCTTCTGCGCCTGTGCCCTCTGCGCCGCCGGTCGTGCCCTCTGCGCCTGTGCCCTCTGCGCCTGTGCCCTCCGCGCCTGTGCCCTCTGCGCCTGTGCCCTCTGCGCCGCCGGTCGTGGCTTCTGCGCCTGTGCCCTCTGCGCCGCCGGTCGTGGCTTCTGCGCCTGTGCCCTCTGCGCCGCCGGTCGTGGCTTCTGCGCCGGTGCCTTCTGCGCCGCCGGTCAAGGCTTCTGCGCCCGCGCCCTCCGCGCCGCCGGTCAAGGCTTCTGTGCCCGCGCCCTCCGCGCCGCCGGTCAAGGTCTCCTCTCCAATCCCCGCGCAGAGCCGCGCCGAGGTGGATGAGGATCTCTCCGCGCATATGCCCAACATCCCCTTCTTCCACGATCTCTTTAAGACGATCGAGGTTGGGGAGATCCCCGATGGCGGCGCGGCGGTGGAGTTCTACCTCGATCAGGTCCGCGCCTCGCCGGCTGAGGTCTACCTCTATTGGAAGATCGGCCGCAGCCTCAAAGCGGCGGAGCCTGAGCTGCGCGACATCTGGACCCAGCTTGGCGCGCTCAGCGAGGCCAACCACGGCGGGCAAGCGCCCAGCCTGATGGCCCACCACCTCCTCTTCGGCGCCGACCGGCTCGATGAGAGCAAGGGCGTGGACTTCAAGCTGCGCGATATCGCCAATAAGTCCAATGATCCTGCGGTGATTCATTGGCAAATCCAGCGCCTGCTGGAGACGAATAAGTGGCGCAACGTCCAGCAGATGATCATCGATCAGCTCGGCGGCGATCCCAATGAGGCCCGCGTCTACAGCCTCCAGGCCATGGCGATGCTGGCTGAGGAGCGCATGGGCGATGAGAACAAGGCCGCAGACTTCTGGCGCCAGGTTCAGCAGAGCGATAAGGGTAACCTCGCCGCCATCTCCGCCCTGATCCGCCTCTATGAGCGCCTGGAGAAGTGGGCCAACTTCGCCGAGGTCCTCAAGCTCCGCGTCGATGCCATCCCCGATGAGGATCTGGACAATAAGCTCGGCGGCCTGCGCCGCCTGGTGGCGCTCTATCAAGAGCACATCAACCAGGACGCCACCCTCGTGGCGCTCTATACCCAGATCCTTGAGCTGGATCCCAATGATGAGGAGGCCGCGGCGGTCCTCATCGAGAAGTATGAGGCCCTGCGCCGCTGGCCGGATCTCATCGCGCTGCTCCAAAATAAGGCAGAGCAGGCCGAGGGTGAGGATAAGATCGAGCTGTATCTGAAGCTCGCTCGCCTCTATCTGGACAAGCTGCGCAATCAAAATGAGGCGATCACCGCCTATGAGAAGATCCTTGAGTTTGATCCCGATCAGCCAGAGGCCCTCGAAGCCCTGGATCAAAACTATGAGAAGCGCCGCGCTTGGCCGGAGCTGATCGCGGTCCGCTTTAAGCTGATCAACACCAAGGCGACTCCAGAGGAGCAGCTGGCGGCCTATAAGGAGTTCGCGGACTACGGCGATAAGAAGATCCGCGTCCCCGAGATCTGCCTGACCCTCTGGGAGAAGGTCCGAGAGCTGAGCCCCGAGGACGTCGATGCCCTGGCCGCCCTCGCCAAGCTCTATGAGCAAAATAAAGACTGGGAGGCGATGATCGAGGTCAGCGAGCTGCTGGTCGAGGCCATCGAGGACCCCAAAGAGAAGACCGATCTGCTTCAAAAGGTCGGCCTCGCGCTGCAAGAGCGTATCGAGGATCAGGTCCGCGCCGTCGAGGTCTGGCAGCGGCTCCTCGACATCGATATGACCCACCGTCGCGCGGGCGACAGCTTGAAGAAGCTGCTCGTGGATATGCAGGAGTGGGATCAGCTCACCGCGTTCTTCGATAAGGGCGATAACTACAGCGAGCTGGTGCGCATCCTGGAGGGGCAAGTCGGGGTCCAGACCGATGACGCCATCCGCATTGAGCTGTTGTTTAGAGCGGCCAAGGTCTGGGAGGAGAACCTCCAGCAGAAGGATCGCGCCGTCCGCGCCCTTGAGCGCGTGATGCAGATCGACGCGGCCAACATCGAGGGCGCCCGCGCCCTGGAGCCGATCTATACCGAGAATGAGGACCATCGAAAGCTCGGCGGCATCCTTGAGGTCTTGCTCAACCATGAAGAGGCGCCCACGGCCCGAGGCGCGCTGATGCTGCGCTTGGCGGCCCTCAACGAGGGGCCGCTGCGTAAGCCAGACGCCGCCCTCGATTGGCTGCGCAGCGCCATCCAAGAGGACCCCGCCTCGGCGGAGATCCGCGCAGAGCTGGAGCGCCTGGGCGGCCAGCAAGGCTCTTGGGATCTGGTCCACGATCAGATGGTGGCGGCCCTTGAGCATGAGAGCTTGATGGACCCCGCGCCACGCCTTGAGGCGCTGCTGAGCCTGGGTCGCTTGCTCGATGTGGAGCTGTCCAACCTCGAAGGGGCCCTGGTGCGCTATCAGGAGGCCCTGGACATCGACGGTGAGAACGCCACGGCGCTCAACGCCATCGAGGACATCCACACCCGCGCCGAGAGCTGGCCTGAGCTTTTGGACATCATCGAGCGTAAGCTGTCCATCGAGGCCGAGGTGGAGGAGCGTAAGCGCCTCCTCAAGAAGCAGGGCGGGCTCTATGAGGCGCAGCTCAGCGATCCCCTCGCCGCCATCGAGCGCTATCAGCTCGTCTTGGGCGAGGATGAGTTCGATGAGGACGCCCTCGCCGCGCTGCACCGCCTCTATGAGCAAGGCGAGCAGTTCGAGGATCTGCACGCCATCCTCCTCAAAGAGCTGGAGCTGGCGGAGAAGCAGGGCAAGGATCTGGTGGAGTATGTCCTCCAGGTTGGCCTGCTGGAGCTGCGCGCCCTGGGCTATGTCGAGCAGGCCATCGCGCGGTTCAAGCTCATCCTCGATGAGCACCCCGATCACCCCAGCGCCCGCGAGGCCCTGGAGTCCTTGCTGGAGGACTTCGATCATCGCCGCGCCGCCGCCCTGATCCTGGAGCCCATCTATCAGAGCTTCGGCGAGTGGGAGCCCCTCGTCGCCGCCTTGGAGATCCAGATCGAGACGACAGAGGAGGCGCCTGATCGGGTGGCCCTCTTTGAGCGCGTCGGGCAGCTCCAGATCGAGCAGCGCGCGGACATGGAGGCGGCCTTCGACGCCTTCTCGCGGCTGCTGCGCGAGGCCCCTCAGCACGCCCTGTCCATCGAGCGCCTCAGCGAGCTGGCCGAGGTCACGGATAAGTGGACGGATTTGGCCCAGCTCATCGAGGAGATCCTCGGCGGCTTGGAGGATGAGGCGCTCGCCAAGGCCCACCTCGCGCGCTTGGCGATCTTCTACGAGGAGAAGCTTGAGGCGGTTGAGCAGGCCATCGACGCCCACTGCCGCGTCTTGGAGCTGGTCGCCGATGATCGCCTCGCCATCGACTGCTTGGAGCGCCTCTACCTCCAAGTGGAGAACTGGCCCGAGCTGCTGTCGATCTATCAGCGCAAGCTGGCGCTGCTTGAGGCCCTCGATGAGCAGATCGCCATGCGGTTCCTCATCGCTGAGCTGCTTGAGCAGAAGCTTTTGGAGAACCAAGAGGCCATCCTGGTCTACAATCAAATCTTGGCCGATAGCGAAGAGAACCAGACCGCCTTGGCGGCCTTGGACCGCCTCTATCGCGCCGAGGAGATGTGGACAGAGCTGGCGGCGAACATCACCCGTCAGCTGGAGTTGGCTGAGGCGCAGCCAGCGCAGATCGCGCTTAAGATCCGCTTCGGTAAGCTCCATGAGGTTGAGCTGGGTGAGATCGCGGTGGCCGTGGAGACCTATCGCGAGATCCTTGAGGTTGATCCCGATAATGAGGTCGTCATCGAGGCCCTTGAGGGGCTCATCGAGGAGCCTGACTTTAGGCTCACGATCGCCAATATCTTGGAGCCCATCCACGAGAGCCATGAGACGTGGGATCGCCTGATCAACGTCTATGAGATTCAGATCGAGGAGACGGAGGAGGCCACCAAGAAGATCGCCCTCCTGCATCGCATCGCCGATCTGGATCAGAACCGAATGGGCGATATTGAGGCGGCGTTCCAGTGCTACGCGCGCGCCTTCGCTTATGACCCCAGCGAGGAGACGACCCTCAGTCAGCTCCACACCATCGCCGAGGCTCTCGACCTCTGGGAGCAGCTCGTCGAGGTCTATCGCGCCCAGGTCGATGATATTCAAGAGCCGGCGATCTCCATCGACGTGCATAAGCGCACGGCGACCGTCTTGTTGCGTCAGCTGGAGCGCTATGAGGACGCCCGAGGCCACTATGAGGCGGCCTATGAGCAAGACAACTCCGATCTTGAGAGCATTGAGCCACTCTCCGAGATCTACTTTCATACGGAGCAGTGGCCTGAGTTAATCTCGGTCCTGCTGCAAAAGAGCACCCTCACTGAAGGCGTTGATGAGAAGAAGGCCCTCTTCTTCCGCGTCAGCGCGCTCTATGAGGAGCGTCTTGAGGATCTGGACGAGGCGATCGCTACGTATCACCGCGTCCTGGAGCTGGATGAGAAGGATCAAGCGGCGCTGGACGCCCTTGAGCGGCTGCTGCGTGATCTGGAGCGCTGGGATGAGCTTAAGGAGGTCCTCCTCCAAGAGCTGGCGCTCAGCCAAGAGGTCGAGGGCGGCGATCCCATCCACTATAAGATGCTCTTGGCGGGCGTTGAGCTGAGCAACCTCGATCAAATCGAGGAGGCGATCAGCCGCTATAAAGAGGTGCTCGATGAGCAGCCCAGCCACGCTGGAGCCATCGAGGCCTTGGAGGGGCTGTTCCAAGACTATGATCACCGCAATCGCGTCGCGCTTATCCTTGAGCCGATCTATCGAGACGCCGAGGAGTGGCCACACCTCATCTATAGCTTAGAGGTGCAGCGTGATGAGGCCGAGGCGGTTGAGGCGCGCGTCGCGCTGCTTGAGCGCATCGGCGTTCTGCATCAGGAGAAGACGGCGGATCTAGAAAAGGCCTTCGACGCCTTCGCCCGCCTGCTGCGTGAGGCGCCCTCCAGCGAGATTGGCATCGAGCAGCTCAAGAACCTGGCCGATGTCCTCGATGGCTGGGCGGCCCTGGCGCAGCTCCTTGAGGAGATCACCCCCGATATTGAGGACGTGGAGCTGGGTAAGGCGCATCTGGCCCTCTTGGGTGAGATCTATGAGACGCGCCTGGAGAACGATGAGCAGTCCATTGACGCGCTCAACCGCCTCCTTGAGCTGGACGCCGATCACCTGCCCACGATCATCAACCTTGAGCGGCTCTACTCCAAGACGCAGAGCTGGAATGAGCTTTTGCTGATCTACCGGCGTAAGCTGGAGCTGCTGGAGCCCGTCGAGGAGAAGATCCAGCTTCAGTTCCAGATCGCCAACCTCCTTGAGGTCATGCTGGGGGAGCACCACGAGGCCATCGAGGTCTACGGGGAGATCCTCCAAGCCACGCCTGAGGATACGCAGGCGCTGGAGTCCCTCGATCGCCTCTATGGCGTCGAGGCCATGTGGCCTGAGCTGGCGGACATCTTGGAGCGGCGCTTGGCGCTGATCGAGGCGCTGATCGATCGGGTGCCTTTGATGGTGCGCCTCGGCGGCCTGCATGAGCGGGAGCTGAGCAACATCGAGGTGGCCGTCGAGACCTACAAGGCGGTCTTGGAGATCGACGCGCAGAACGTCGAGAGCATCACCGCCCTTGAGGGGCTGATCAAGGAGCTGGAGTACCAGAAGGTCATCGCCGACATCCTTGAGCCGATCTATGAGACCAGCGATGAGTGGCAGAAGCTCATCATGGTCTATGAGATTCAGCGCGAGGAGTCCGCCGACGAGCAAGAGAAGGTCAAGCTCCTTCACCAGATCGCAGATCTGCACCAAAGCCGCGGCGCGGACGCAGAGCAGGCCTTTAAGACCTTCGCCCGCGCCTTCGCGGTGGACCCCGCTCACGAAGAGACGCTGACACAGCTGCACACGCTGGCTGAGGCGATGGGCTTCTGGGGCGAGCTGGTCGAGGTCTATGAGGCGCAGGTCTCTGATATCTCTGACGTGACCGTGCTCATCGACGTGCGTAAGCGCGTCGCTCGCGTCTACCGCGATCAGCTCGAGGACTTCAATAACGCCCTCGTCCACTTTGAAGAGGCTCACACCAACGACGACACGGACATGGAGGTGATCGACGCCCTCGATCAAATCTACCTCCAGACGCAGCAGTGGCCCGAGCTGGTCCGCACCCTCCTGCGTAAGTCTGAGCTGGTTGAGCCCCTTGAGGAGAAGAAGGCCCTCCTCTTCCGGGTCAGCGTCCTCTACGAAGAGATCATCGAGGACGCCGAGCGCGCCGTGGACATCTACACGATGGTCCTTGAGCTCGACGCCGCCGATCACAAAGCCCTTGACGCCTTAGAGCGGATCTTCATCGCCCTGACCCGCTGGGAGGATCTCATCGAGGTCCTGCAGAAGAAGATCGCCTTGGCGGAGGACATTGAGTCTAAGAAGGCCATCTATGTCCTGATCGGCGCCACCTATGAGACCGAGCTGGTTGATCTGACACGGGCCGTTGAGACCTATCAGACGATCCTTGAGCTTGATCCGGTGGATCTCCACGGGATGCAGTCCTTGGAGCGGCTCTTTAATCAGCTGGAGCAGTGGGAGGATCTCCTTGAGATCTACACCCGGCACATCGAGATCGTCGCCGATGAGGACGAGCAGATCGCGCTGAAGTTCCAGAAGGGGCGCGTCCTGGAGGTCAACCTCGTCGAGGTCGAGAAGGCCATCGCGGTCTACAAGGAGATCCTCGACGCCGCGCCCACCCATGAGCCCACGCTGGCGGCCCTGGAGGGCCTCATCCGTGAGGATCGTGAGGCGGAGGCGGTCATCGCCGTCTTGGAGCCGGTGCTCATCGCCCAGAGCAACTGGGCTCGGGCCATCGAGGCCTGGCGCAGCCTGCTGACGGTGGTCAATGACCTGGAGGAGCGGACGCGGATCTACGCCAAGATCGGTCAGGCCTATGAGGAGGTCATCTGCGACGATCCCTCCGCCTTTATGACCTATGGCCAGGCCTTTAACGAGGATCCCACGCACCTCGACAACCTCACGGCGCTGGAGCGCATCTCCGAGCGCGCCGAGGACTGGGCGCCCTACGCTGAACTGCTGGAGGCGCGGCTGGGTGAGGTCCACGATCCCGACACGCTCCAAGACCTCTACCTGCGCCTCTCGCGCACCTATGAGGAGCGCATCGGCGACTTCGCGCAGGCCATCGATCGCTTCCGCCGCGTGCTGGAGATCGATCCAGATCACGAGGAGGCCATCCTCTCGCTGGATCGCCTCTATCTCAACCAAGGTCAGTGGGTCGAGCTGGCCGAGATCCTCCAGCTGGAGGTTGAGCGGGCCGAGGGTGAGGCCCAGATCCCGCTCTATCTGCGGCTCGGCGCGCTCAATGAGAACAACCTCAATGAGATCAACCGCGCCATCGAGGCCTACCGCGAGGTCTTGAGCATCACCGAGGGGCAACCCGACGCCATCGCCGCCTTAGAGGGCCTCTTCGCCGTCGGTCACGAGCGCGTGGTCATCGGTGAGATCCTCCAGCCCTTCTACGAGGCCACCCAGGCGCATCAAAAGCTCCACGATCTGCTCAAGGATCTGGTGGCCTTTGAGATGCCCGGCGAGGACAAGATGCGCGCGATGCAGCGCCTCGCCGAGATCGCCTTGGAGCAGCTGGAGGACAAGGCGTTGGCCTTCGGCTGGTTCGGTGAGGCCTTCAAGGAGGTCCCCGAGGACGAGCGCAGCCGCGAGGAGCTGACCCGCCTCGGCGAAGAGACGGCGGCCTACGCTGAGCTGATCACCGTCCTCCAAGAGGGCTTCCAGAAGACCCAAGACGTCGAGCTGATCCGCGATCTCTGCCATCAGGTGGCGCTGCTCTATCGCCATAAGCTCCAGGACGACGGCGCCACCGAGCAGATGTACCAGTATGTCCTCCAGAGCCAGGACGACGCTGATCTCAAGGCCCTGGCGGGCCTCGATGAGCTGTTCGTCGAGCAGGCGCGCTGGGGCGAGCTGGTCGAGATCCTCCAGCGCGAGATCGACGTCACCTATGACGACGACAAGGTCATCGTCCTCAAGCACCGCCTTGGTCAGCTCTATGAGCAGCAGCTGGGCGACCTTGACGCGGCGGTGGAGCAATACCAGGGCGTCTTAGAGCGCGATCCCTTCCACGCCGAGGCCCTGGCGCGCTTGGCCCAGATCTATGAGATCCAGGGGGCCTGGGAGCCGCTGTTCGACATCTATGGGCGCCAAGCGGAGAACGCCGAGGCCGAGATCGACAAGAGCGGGCTCTACTCCCGCCAGGCGATCTTGGCCGCCCAGCACCTCCAGCGCGCCGCCGACGCCATCGACCTGTGGAACCAGGTCCTTGACATCAGCGGTGAGAACCAAGAGGCGCTCGTCGCCCTTGAGGGCCTCTACCAGAACGAAGAGAGCTGGCGAGAGCTGGTCGATGTCTGTGAGCGCCAGATCAACCTCATCCAAGATGATCCAGCGCGCGAGTTGGCCCTCTACGCCAAGCTCGGCCTCGTCTGGGGTGAGTACTTGGAGCGCGAGCGCAACGCGCTGGAGAACTGGTTCAAGGTCCTGGAGCGTGACGCGTACAATGAGGACGCGCTTTGGGCCATCAAGGGCCTCTACGAGCGCACCGAGGAGCACGCGGAGATCGCCCAGACGATCCACAGCATCCTCAACCTCATCCCCGCCGAGGATGAGCGCCGCCTCAGCCTCTATCGTGAGCTGAGCAACCTCTACCAGAACGAGCTGGACCAGCCCCAGGAGGCGGTCAAGTCGTGGATGGCGCTGCTGTCGATGAGCCCCCAGGATTTGGAGGCCATCGACGCCCTTGAGGAGCTGTTTACAGCCCTGGAGGACTGGAGCAGCTGCGTTGAGATCCTCGACCGCAAGGCCGAGCTGATCGAGGATGTCTACGAGCGCATCAGCATCCTCTTCCGCATCGCGGAGATGTGGGAGAAGGAGCTGCGGGACGCTGGCGGCGCGCAGAGCGCGTATCAGCGCATCTTGGAGCTGCAACCCAGCGACCTTGATGCCTTCCAGCAGCTTGAGCGCCTCTATCAAGATGGGATGCAGTGGGAGGAGCTGGTCAACCTGCTCTTGAGCCGTCTGGAGCAGACTCAGGACGCCTTTGAGCGTCAGGAGATCTTCCTGCGCACGGCCAAGACCTTCGAGGAGAAGCTGGGGCACCCCGATAACGCCTTCCTCGTGCTCGGCCAGGCCTTCGATGAGAGCCGCGACGATGAGAGCTTCGGCGAGGAGCTGGAGCGGCTGGCGGATCTGTCACAGAAGTGGCCTGACTTCGTGGCGCTCTATGAGAACGTGATCAACCAGCTCGGCGCGACGCCTGAGTCGATCCCGCTGCGGCTGAGGGTCGCTGAGGCGTACACGCATAAGCTGGATCAAGCGCAGCACGCGGGGACGCACTACCAGTACATTCTCTCCATCGAGCCTGAGAACCTGCCGGCGCTGACCGCGTTGGAGGTCTTACTTGAGGCGTTTGAGAACTGGGCCAAGGTCGCGGAGGTCCTCTACCAGAAGATCGAGCTGCTCCTGGATCCAGATGAGCGCCGCGAGAGCCTCGTCAAGCTCGGTAAGATCCTCGAAGAGCGCCTCAACCAGTCTGATCAAGCCATCGTCGCCTATCAACAGGTGCTCCAGATCGAGCCCGAGGACGCCGAGAGCCTCACCGCGTTGGAGCGCCTGTACACCTACAGCCAGCGCTGGGAGGAGCTGGTCGGCGTGCTGGAGCAGCAAGCCGCCATCCTCCAAGACCAAGAGCAGGTGATTGAGAACTACCTGCGGGTCGGTGAGCTGTGGGAGGGGCGCCTGAGCGCGCCTGAGCGCGCCGTGGACGCCTATCGCCGCGCCATCGCCGTGGATGAGCAGTGCCTCGACGCCATGAAGGCGCTGGAGAAGCTGTTTAAGATCCAAGAGCGCTGGCATGAGCTGCTGGATGTCTACGAGATGATGCTGGCGCTCAAGACTGATCCCCTGGAGCAGCTCAACGTCTACCGTCAAATCGCCCTGATCCAAGAAGAGGAGATGAGCGATACGCTGGCGACGATCGACACCTATCGCAAGATGTTGTTGGTGGACGCCACGGATGGTGACTCTGTCCGCGCCCTCGACCGGCTCTATCGCGCGGGGGAGCACTTTAATGACCTGGCCGATGTCTATCAGCAGCACCTTGAGGCGCTGACCGACCACTTCCAGGCCAATCAGGTGCGTGTCCTCCTCGGTCAGATCTACCAAGAGAGCCTCGGCGACGCCTGGCGCGCCATCGACGTGCTCGTGCCCGTGCTGGAGACCGACGCCGAGAACCGCGACGTGATCCGCGCCCTGGGCCAGCTCTACTCCAAGGTCGAGGACTGGGCCTCCTGCATTGACATGATGAGCCGTGAAGCTCACATGACCCGTGATCACCTCGCCTCGCTGGAGCTGCATGATCAGATCGGGCGCATCTACAAAGAGCGCCTCAATGATCTCAACCAAGCGAAGCTGTGGTACACGCAGGCGCTGGAGCTGGACAAGAACCACATCCCCTCCCTCACCAACCTCAAGGAGATCCAAGAGCAGCAGGGTGACTGGCAGGAGATGATCCGCACGCTCAAGATGTTAGAGGCGGCCAACCGCAGCTTCGAGCAGAAGAGCCAATGCCTCTATGAGATCGGCGCCATCTACGATCAGCGCCTGTACGAGAAGGCCACCGGCATTGACTACTACGAGCAGGCCATTGACCTGCACCCGGAGAACGTCAACGCCGCCCGCCCGCTCGTGGGTGTCTACTGGCAAGATGAGCGCTGGGAGCGCGCCGAGCCGCTGCTTGAGCTGATCATCAACAACCTCCCCGAGCAGACGGACATCCGCGAGCAGCAGACCCTCTTCTATCGCCTGGCGTTCTGCGCGGAGCAGCTCCATCGCGCGGAGAAGGCGCTGAGCTACTACCAGCGGGCCTATGAGGTGGACTCAACGCACCTTGAGACCCTGCAGGGGATGTCACGGCTGCTGTTTAACCATGAGCAGTGGGAGAGCGCCTTTAAGATCTATCAGACGATCCTGGTTCATCACCGGGAGAACCTCCAGCCGGAGGAGATCGTCGATATCTTCTATAAGCAAGGCGCCGTTAAGCTGAAGTCTGGGGAGCGCCGCAAGGCCATCGACTCCTTCCGCAAGGCGCTCAGCTTGCAGCCCGATCACCTGGGCACCCTCAAGGCGATCATCGAGCTGCACGAGTCCCAGAATGACTGGGATGATGTCATCCATTACAAGAACCAGCTGCTCGGGCTCCTCTCCGATGAGACGGAGAAGTTCCAGCTGTTGATCTCCATCGGTGATGTGCTCAACGAGCAGCTGAGGAACACTCGGCTGGCGATCGACGCCTTTAACCGGGCGTTGGAGCTGCAACCCACCAGCAAGATGATCCTCGGCAAGCTCTACGCCATCTATGAGAGCGGCCAAAACTGGAATGAGGCGGTGGACATCTTGACCCGCCTCGCCGAGCAAGAGGACAAGGCCGCGCAGAAGGCCAAGTACTTCTACGCCGTCGCCGCCATCCAGAAGGACTACCTCAAGGATAACTTTACGGCGGTCCGCTCCTATGATAAGGCGCTGGACGCCAACCCCAACTTGCTCAAGGCCTTCCAGGCCATTGATAACATCCTCACGGCGGAGCGTGACTACGAGCGCCAGGACCGTTACTACCGCAAGATGCTCAAGCGGGCGACGGATCATGGCCTTGATGATCGGCTGATCGTCAACCTGGCGCGCAACCTCGGTGAGATCAACCGCTCCCGGCTGCACCGGCATGAGGAGGCGATCAAGGCCTACAAGATCGCGCTCTCCAAGCAGCCCGATCACGTCCAATCGCACCGCATCCTCGCGGAGTTGTTTGAGCTGAACAACCAGCTGGATATGGCGGTGTCGCAGTACTACCGCCTCATCGAGCTGGAGCCGCGTAACGTCGAGAGCTACCAGCACCTTCGCCGCTTGTTTATGGACAGCGGCAAGTACGACGAGGCTTGGTGTGTCTGTCAGGTGCTGACCTTCTTGGGTCAGGCGAGCCAAGATGAGCAGGCCTTCTTCGAGAAGTACCGCTCTCGGAGCTTGACGCAGGCCAACAAGAAGATCAGCAATGAGCATTGGGCGCTGATCAACCACAGCGAGAAGAGCATCCTGCTGGATCAGCTCTTTATGGGTCTCTATGACTTCGCGCTGCCGTTGATGGTCGTACAGAGCGTCAAGAAGCTGGGCATCCACCCGCGTAAGAACCTGATCAACCCACAAGAGGCGACGACGTTTAACAACGCGATCAACTATGTGGCCAAGGTCACGGGTTTACAGCGGTTGGAGTGCTTCACCTCGCCTGCGGGTCAGATGGGCCTGCACGCCATCCCGCTCAACCCGCCCGCGTTGATGGTCGGCGCCGACATCCTCAGCGGTCAGAGCGTCAAGGACCTGGCCTTTATCAGCTCCAAGAAGCTCTACATGATGGTCAAGCAGTACTTCTTGGCCTCGATCGATGACACCTACGAGATGCGCAAGACCCGCTTGACGGTCTTGATCTACACGCTGACGAAGCTGGTCGATCCGCAGGCCAACGTGCCTGATCAGTACTACAACGAGGAGATCTTTGAGGCCTTCCGCCGCATCGATCCGGTTAACTTGGGGCGGCTCCATCAGGTGCTCAAGCACATGAGGGCCGATCCCAACCAGCACCTCAACATCTCCAAGTGGCTGGAGATGGTCGAGCACTCCGCCAACCGGCTGGGCTTCTTGCTGGCCAATGACCTCCAGGCGGCGGCCCAGGTCATTAAGAACGAGCCCAAGTTCAGCCGCGCGCCCACCCAGGACCGCATCCGTGAGCTGGTGGTCTTCGCCATCTCCGAGGACTACTTCAAGCTGCGCAAGGCCCTCGGCTACGCCATCGGCTGATCCGCCCCACAGGGCGTGGGCGTCAAGCGCGTGAAAAGCGCCCTCCCGCCCACGCCCGGTTGCTACACTCCGCCGACGCATCAGCGAGCGAGCAGAGATGAAGCACCACCTCCCCCTCTACCTCCTCCCCCTCACCTTGATCTTGAGCTGCGGCGGCGATGAAGCCACGCCCGCCACAAACGACGCCGCGCCCCGCGACGGTGGGCCGCGTGATGACGGTGGCGGCGGCGGCGGTGGCGGCGCCCTCGCCCCTCTGGCGCGCTTTGAGCTGGCCGAGCCCCCCGCCGCCACCGATCTGGGCGACATCCCCTGGCCCTCAGACCTCTACCGAGGCGCCCAGGGCGCCCTTGATCTCACGGGGCTGCGCAAGGGCACGGGTGGCATCTACAACCTCATCATCGACGCCCTGGAGGCGGAGACGCCGGGCTTCTCCACCGCCGCGACCCTCTACCTCGCCTTCGCCGAGCCGCCCGCGCTGGGCGATCTCCTTGGCGTCGGGGCCTGCGCCGCCCACGCCGACTGCGCGGCGGGTCAAAGCTGCGTCGAGGGCCTGTGCCAAGACCCGGCCCGAGCCCTCGACGCGGCGGCGCCGATTCAGCTCATCAACATCGATCCGACCTCCCCTGAGCGCGGCCAGCGCGCCCCGCTCTTGCTGCGTTACCGCGCTGAGGCCACAGGCTACCTCCCCGCGCATACGCTCTCGATCCGCTTAGTCGAGGGCATGGCCTTGCGCCCCAAGACCACCTACGCCCTGATCGCCAGCGCCGCCTTCGCCAGCGCCCCGCCCGCCTTCGAGGCGCTCTTAGAGGCCCAGGGCGATGGCCCCGCCTGGACCGCCTATGCCCCGCTGCGCGCCTTCCTCCAATCACAGCCGCTTGATCTGGGCATCGCCTCCGTCTTCACCACCCAAGATCCAATCAGCGAGCTATTGGCCGCCCGCGACTTCCTCTATACGCTGCCCCCGCCGCCCCTGCTGGACGTTCGCAGCGTGGGTGTAGACGAAACAGGCCGCTTTGAGGTCTTCGAGGGCCACTACCGCGCGCCGCGCTTCCAAGAGGGCGAGATCCCCTACACCCGCGCGGGGGAGGGCGCCATCCGCTTTGACGCCAACGGTCGGCCGATTGTCCAAGGCGAAGAGGCGCTGCGGTTTGCCCTCAGCGTGCCGGTGCCCATGCCTGATCACCCCACCCGGCCTGTGGAGTTCCCCCTGACGGGCTGGCCGGTGGTGCTCTACGCCCACGGCACGGGGGGCAACTACCGCAGCTTCATCGAGCGCTCCAACGTCGCCTCGGTCTTAGCGGGGCGGGGCATCGCCGTGATGGGCATCGACCAGCTACACCACGGGCCTCGGGCCAACGGCGATCTCCGCGATCCCTCCTTCCTCTTCTTCAACTTCCAGGTACCCACGGCGGGCCGCGACAACCTGCGCCAAGCGGCGCTTGATCTGGTGTCGCAGCTGCGGTTCACCCGCGCTCTCCAGCTTGATCCGGGGCTCAGCGCCCTCCCGCTCACGCTCAACCCTGAGGCCATCGCCTTTATGGGTCACAGCCAGGGGGGGCTCAACGGCCCGCTGCTGCTGGCCATCGAGCCGGACATCTTGGGGGGGATGCTCTCGGGCGCGGGCTCCAACATCGCCATCACCTTGGAGCAGAAGCGGGCGCCTTACGACATCAACCAGCTCATCGCCCAAGTGTTGGGGCTCCCCGCCGACGATCCCTTAGACCGCTGGCACCCTGCCGCGACGCTGCTACAGACCTTCATCGATCCAGGCGACGCGGTGAACTACGCCCGCCTTTGGTTTGACGAGCCGCCGGAGGGCCACGCGCCCAAGAGCGTGATGATGTCCAGCGGGCTCACCGATCCCTACACGCCGCCCGACAGCACCGCCGCCCTCGCGGCGGCGGGCCGGGTGCCCTTGATGGAGCCGATCAGCGAGCCGATCCCGGCCTTGAGCTTCTTGGGCATACCCAGCGCGGGTGTCCCACCGTTCCGCGCCAACGTCGCGGGGGGTCAAGCCAGCGCGGGGATCACGCAGTTCCCCGAGGCGGATCACTTCGTCATCTTCGAGACGCCCGCAGCGTGGAACCGCTACGCCAACTTCATCGAGGATCTCTGCCGCCGCCCAGGCACCCCGCCGACGATTTACTAAATTAATGTCTGTGGTTGTGCTGAAGATGTAGTGATTTAGGATTTGATGGAAGTTGTATTTAAAAATGATCAATTTACAATTCAAGAAATCTTATTCATTGTGTCCTATTTTTTCAAATACTGACCTTGTGACATAAAAACTGATCCATTGCCAACGTTTCAATCATAATTATATAATTAATAATGAAAATATTTATACTGTCGAACAAAAATATGTCTGTATAAATTGAAACAGACAATTTGTTCTGTATCCCCAAATGCGACGTAATCAATCCTGTTTCTGCCGTCACCTACTTCTGTGGACCAATTTTTTAGTAGTGGGAACTGCCTGTTTCAGGGATTATTAATAATGTCGCTTTTGAGAGCTTAACGACTCTATCTTCTTGGACTATTGGCAGATTTATGATCATTGACCCACTTAAGTTTTCATTATTCGTAATCATTGACAATGAAAATGTTGTTTTTTCAATATTAGGTGATATTGTCATATTCTTCAATTTTCCAATTATATCATTTAATCCGAATGATGATTCAACTCTAACATTTGATGATTTATCAAAAAATATATTACCATGAAACAATTCATCTAGCTCATTATTCGGAGTTTTTATTTGAATATTTATGTATTTACCATATTGACTTCTACCAGATCCATCAACGAAATCAAACCATCGATCTTCTACAAATAGAAGTTTTACTTGTATGTTTGATGTTGTATTTTCCCAAGGAAAACTTATATCGATTATAGGATCAGTGATTTCAATGTTCCAGGATAATGTTCCATTTAAATTTTTATTATTTGATGAACCTATCAAATCCTTAATTTCATTAGGAACATTATCACTATTCACTTCTTGGATTAAAACGTTGGAATTTGAAATTGACCTATAGGTTGAATTTTCATGATTCTCATTATTACATCCAAATATAACGGTGATAATTAACATCAAATTACTTTTTTTCATTTTCATCTCCTTGGTTAGTACTGTGCTCTTAGTGTAAGCATATAATCAAATAACCCACCTGTGATTCTAACTCCTCTATTCGGTCGATAGCAACTCCAAAAATCATAACAACCAAGTATCGATTCTGCACCACTCTGAGCAATTCCTATTAGATATGGAATACTACTATTTATACCACGTCACATGTCACCCACGTGCTTCTTTGCGCGGGGCCTTCGGCGCCGTGGAGAGCCCTGATTTTCGGGGGCTCAGGCTCGAAGCGCGGCTGGTGGTCGCTGAGGCGAGCACGCGTGGCTGCGAGCGCCTCGTCATCGTCGGCTTGAGCTTCGGCGGCCTCGTCGCCGCGCGGCTGACCCATCGACACCCCGAGCGCGTCGGCGGCCTCGTGCTCTGCGCCCCCGCCCTGCACCGCGAGGAGGCTGAGGTCATCGACGCTGCCCCCCATAACACCCACCTCATCCACGGGCTCCACGATGACGGGGTGCCCATTGAGTCCAGCCGCGCCTTCTCCGCGCGCCACGGCCTCCCCCTGCTGGAGGAGGATGACCACAGGCTCACCGAGCGCCTCAAAGAGATCATTGAGGCGACGCGCGAGATCCTCAAGCCCCTGAGCGCGAGGCGCCGACTTAAGCCCTGTGGGAGGGCGCGCCGATAAGGTCGCCGCCCCACACGAGGTGTCAGATGGCGCGTCTCCTCTCCCTGCTCTCGGGCTTCGCCCTCTTCCCCATCGCCGCCCTCTTCAGCGGAGACTTGGCGATCTTCATCGACCTCCCCTCGATCTTGCTCGTCACCCTCGCCCCACCCCTGATCGTGATCGGGCACCACGGCATGAGGGGCTTCATCCGCGCCTTGCAGGTGGGCGCGGGGGCCAAGCCGGAGGAGGAGAGCCCTCGGGTCTTACAGAGCCTGCGCGATCTCTCCTGCGCCGCAGGGGCCATCGGGTTCCTCATCGGCCTCGTGCAGCTGCTGGCGAACCTCGATGATCCCACGCGCGTCGGCCCCGCCCTCGCCGTGGCGATGCTCACCGTGCTCTATGGCCTCGCGCTCGCCGAGCTGCTCTACGCCCCCATCCTCCGCCGCCTCACCGGCCCCTCCAAGCCCTCCGCCCGCGGCGCGGTGACGTTGGGCGCCGTGGTCCTCAGCCAGGGGGCGCTCATGGCGCTGTTGATGGTGGCGCTGCGCTGACTTGCCCCACACCAGGGTTCGCGGGCGCGATCGACATCCGCATACTGAGGTGAGCGCTAAAAGAGCGCGGCGATGTCGGCGCCGATGGCCCAGACCATCACCGCCATCAACAACAAGATCCCCAAGCCGTGGATGAGGCCCTCCAGCCTCGGCGGCACCGGGCGGCGCGCCACAGCCTCCACGGCGATGAAGATCAGCCGCCCGCCGTCCAACGCGGGGAGGGGCAGGAGGTTGAGGAAGCCCAGGTTCAAGCTCAAGAGCGCCAGCAGATCCAAGAACCACTCGCTGCCCATCTTGACGGTGTCCGCGCCGACCTCGGTGATCTTGACGACGCTGGCGACCTGGAGCGTCTCCTCACGGCGGAGCGCCTGCCCGATGAGCCCCAGGAACTTGCGGATCAGCGCGTAGGACTCGGTCACGGCGAAGCGGCTGGCGGTGAGCCAACTCTCGGCGCCGAAGCGAGCCAGATCAGGCACCACGCCCAATAACAGCCCCTGCGCTGTCCGCTCAGGCGTCACCGTGAGGGTCACGCGCGGCCAGCTTGGATCTGGCTTGGGGACGGCGATCCACAAGCCCGGATCCGCCTCGCCGATCTCACGCTTGATGTACTCAGGCCGAGCGCCCTCAGGCGGGCGAGCCACGACCATCGACAAGGTCGCCCCCCCGCTGGCGCCGGTGATCTCGCGGATCGCCCGAAAAGTCTGCACAGACGTCCCGTTTATCTGCTCGATCGTATCATAGGCGCGCATCCCCCCCGCCGCCGCCGCGCCGGAGACCTCGCGCACCACCGTCGTCGGCAGCCGCCCGCCGCCGTCATAGCTCAGGGCGTTAAAGGTGAAGAAGAGATAGAAGTAGACAAAGCCGGCGAAGAGGAAGTTGGCGGCGGGCCCGGCGGAGACCATCAACGCGCGCTGCCACAGGGGCTTGGAGAGGTAGCTCTCAGGCCCGCCCGTCTCCGCCGCGCCGCTCATCCCCTCGATCTGCACAAACCCCCCGACAGGGATCAGCGCGATTTGATAGAGGGTGCCGCGATGCGTCACCCGCGCCAAGGCGGGGCCAAAGCCGATGGAGAACTTGAGCACGCGCATATGCGTCAGGCGCGCGATGAGGAGGTGGCCCAGCTCATGGAGCAGCACGAGCAGGTTAAAGCCGAGGATCGAGATGAGGAGCGCCATGTTTTCCTTATGCGAGGCGAGGGCTTACTCCCCCACCAGCTCCTCAACGCCCGCGTCGCCACGGCGCCCCGCGTCTTGAGGGGTGTGGAGGAGCGCGAAGAGGATGAGGAGGAGCCCCAGGAGGCCGACGAAGCCGATGGCGCCCAGCAAGGCGGTGTTGTTATTGCGCACCGAGCGCTTTGGGGGCGTCTTGCGCGCTGAGCCGTAGAGGTCATGCACAGGCGCAGGGCGAGGCGGCCGCCTGGGCGCGTTGGCGCGCGGATCTGGAGGCGGGGGGCGATGCGCGGGCTGTTGTGGCTGCCCTGCCCGCGCGGGGGGCGGCGCGGGGC
>JAHJCH010000046.1 GCA_018813065.1 Myxococcota bacterium
GCCTCGCGCATGATCACCGCCAGCAGCTGTTGGGCCTCATCCAAGCGCTTCAGCTCCGCCAAGGCCAGGATCTGCGCATAGCGCAGCCGCGCGTCGCCGCCAGCCACCGGCGCCAGGGCGGAGATCACCCCCTCCCAGTCCCGCGCCTTAAAGCGCTCTAGGCCCTCAATGACCGCCACGGGCTTGATCTCCGCGTTCCTCAGCAGCCGACGCTTGGCTTGAAGCCGCCACGCCGAGGCGATCTCCTTGAGATCCGCCGCGTCGAGGGCCACATCCAAGGCCCACCACGCCTCGAAGAGGGCCTGTGAGCGCTCGATCAGCGCGGCAGAGAGGGCCTCCTGGGCGTCGAGGAGGGCAGGCCCCAGCATCCCGCGCTTGAGGGCCTCGTCGTAGAGGGCGAAGGCCCCCGTCGGCCCCGTAAACTGCCCCAGCTTGGCCCGCTCCACCGCGGCCTGGAGCTTGGCGGCGGGGCCTGGAGGCGGGCCATCAGGGGGCGGGGTCTTGATCTGCTGGAGCGCCAAGCCCAGCTCAGCGGTGATCTTGTCCTTGTCCGCCGCCTCGGGGGCCAGCTGAAGGTAGAGGCGATAGGCGATGACCGCGCCGACCGGCTGCCCACTGTAGACCCGCGCCCGCGCCAAGGCGCGGTAGAGGCTGGGCTCCATCGGCTGCGCTTGGCAGAGCCCCAGGAAGCGGCGGGCGGCCTCGGTGTAGTCGCCCTTGTTATAGGCGGCCTTGGCGGCCTCCACCTCGGGGCCGTTGGGCAGGCTGGCCTTCGGCGCGGCCCAAGCCACGGCGGAGATCAGGCACAGGCTCAAGAGCGCGCGGCGTGACATCACAGGCCCTCCGGCAAGTCCAGCGCGAGGCCAAGGCTCAGGCTAAAGGTGCTGGTCATGCGGCCTGCCCAGTCTACGCTGGTGGCGGCGCCGATAAAGAGGGCGTCGTCGTGCTGATAGCGCGCCCCCGCCTCCAGGTTAAGGCCCCACTCGCGCACCTGGATGACGCCCGCCTCGCCCTCGGGGGGGCTCAGCGTAAACTCGCCCCGCGTGTAGCTGGGGCCAAGGAGCGCGTAGGGGATCAACCGCCAGCGTGGGTAGCGCGCGCCGATCCGCGCGCGGATCACGGTGTGTTGGAGGTCCTTGATCTGCGCGCGCGGGCCGTCGCCTTGGACCTCGGCCAGCGTCTCATCGCTGAGGCGGGCGTCCACGGCGTCGCCGCCGCCGATGATCTGCACGTTGAGCGGCTCGATGAGCCCCAGCTCGCCCCAGCGCCAGCCCAAGGCGATCTCGCCGCTCAAGAGGCTGATGTTGTCACGCTGGGCGGCCACCTCCACGCGCTGGTTTCCTTGACCAAAGCCCCCATCGAGGGCGCCATCATCGACGGTGGCGTAGCCCAAGGCCACGCGCGCGTAGTAGAGGTGGGCGTGGGTGTCGGCGTGGACGCCGCGCAGCGCCCGTCGCCACGGGGGCTCAGCGTGAACCATGTCCAGCCGCAGCCGCGTCTGCGTGTGATCCTTGATCGTGACGCGCTGGCTGAGGCGGTCATAGCCCTCGGCCTCGCAGCGCAGGGCGTGCTCCCCCGGCGGCAGGCTGATCGGCGCGCTGGGATCGCTGATGGGCATCTCATCAATAAAGACGGTCGCCTCGCGGGGCTTGATGCTCAAGATCAGCTCCCCGGCCATGCGATGCAGCTCAACCTTGAGGTGCGTTGACTGGCGAGCGGTGATCTGCGCCTCAGTCTCCAACGTGCGGTGCCCCTCGGCGGTGACGCGCAGGGCATGGCGACCCGGCGCCAGCGGATAGCGCCCCCCGCCTTCGCCCACCGACGCGCCGTCGATCTCCAAGCGCGCCGTGGCGGGCGTGACCTCAAAGATCAGCGCACCCTGGCCTCGATACGCGGCCACGGCGGCGGCCACAGCGCCCTCGGCGCCCTGACCTTGACCCTGCCAGCGCTTCTCCACCTGCCCCGGCTGCTGAAGCCGCAGCGTGGCCTTGACCTCGCCGCCCTTCGTCGGCGGCGTCACCTCGACGATCACCTCCCCCTTGATCCCCAGCGCGGCGATGGCGGCGCTGGCGACGTCGCCGCAGACGCCCTCGTCGGCGAGGCAGCCAAAGCCTCCAGAGGGGGGCGTGGCCTTGAGATGACGGCTCAGATCGGCGTCGTCGAGGAGGTGGCCCTCTGCGTCTTCAGCCAGGGCTTGGCGCGCGGCGTCGCGGGCCGAGGCGGCCTCCGGGGGGAAGCGCCACAAGAGCGAGGGGGCGAGGAGCAGCGGGAGGAGTGAGTACAGCACGGCGGGAATCTAGCACGAAGCGGGCAGGGGGTGAAGCGGCGGGGTGTCAATCTCTCATGGCGACGATAACACCCCGTTTTTTCTTAGGGTTAGGCGGTTTTCTTAGGGTCACGCGGTTCAACACTTCGGTCACTCTTTTGGGTCGAGCGTGGCCTCTTTGCGTGACCCCTTAAAATCAGGCGGCTCGTCGATCTCGATGAGAGGCGGCGGCTCCACCAGATCGCACTTATGCGTGCAGGCGTCGCACTTGGTGCGGCCTTTGAGGAAGCGCGTGACGCGATAAGCGACGACCAGCGCGGCGGCGAGGACAAGGAGGGCGACGATCAAGTCATCCATGAGCAGCCCCTCAGGTGATGAGCCGGCCGACTTGATAGACGACCAAGGCCAGGAGGTAGGCGATCACCGTCAAGCCCACAAGCTGAAGCGTAGGCCACCTCCAGCTATTGGACTCGCGGCGGACAACGGCGAATGTGGCCATGCAGGGCGTGGCGATGAGCAAGAAGATCATCAGCGAGAGGCCCACCAGCGGCGGGTAGCGATCGCGCAGCTTGGCGCGCAGATCCTTGGAGCCCTCGTCGGTCTCTCCCAGCGCGTTGACGATGCCCATCTGGGCGACAAAGACCTCCTTAGCGGCGAAGGCGCCGATCAGCGCTGTGTTGATCCGCCAGTCAAACCCCAGAGGGCTAAACACAGGCTCAAGCGCTCGGCCCAGCTGCCCCGCCGCCGACTGCTCCAAGGCCAAGGCGGCCTGCTCATCCTCGCTGAGCCCCTCCGGCATGGACGCGGGCTTGGGGTAGGCCGTCGCCAGCCACATCAAGATCGAGATGGCCAGGATGATCGTCCCTGCTTTTTGGACGTAGAGCCCGCCGCGCTCGATCATCGCGCCGCTGACCGCCCGCAGCGTCGGCAGCCGATACGGCGGCAGCTCCATGACAAAGGGCGCCTCCTCGCCCTTAAGGAGCGTGCCGCGCAGCAGCCGCGCCAATAAGAGCGCCAGCAGAATCCCAAAGCCGTAGATAAACCAGAGCATAAATGCCTGCCACTCAGGGGCAAAGAGCGCAGGGATGATTAAAAGCCAGATGGGGAGGCGCGCGCCGCAGGACATTAACGGTAAGACCATCATGGTCGTGAGGCGATCACGCTCATTCTCTAGCGTGCGCGTCGCCATCACGCCCGGTATCGTGCAGCCAAAGCCTGTGACCATAGGGATAAAGCTCTTGCCATGTAGTCCAAAGCGGTGCATCACCCTGTCCATGAGGAAGGCCGCTCTTGAGAGGTAGCCTGTGTCTTCGAGGAAGGCGAGGCCCATAAAGAGCAGCAGGATGTTGGGCAGGAAGACCAGCACGCCGCCGACGCCGCCGATCATGCCATCGATGATCAAGGACTTCAGCGGGCTCTCTCCAGGCCAGCGCCCGCTGATCCACCCCGAGAGGGCTTCAAATCCAGCCTCGATCCAGCCCATCGGCAGCTCGCCGATGCTGAAGGTTAGCCAAAAGATGAGGTACATCAGCGCCGCGAAGATCGGCAGGCCAAAGATACGATGGGCGACGACACGATCAACGCGATCTGAGAAGCGACGGCTGTCGCCACGCGAGCGGATCTGGATGACCTCCTTGAGCAGCCCATCGACGAAGCCGAAGTAGCGCTCGCTCACAAAGACGTCGATCTCTTGGCGCGTCTCCGTGCGCACGCGCCGCCGCGCCCGCCGCGCGGCCTGATAGACCGCCGCGTCGATCTCTAGGCCCACCTCGTCCAGCCCCGCGTCATCCAGTAAGAGCCGCGTGGCCAACCAGCGCCGCGCGTGCTCGGGGATGCCCTCGGTGGGCATCGCCGCCTCGATCTCCTCCAGCGCCCGCTCCATCCGCCGCCCCAAGACCAGCCGCGCGCTGGGCGTCATCGCCGAGGCCTCTTGGATCGCCCGCGTCAGCGCGGCGATCCCGGCGCGGCGATGCCCCACCGTCTCGACCACAGGCATGCCCAGCAGATCACGCATCAGCTCCAGATCAATGACCTGCCCCGCCGCCTTGGCCTCATCGGACATGTTCAGGGCCAAGACGAGGGGGATCTTGAGGTGCATCAGCTGGGCGAGGAGCACCAGGCTGCGGTGCAGGTTGCTGGCGTCCGCCACGGCGACGACGACGTGGTACTGGCCCGAGAGGATCTCGTCTTGCGCGATGCGCTCCTCGGGCGAGTAGGCGTTGAGGCTGTAGGTGCCAGGGAGATCGTGGATCTCCAAGCGCGCTTTGTCCTCAAGGGCGTGATGCCCCACCCGCTTCTCCACCGTCACGCCCGGGTAGTTGCCGACGTGCTGGCGCTCCCCCGTCAGCGCGTTGAAGAGCGATGTCTTGCCCGTGTTGGGGTTGCCCGCCAAGGCAACGCAGAGCCGATCCCCTTGTTTTTTAAGGGTTTGCTTCAATTTTCAGCCTCATCTTTGGGGTAAAGGGCGTACACCCGGCGGATCACACCAACGCGACGCGGATCGCCTTGGCCTCGACGCCCCTCAGCGCGAGGTGAGCGCCGCCGACGCGTATCCAGATCGGCTCCCCCGTCGGCGCGCGTCGCTCCACCTCGACCTCGGCGTTGGGCAAGAGCCCCATGTCCAATAAGCGCTGGCGGATGGCGCCCACCGAGCCGATCCGCAGGACCCGCCCACGCTGGCCCGGGGCCAGATCATGGACGCTGTGGGAGGGCTGCGTGTCCTCAAAGAGGGTGCCCTCTTCGGGCTTGGGCTGGCGCGTCCAGGCGTGAAACTGATCGACGAACCGCTCCCCCTCGGGCGAGAGGCCGATGAACTCAAAGAAGCGCACCAGGCCGTCCATGGCCGCGTTGGAGAGGCTGTGCTCCAAGGCGCAGGCGTCGCGCTCCGCCTCGTCGGGGGGGACTTGGAGGATCTCGCCGAGGAGGCGGCGGAGGAGGTGATGGCGCGCGAGCACACGCTGGGCTTCACGGCGGCCCTCGGGCGTCAAGCGCACATACTCCCGCTGCACATAGTCCACTAAGCCCATCTCGGCGAGGCGCTTGAGCGCGGGGGTCACCGAGGCCGCCTTGACCTCGCGCGCGTTGGAGATGTCGCGCACGCGAGCGTAGTCACGATCACGCATCAGCTCGTAGATCGTCTCCAGGTAATCCTCCAGCGCGCTGGTCAGGGTCGGGCTCATCGGCGCTCCTCATTGGGCTGAGCTTTCTATTAGAGGCGTCTAATAGATAAAGCGGCCTTTGTCAACGCCACGACGCGCGCCGTGTTTTTTCACGGATCACCAGGGTGACGGCCAAGAGAGGATGGTTTACGATGCCCAGATTGTCCGGAGGCCCCGATGAGCGACAAGCTACGTTTCGGTGAGATTCTCGTCCGCGCCGGCATCCTTGATCGCGTCGTCTTGGACCGAATCTTGGCCGAGATTGAGGACGGCCCCGCTGATCTCGGCGAGGTGCTCATCTCCAAAGGGCTCATCGACGAGCTGACCATGCTCAAGGCCATCAGCATGGCCCTCAACCTCCCCAGCGTCAGCCTCGCCCATATCCAGCCCGATCAGCGGGGCATCGATCTGCTCCCTCGTCAGCTCTGCGAGATCCACTGCGTTTTTCCGGTGGAGCTGGAGCGCAGCCACCTCGGCGAGCACCTCCACCTGGCGATGGCGAACCCGGCGGACGCGCACGCCATCAAGCAGACCACCCGCCAGATTCGGATTCGGATCCGGCCGCTGGTGGCCTCCGCCCGTGAGATCCGCGCGGCGATCAAGCGCTGGTATCGCGCGGGGGGCGAGGCCAGCGTTGGCCCCAACAGCAGCGCGCCGAGGGAGAACCCCTCCGCCTCGATGGAGGCCAGCCTCCGAAGCGGTGGCCTCGAATCCAACGCCATCTTTGACTTCAACCTCCAGGATCTGAGCCTCGCCGCAGAGGAGCCCAAGCCGCCCCCCCCACGGCCCAGCCTCCGCCCCGTCAGCGCGCGGCCCGCCAATCTGGGGCGTCCACACGCCCCCCCTCGCCCGCGCGGCGCCGATCTCCTTGAGGCCCTTGAGGCGGCGGCGCCAGACTCCCTCGTCAGCACCGGGGATCTGGAGATCCCCCCCCTGTTTCAAGACCTCGGGGAGATCAAGGGAGGGCGGCGAGCGACCCTCAGCGGGCTTGAGGGCAAGCCCAGCCGCGCGGGTCGCCCTCAGCCGCCGTCGAGCGTCATCAATGAGGCGCTGGCCCGGCCCTCGAAGCCCATCCCCCCACTGCCACCTAAGCTGCGCACGGCGCGGCCTATGGGGATCGCCGAGCCGCCTCGCGCCAAGCCCAGTCAGCCCGCCTCCAGTTTCACCTCCGATGGCTTCAGTTCCGTTGAGCGTGGCTTGGACGATCCCTTATTACTGGCCATCGAGCGCCTCTTGGATAAAGAGAACTCCTCCAGCAGCCAAGTGCTCTTGGCGCTGATCAAGCTCCTTCATCAAAACCAACAGATCGATCTCAACGCGCTCTTTCACCTCCTCCAGCGTCGATGAGCGCCCCGCGCCTCACGGTGGAGGGGCTCCAGGTCGGCTTCGGCGATGGCGCGTCGCGGCAGAGGATCATCGACGGGCTCGATCTGCGGATTGAGGATGGAGAGGCCGTGGCCTTGGTGGGTGAGAGCGGCTGCGGCAAGAGCCTGACCGCGCGCGCCATCGCCGGGCTCTTGCCCCCGCACGCCTGGACTGAGGGGCGCGTGGTCCTTGGCGGCCTGGACCTCAACACGCTGCCCCCCGCGCGGCTGCGCGCCCTGCGCGGCGAAGAGATCGGCTTTATCTTTCAAGACCCGATCAGCGCGCTCAACCCGCTGTTTACGGTCGGTGAGCAGATCGCCGAGCGGCTGCGCTGGCATGGCGGGCTGGGGCGCCGCGCCGCCTGGGCGCGGGCGGTGGCCTTGATGGAGGAGGTGGGCATCCCCGACGCGGCGGCGCGGGCGCGCGTCTATCCTCACCAGCTCTCGGGGGGGATGCGCCAGCGGATCGTCATCGCCATCGCCATCGCCTGTGATCCGAGCCTGCTCATCGCCGATGAGCCCACCACCGCGCTGGATGTCACGACGCAGGCGCAGATCATGGCCCTCATCGCCGCCAGTCAGCGGGCGCGGCGCATGGCGTTATTGCTCATCACCCACGATCTGGCCTTGGTGGCGCAGGCGGTGGACCGGGTCTTGGTGATGTACGCGGGGCAGATCGTCGAGGCGCTCGACGTCGAGGCGCTCTATGGGGAGTCTGGCGCAGGCGCAAAGCACCCCTACACCCGCGCGCTGCTGTGCGCCTCCCCCAGCGGCGTCCCTGGCGCCCCCTTGAAGGGCATCCCCGGCGCCGTTGTCACCCCCGCACGCTATCCCGTCGGCTGCCGCTTCGCCGATCGCTGTCGGTGGGCCGATGATGACTGCCGCCGCGCGCCGATCCCCCTCGTGGACGGGGTGCGCTGCGAGGCGCCCGACGGTGGCGCGCCGTGTTGAGCCTCAAGGGGCTGCGCGTGCGCTATGAGACACCACGCGGCCCCTTTGAGGCGGTGCGGGGGGTGGATTTAGAGATCGAGGCGGGCGCCTTCTTTGGGCTCGTCGGTGAGAGCGGCTGCGGGAAGTCCAGCTTGGGCCGCGCCGCGCTGCGCCTTGAGCCCATCGCGGGGGGGCAGATCATCGCCTTTGGCGAGGACATCACCCACGCGCCCCCCAGGCGGCTGCGCGCCTTTCGCCAGCGCGCGGCGATGATCTTCCAAGACCCATACGCCAGCTTTAACCCGCGCCGCACGATCCTCGACGCCGTGATGGAGCCGCTGAGGCTCCACCGTCCAGGCCCCGCCGCCGCGCAGCGCGACGCGGCCCGCGCCCTCCTGGCGCGCGTGGGGCTGTCGCCGGAGTTGGAGGCGCGCAGGCCACACGCGCTGAGCGGGGGGCAGCTTCAGCGGGCGGCCATCGCCCGCGCCTTGGCCTTGGAGCCGGCGCTGATCGTCGCCGATGAGGCTGTCAGCGCCTTAGATGTCAGCGTGCAGGCGGAGATCGTTCAGCTGCTCAAGGCGCTGCGCGCCGAGCGGGGCCTGACCTACCTCTTCATCGCCCACAATCTCCACCTCGTCGCTCAGATCTGCGATCGAGTCGGCGTGATGTACGCCGGGGCGCTGGTGGAGGTCGCCGCGCCCGAGGAGATCTTTACGCGACCGCGCCACCCGTACACGCGCGCGCTCATCGACGCGGCCCCCTCAGCCCACCGCCGCGCGCAGCCCGTCACGCCGCCACGCCTCGTCGATCTTGGCCCCGCTTCCAGCGGCTGCGCCTTCGCCCCACGCTGCCCTCAAGCCCACGCCGCCTGCCTGCGCGACGCCCCAGCCCTCGCCGCGCGCGGCGGCGGCCTCGTCGCTTGCTACACCCCGCTCTAGGTTCTCGTGAGGGGCCTTGAGCCCGCGCGTTAAATCAGCGAAGTTTCCTCCGATCATTCTCCCCCCCTCGTCGTTGTCAGGAGCCCCAGCCCATGATCGCCTTGATCCTCATGGCAATCCGCCCTCGGGCACACCTCAAGGCGCTCTCAGATGAGGAGTTGATGGTGAGATTTCAAGACAATGAGGTGGCGGCCTTTGAAGAGATCCTCGTCCGCTTCGAGCGGCGCCTCTTTGGCTACATCCTCCGCTTCGTCCGCGATGAAGCGACGGCGCAAGATCTGGTGCAAGAGACCTTTATGCGGGTGATCAAGAGCAAGGCCACCTACCGCCCCACGGGCGCCTTCGGCGGCTTTATCTTCCGCATCGCCCGCAACCTCGCGCTCAGCCTGCTGCGCGAACGTCACAGCCACCGCCAGATCAGCCTGGAGCAACCCACGGCCAATCAAAGCTGGAGCTTCCTCGATCTGATCGAGGGCGACAGCCTCGACGGCTTCGAGCACATCAACCTCCAGCGCACACGGCATAAGCTGGAGGCGGCCATCGCCACGCTCAAGGAGAATCAACGGGAGATCTTCCTCCTGCGCCAGTTCGGTGAGCTGAAGTTTCGGGAGATCTCTGAGCTGCTGGAGGTGCCGATGCCCACCGTCCGCAGCCGCATGTACTACGCGCTCAACCACATCAGGCGCGCCTTGGCCGATGAGCTCAAGGCGCTGCCCGGCTTCGCGGAGGCGGGATGAACACGGACAAGCACCTCGACGCCCTGGCGCCGCTGTTGGAGACGGCGGAGGAGGCAGGCAGGGACGAAGCCGCGCAGGCCGCGCTCATCGCCGGCCTCTCCCCCGAGGCGCGCCGCGCGTGGGAGGCCTTGGAGGCCACCGCGCGGCTGAGCGCCGCCCAGCCCAGCCCGCGCTTGACGCCCGCCCGCCGC
>JAHJCH010000047.1 GCA_018813065.1 Myxococcota bacterium
AGGCGGGCGCAGGCGGTGAGGCGGGCGCAGGCGGTGAGGCTTTGCCCTGCGGCGGCTGCCCCGAGGGGGAGGTCTGCCACGCCGCAGAGCAGCGCTGTGTGCCCGCAGGTCAGGGCTGCTTTGATGACACGGATTGCCTTGAGGGGGATCGCTGCAATCGCCAGACGGGCGCCTGTCAGGCCGCTGAAGAGGCCCCCTGCGTCATCGACGCGCAGTGCCCCCCCGCGTGGCTCTGTGACGGGCGCACAGGGCGCTGCGTCGAGGGGCTCTCCGCTTGCGAGGGGGATGAAGACTGCGATCTAGGCCGCTGTGATCTGGTCACGTCGATCTGCACCGATGATGTCTCGCCAGAGTGCTTAGAGGACGCGGATTGCCCTGTTGATCGCGTCTGCGATCCTCAACAACGCTGCGTCGTCTCTGTTTCAGCCCCAGAGTGCAGCGGTGATGATCAATGCGCGCCCGGTATGATCTGTGATTTGGATACAGGGCGCTGCGCTGCCCTTGATCTGTGCGCGGATGATGAAGACTGTGATCCTGGCTTGCGCTGTGATGTCGTGACGCAGCTATGCGTGCCCACAGAGGTTGTCTCTTGCACCGCCAATGATGACTGCGCTGAAGGACAACGCTGCAATCTCGATACGGGTGACTGCGAGATGACTCAAGAAGGGATTTGTTTTAGTGATAATGATTGCGACCCTGGTTTGACCTGTGATATCGAAAGCTCGTTATGTATTCCTGAGTCTGAGTTGTGCGTAATTGATCTTGACTGCGAAGTTGGATTTGTATGTGAGATCGCTTTAAGCATATGTGTTCCATCTGGCGCGACCCCATGTGTTGACGACTCCGGTTGTGATCCTGATTCTCTTTGCGATCTTGACCAAATGATTTGTGTTTCCCGAGAAGATGGTGTTTGTTTTTCTGATGATCATTGTCTCGATGAGCCCGGAATGATCTGTGATCTTGATATGCACTTGTGTGTTCCAGATGATGCGATATCATGTGAAATTGATGAAGACTGTGATCCTGGGCTTGTTTGTCAGATTGAAACTGGGGATTGTATTGAACCAACAGAGCTTTCTTGTATTACAGACAACGACTGTCCAATAGGGCTTGATCTAATCTGTGATCAAACAACATTCACATGTCAACCATCAAGCCCTCCTTGTGTTGATGATCTCGGCTGTCCAGATGGGCTAGTCTGTAACACAGAATCAGGTCTTTGTGTTGAACCAGACCTACCTGATGACTGCTTACAAGACTCTGATTGTCAAAATGGAGAAATTTGCAATCTAATTACATTGATATGTGAAGAGGTGCAAATCATCCCATGTCAAGCTGATCTTGATTGTGCTGAATTTGACCTGATTTGCGATGTTATTAACGGCGTATGTATTCAACCGCCTACGCCATGTGTTGATGATATTGATTGTCAAGAAGAAGAGCACTGCGATGTCGATCGTAATATATGTGTACCTGATGTAATACCATGTAGTGTTGATCAGGATTGCGCTGAAACGCAGTATTGCGATGAGGAATCGTTAATTTGCATTGATCTGTGCATCGAAAATGTCGATTGCGCTGAGGGGGAGTTTTGTGATCAAGAAACTGGTCGTTGCTTGCCAGATGCAGCCGGAGGTGGTTCATAATGATCTCTAATTTATGGTTAAAATGGCCACTTTGCATCACTGCTGTCTTGTTGATGATATCAACCGCAGCATATGCGCAGAATCCTGCTTGGTATTCTGATCAAAGCGTGGTTAATATCACTGGTTCTTCGGTGATTGATGGAGATCACGATGAGAGCTTTGTAGCAACCCCTTCTGGTGATGCACTTCGTGTAGATCTCAGGGGTTTAGCGACAGATGGTGAAAATGATGGCGTAGAATACACGCTGAGTAGCAATCTCACTGGTCGTATTTGGTTTAGCTTTGATGTAACCATGCCTGATCGTGTCGATCAAAGCTGGAGCCTCATCGTTGAACTTGCAGGATCATCAGGTAATCTATGGTCGGCCTTTAACGCTCGCAATTTCTATGTTTATCCTGAGATTGCGGCTTGGCAGAATGTTTGGTCGAATCTACAGGTAAATCAGAAAATTCATGTTGATTATATTTACGATACAAACACAAAAATGTGGATTGTATATGTAGAAGGTCGTTTGCGTGGCGCACATAATGATAGTTTGACAAGTCTCAATAAATTCCGTTTTCGCAATTATGGATATAACGTCGAAGACGTAACTTATTTTATTGAAAATGTAAAAATTCGTAATGAGTGGCCTGACTTTTTACCTGAACCCGAGCTTACTCCCCCAAGTAGCGCTTTTGCTGCTGCGGATGCTAATCGTGTATATATTTCATGGGTACCCAATCTTTATTACAACATCATACGCATTGTGAGAAGATCTGATCGTTATCCTAATCATAGAGCAGATGGTGATCTTGTTTTTGAGGGTGATCTTTCAAATGGCAATAGATGGCTTGTCGATCAGCCTGGTGCGGGTACTTTTTATTATTCGATCTTCACAAAAGATACAAATAATAATTACTCTGCAATCGGGTATCGCTTGGGTGAAAATGGTACGGTTATTGGTGCAAATGGCGCTGTTTCTGGATTTAGCGGCAATACTGCTTTAAATTCTATCGAATCCTATGACCCTGATCGAGATGGTACACTACAATTATCAGAGCGTAATGGTGGTGTTGATGTAAATTCTTTAGGCGCAGCATCAAGCGGTGAAAATGATTATGTAATTTTCAGGCTAAATCAAAATATCAGTAATGGTCTCGTCGTTTATGAATATGATGTTACAATGCCTCCCGTTCTTAATCAAAGCTGGAGCATGGTTCAAGAGGTCGCGGGCACTGGAAATATATGGACCGCGTTTTATCAAGATCGTCTTAGAGTGAGCGGCCCCTGGGGCTGGCGTGATGTCGCAGTTAATTTAAATGCAAATCAAACTTATCATTTTACATATGTTATTGATCCAACAAATGTAACCGTTAGTTTCTATAAAGATGGACAATTTTTAAGCCATGAGATGGATGATTGTTCGCGTGTTGATTACATTACATGGCGAAATTATGGTTATGCCACTATTGACATGCTTTATCGCTTTGATAATGTGACTTTGCATACAAATCCACCTGCATATCATCAACCACCCGCTGCTGTCGCACCTACAGCGGTGCATGCTGCTGGTGCAATCACGGGCAATACATTACGCGCGGCGATTACTTGGGTTGCTGATCCTCTAAGCCGCACAGTAATGGTGCGCCGTAAAGCGGGTGGTTATCCAAGTAATGTCAATGATGGTGAGGAGGTATGCCAAACAACAAGCGATATTTGTTATGACACCAATGTTGCCAATAATAGCCGTTGGTATTATTCGGCTTTTGGTAAGAGTAGCGATGGTCAGTATTCAAATGGCGTAAATGCGGGTGTAAATGGAACGACAATAAGAACAGGAGGTCGTCCAGGCTATTTCTCCGCTGATTCACTGCCATTAAGCTATGTCGATTACTATGACTATGACCGTGACGGTACACTCATCGCAAATGAAGGCGCAGATGGTTCTTTATCGCTTCAATTAGATGGTAGGGCTACAAATGGTGAGCTTGATTATTTACATTGGTATTTCCAAGATACAATAACTGGCATTGTCACTTTCCATTTTGAAGTAGATACTCCACAGAGAATGGATCAACGCCATAATTTAAGAATAGATTTATTCGATTCTAATGCTGATGATAACAGCCCAATGTATATCGTTTCTGGTTTTGATGAAGATAGACTTCAATTAAATATACCATATATGGGCTGGGTTCCCGTTGCGACGGGGCTTTTGCCAAATCAACATTATTCTTTTGATTATGTTATAGACACTAGATTTGGCTCTGTGACTGTATTAGTCAATGGACAGCAGTTTGATCAGGTTTTCTTTGACAGTATTCGTAATTTCAAAAGATTAAAAATCTATAACTATGGGTATAATGAAGCAACGCTCTCTTGGCGCTTAAGCAATATGAGCATTAAGGCAACTGCTCCTAATGTTGAATTGCCTGAGCTTCTTCCCCCCAATGGCGCTGTCGCCTTTGCCGGAGAGGGCGATAATGTTCATATTGGTTGGCAACCGCAACTTTTAAATGAACGCGTGCGTATCATTAGAAAAGTTGGTGGTTATTCAAATGGCCCTGCCGATGGTGATATAATTTGGGAAGGTACTATAGATGCGGAAAGCCAGCATAACTATATAGATACATCTCGTCCCGTAGGTACTTATTTTTATACGATTTATAGCGTTCGTCAAATTGATGGTCAACCGGATGAGTTTTCGCCACCGCGACATATCGGTAGTCAAGGCACAGTCGTACGCGCAAATCATCGACCGACGGGCTTTATCGATAATACAATTGATAAGCTTTATTACTATGACAGTGACCGCGATGGTACTGTTGATCTTTATTGGACCGGTGAAGAGAAACTTCGCTTTGATCTCGCTGCTGAGGCAACGAATGGTGAAAGTGACTCAGTTCGTATCGACTTAGCAACAAATTATGCAGATCGAACCACATTTTCATTTGACTTGACCCTTCCCGATCGTTTAGATCAGCTTTGGAGCGCGCGTATTGAGCCTCAAGGCCAAGGTTACGCACGATTTGGCATCTATGAGGACAGCTTAAGGGTTTATGATCCAGGTTATGGCTGGAGAATCCTCGCGAATGGTTTACAACCATCAAGAACCTATAAAATATCTGCGGTTTTTGAGCTTAAATCAAAGTTTGCGAGCTATTACTTAGATGAACGTCCAGTTGGAGCTTATCGATGCGATCTTGAGCTTATTGATCGTATCCGATTCTATAATTATGGCTATGCTAACGTCGATCTCTCCTTTGATATCGCGAACTTAAGCGTATTCTCGGGCGCCCCTGCGTATCATCAAGCCCTCGACATCGCTCCACCCCTCAACGGCCTCGCCGTGGGCGGCGATGGCGTGGTTTATCTGGCATGGACCCCCGATCTGGCTTTCTCTACCGTTCGGGTGCTGCGCCGCGCCGATCGCCTGCCCACGCACGGCGCCGATGGGACGGTGGTCTATGAGGGCCGCGCCGTGGACGTCATCGACGGGCCCCTCGCCGATGGTCGCTACTACTACGCGTTGTTCTCTGTGCAAGGCGGCGTGACCGGCCCGGCGCTTGATCTGGGCGTGGCCGCCGTCGGTACCCCCGTGCGCGCGGAGAACGTCCCTGGCTTCTTCGCCGCCGCCAGCCGCCCCCTCAACCGCGCCTTGATCCTCGACAATGACAGCGACGCCAGCTTCCGCGCCTTGGAGATCGCGGGGGGTCAGCTTCAGTTGGATCTCTTGGGCCACGCTCGCAGCGGTCAGACCGATGGCGCGCGCCTCTTCGTCGAGGAGCCCATCACCGAGCCCTTCTACTTCACCACCACATATACCTTGCCTCATCGCTTAGATCAGAGCTGGAGTATGCTCACGGACCTGCGCGGCAGCGGCAGCGTTTGGTTCGCCTTTTATATGGATATGATGCGCGTCTCATTGCCAGGGCTGGGCTGGGTGACCGTCGCTTCTAACCTCACCCCCGGTCAGGTCATTGATGTCGCCGTCGCCGTTGATCCTTATGAGCGCACGGTGGAGTTCTTTATCAATGGAGTACGCACCCTCAGCGCGATTGATGATCTCACTGAACTTAATGAGATCCGCCTCCTGAATTATGGCTATGCGACGGTTGATCTGCGTTATGAGGTCAGTAATGTGGGTGTATTTATGGGTCGGCCTCCATTTGCACCGCCACGACCTGTTACGCCGCCCGTAAACTTCGTCGCATTTGGTAGCGCTGGTAAAGTTTTTATGGCGACGACACCTGCCGCAGATACACCACAAGTGCGCGTGGTTCGTCGCTCAGATCGATATCCTAACGCTGCCGATGATGGTGATGTCGTCTTCCAAGGCTCATCGACGAGCTTTAGTGATTCTCCTGGCCTAGGCACGTTTTATTATTCTGCGTTTGGTGTTATTGATGATCGCTTCAGCTTAGGCGTAAATGCAGGCACAACAGGAACGGTTGTTCGCCCTGATGGTCAGATGATCTTTAATACTGCGCAGAATACGACTCAAATCCGTCAAGTTGTTCTGCGTGATGGTGATAAAGATGCGCAATTAAAGGTAGATCTCGTCGGTAATGAGATGGTTCTATCTTTAGATGAGCTGAGCACAAATGGAGAGCGAGATTGGGTCGAAGTTTTCTTTAATGAGCCCATTTCTGGCGATTTGTTTACAATTGATTATACTTTTCAAATACCAACACGCGTAGATCAGTCTTGGTCTTTGCTCTTAGAGCCAGTTGGCTCAGGTGGTTTATGGACAGCGTTTATTGATCACCGTTTTATGGCGAATATCCCTGTTCGTGGATGGACTGAGATCGCGCGCGATTTGGAGCCCGGTCAACGCGTTCGCATCACGCAGATCGTTGATCCTTTTACTGATAATGTCACGTTCTATGTGGATCAGCAGCGCGTAGGCACATATCAAGCGACGCTTCAGAGCCTGGATCGCGTGCGCTTTGAGCATTATGGCTACGCTCGCCGCCCCCTGACCTACCGCGTCTCCAACTTCGCCGCCTACCTCGGCACCCCCGACTTTTATCAGCCCATCGCCCCCGCCGCGCCGCTCAACGTCGCGGCGATCCCCGGCGCTGGTCAGGTCGCCTTGGCTTGGGTGCCCGCCCCCGACGCGCCCAACGTGCGCGTGCTGCGTAAGGCGGGTGGCTTCTCAGCCAACCCCGAGGATGGCGAGGTGGTTTATCAAGGTACTCGTACAGAGTTTATTGATTCAGGATTGGCCGTAGGTCGTTATTACTATAGCGTTTATAGTATGGGAACGGCGTTCTCTGATTCTATTCAGATTGACGCAGCAAATAATGGTACTGAGGTTCGTGCTGATGGATTAGATGGTTTCTTTAGTTCACCAAGCAGCAGTATTAAAAGAATTTGGCTATATGATCGTGATTCAAACACTTCATTTAAGGCGTATCATAATAACAATGATCTTGTCCTTGATTTGCAAGGAGAGGCGGTTAATGGTGAGAATGATTATATTAGATTCGAGATGAATGAGCCGCCCGGTGGTTATTTTACCATTGAATGGCAAGTTACCACACCTGACCGTCTTGATCAGTCTTGGAGTTTATTGATTAACCCCACAGGTTCAGGTAATTTGTGGGGCGCGTTCTATCTTGATAGCTTCCGTTTGAATTTACCTAGCGTGGGTTGGCGTGATATCGCGACCGATCTTCAAACAAACACGAATTATACTTTTACATTTGTCGTGGATGCGAACTCTCAGCTTGTAACAACATATGTTGACGGTGTGTTTACGGGTGAGCATCTTGATGATCTGCGTCGATTAGATAACATCTATCTTTATAATTACGGTTATGCCGTACGCGACATGACATGGCGCTTGCGTAACCTCAGCGTGCGCCCCGGCGTGCCTGATTATCATCAGCTGCCCCAGCCCGAGGCGCCCCACAGCGTGCTGGCCGTGCCCGGTGAGGGCGGCGTGATGTTGAGCTGGGTGCCCGCTGAGTCCACCCCCATCGTGCGCGTGGTGCGTAAGGCCAACGGTTATCCCGCCCATGAGGCCGATGGCGTGGTGGTCTATGAGGGCCGCGATATGGAGCGGATCGATCCCGTGGCGGCGGGTCGCTATTACTACACGGCCTTCGGCACCAAGGGCCTCGACTTCGCCCGCAAGGACTTCGGCGAGGGCGGCCTGGCCCTGCCCGCCGTTGGCGCGGGCGGCTTGATGGCCGACGCCTCAGAGGTCCCCAACCGCGTCTTCTTCCGCGACGGGGATCGCAACGGCACGATCCAGCCCTATAACCGCGATCGCGCGGTGGATCTGCTGCTGAAGGGTGAGGCGCGCAGCGGTGAGTATGATCACTTTGAGGTGCGCTTCGCCGAGCAGTTTAATGCGCTGGCGACGTGGACCTTTACCTTCCGTACACCCAATCGCCTTGATCAGTCTTGGAATTTAAGGATGGATCTGGTCGGCTCTAGCTCACTCGTGAGCGCCGTAGAGTTAGATCGCTTGCGCGCTTCTATTCCAGGTTTAGGTTGGCAAACAATTCGAGATGATTTGCTGCCTGACACCGAGTATACATTAACTTATGTGCTTGATTTAACACGCAATGCCTTTACAGTTTATGAAGGTCAAGTTGAGCTGGCACGTCATCCCATGAGTCTAGCTCGCCTAGACGCGCTGCGTGTCGCTCACTATGGCTATTCAATTGATGATGTCACTTGGCAGCTAAAAGATATCAAAGTAGAGGCTGGCGCGCCAGCGTTCTATCAACCTCCCGTTTTAGGCGGGCCAATCAATGGCTTCGCGACTCTTGGCGATGGACGCGCGCTCTTAACTTGGACGAGTGATCCAGAGGCGCGCGTTGTGCGCGTTGTCCGCAAGGCGGGTGCCTTTCCCGCAGATGCGAATGATGGTGATATCATCTATGAAGGAACCGGGCTCTATTTGGAGAATACTCCACCTGTACCCGGAGCCTATTGTTATACTGTATTTAGTAAAGCAGGTCTTGAGTTCAGTGATGGCTTAAATCTGCATCCTGCGCCCCTCAATATTCAGCCCAGTGCTTTGCCCTCTTTTATGGCCAATGGCGCTGATATCCTTACGCGTGCTTATCTCATTGACAGTGATCGAGATGTCACTTTCAAGGCGACCCCCACGGATGAGGGTAAACTGGCGCTTGATCTGCTCGCTCCAGCGACTAATGGGGAATATGATCGTTTAGAACTTTATACGGATGTTAAGTATCAAGGTCAGTTTACAATTGAGCTTGAGGTCACGACGCCCGCGAACTTGATGCAGAGCTGGAATTTTTCGTTTGAGCCCATCGGCAGCGGCGCGATGCGCGTGGCGTCCTACTTCGACACCTTGCGTGTCCTGCAACCTCAAGCGGGCTGGGCTGATCTGATCGCGTTGCAGCCAAGCACGGCGTATCAGCTTGTCTTCGTGGTGGATTCAGCGCGTCATGTCGTCAGCGCCTATCATGGTGATGTGAAATTGGGCGATTTCCGCACAGATATGCTGCGTTTAGATCGCTTCCGCTTCGCGAACTATGGCTATGGGGATCGCGATGTGCGCTGGCTCGTCGATGATCTGCGCGCCTACGCGGGCGCGCCCGCCTTCCACGTCGTCCCCGATCTGGCCCCCCCTGTCAACGCGCTGGCGATGGCCGGCGAGGGCGCGGTGTTGGTGTCTTGGACCCCCGCGCCGGGCAACGACAGCGTCATCCTCAGCCGCCGCTTCGTGCCCGTGGCGGGCGCGCCCGTGGACTGGAGCGTGATCTATGAGGGCAACGCCACGGCCTTCGTGGATGAGTCCCTCGGCGATGGCGACTATTTCTATCAGATCCGCTCCGTCGGCCCCTCCGCCCCCCTCGACATCAACGGCGGCCAGGCCGTGACCCTCGACGCCCGCGCCCGCCCGCCTTACTTCGGCGACGCGGGCCGCGGCCCCGATTACATGTACATCTACGATCTGGATCGCGACGCCACGATCAAGGGCCGGCCTGAGGCCAATCACCTGACCTTGGAGCTGGCCGGCGAGGCCGCCAGCGATGAGCGCGACTTTATCGAGGTGCGCCCCACCGGCCGCCTGGAGGGCGTCTTCAGCGTCCGCACCCGGATCAAGATGCCCGCGCGCATTGATCAGAGCTGGGGCCTCCTCATCCAGCCCTCGGGCGTCGGGGATCTCTGGTACGCCTTCTATCAAGATCAGCTGCGAGCCAACCTCCCCGGCCGTGGCTGGACTGACATCGCCACGGGGTTGGCCCCTAATCAGGTCATCGACGTGGTGGCCGTCTCCGATGGGGAGAACAACTCGGCGGCCTTCTATGTGGATGGCGTCGAGAAGCTGAGGGGCTCAGAGAGCTTCTCAGAGCTGCAACGATTGCGTTTCTATAATTATGGTTACGCTTTAGCTGATTTAACCTATGAAATCGATCAGATTGAGATGTTCTCAGGGACCCCGGATTATTATGTTGATCCAGGCGTCGTTGAGCCGGTAAACGCCATCGCGATGGGTAATGGCGCGGGGGTGCTCTTGGCTTGGACCCCCTCACCCGTGCATGAGCGCGTGATGGTCCGCCGCGCGGACGCCCCGTTGAACGGGCCTGATGATGGCGTGTTGGTCTATGAGGGCGTAGATCATGACTTCTTCGACGCCCACGCGGGCGGTCATTATGGCCTCTGGGGCTATCGCAACAGCGGGCCAATCCCCACGCGCAGCAGCGCAGGCTTCGTCCGCCTGTCCGCCCTCGCCAACGATGGGCCGATGGCCGCCACCTCGGTGCCCGCCCGTCGCCTCCAGCTCATCGACGGTGACGCCAGCGCCAGCTTCCTGGCCCGTCAGGTCAACCAAGGGCTCAACCTCAACCTGATCGGCGACGCGCGCAACGGTGAGCGCGATCGCATGACGGTCCAGCTGGCGCGCGGGCTGACGGGGATGGTCGCCATCGACTATCACGTGACCCTGCCCGCGCGCCTGGATAACTCCTGGAGCCTGCTGGCCCAAGCCTATGGCACCGGCGAGCTGTGGGCGGCCTTCCGCAACACCTATCTCTTCGTCAACATCGGCGGCGTGGGCTGGGTGGAGCTGGCCCGTGATCTTCAAGCGGGGCAGACCTATCGCGTCACCTATGTCGTCAACACAAGCACGCGGCTGATCAGCGCCTATCTCGACGGGCAGCTGTTGCGTCACTTCTCAGACAACTTGGATATGGTGGGCAACCTCAGCTTCGAGAATTACGGCTATAACTACGTCGATTTGCCTTATCGCGTTACGGGCGTGTCTGTCTCTAATGACATCCCCGACTTCTATGAGGCGCCTGTCGTCGAGCCGCCACGGCTGAGCTACGCCATCCCCGCCCCCAACGCGGCGCTGATCGCCTGGGTGCCCTCGCCCAATAACAGCCGCGTGCGCTTGGTACACAACGCGAACCACGCCCCCGCCAACATGGACGACGGTGAGGTGGTCTATGAGGGCGCCGCGACCGCCTATCGCCACGAGGGCTTGGCGGCGGGGGATCACTTCTACACCCTCTTCGGCATGGTCGGCGACGCCTGGAGCGGCGGCGCGCAGGTGACGGGCAGCCCCGTGGCCGTGGCCCCCGACGCCCGCCCCACCTGGATGGGCGCGGGCGTGGCCCCCTTCGGCCTCAGCCTCCGCGACGTGGATCAAAACACCTCGCTGCGGCCCACCACCGTGGGCAATCAGCTCAACCTGGAGATGGCCGCTGAGGCCGTCAACGGTGAGCGCGACTGGGCGCAGATCAACCTCGCCGAGCGCATGAGCGGTCAGGTGACCTTCGCCTTTAACTTCACCGTGCCTGATCGCGTGGATCAACGCTGGACCCTGCGCGCGGATGTGGCCGGCGCAGGCGAGTTCTTCGCCGCCGTCGATCGCGACGCCTTCTTCGCCTATGACACGGTCTTGGGTTGGCGCCCCATCCTGGAGGATCTGGTCCCCGGCGCCCGTCACCACGTTGATTTTATCTTGGAGACAGACAAGGGCTTGGCCGCCGCGCTCATCGACGGCGTCCAGGTCGGGCCTTGGGCGAGCAACCTCACCCGCGCCGATGCCTTGCGCTTCAATAACTATGGCTATGGCGATCGCGCCGTGGATTGGCGCGTGGACGGCGTGCGGATCTACGCGGGCGCCCCCGCTGGCTATCAGCCCGCAGAGATCGGCGCCCCCATCAACACCTTCGGCGCCATCGGCCAAGGTGATCACCTGCTGACCTGGGTGCCTGATCCAGCCACGCCGCGCGTGCGCGTCGTCCGCAAGGCGGCGGGCTACCCCGCCAACGCCGCTGACGGCGAGATCATCTATGAGGGCACCGCGACGTGGTGTGTTGATGATCAGCCCACACCCACCGCCTTCTACGCCGTCTTCGGCGTGGCCGGCGACGAGGTCGGGGGCGTCGGCGCCCGCATCGGCCCCCTGCGCGTCGCCGACGGCAACGCCTATACCCGCGCCGGCTCCATCCCCTTGGGGCGGGTCAACCACTACGACGCCGATAAGGACGGCACGATGGTCTTCAACGCCGAGGGCGGGCTGCTGCACGCAGACCTGGCGGCGGAGGCCACCAACGGCGAGAGCGACGGCCTTCAGCTGTTCTATCGTCAAATCCTCACAGGGCGCTTCCAGCTCGGCTTTAAGGTGCGCACCCCGCCACGCTTGGACCAGAGCTGGAGCTTGATCGTTGAGCCCGCCGGCTCTGGCAACATCTGGACGGCCTTTAACGCTCAGCGCTTGTACATGAACGTCCCCAACCGGGGCTGGGTGATCGTCCGCGATGACCTCGCGCCGGACACAGAGTACGATTTCACCTATGTGATCGACACTGATCGCCGCGCGGTGACCTTCTACGAGGGCGATCAGCAGCTCATCGAGCTGCCCGCCAACCTTTATCGCTTTGATCGGCTCAACCTGCGCAACTATGGCTATACCACCGAGCCGCTGCGCTACACGCTGCGTGATCTCTACCTCAGCGCCACGCCGCCCGCCTTTGACCTCCCACCGGCCATCGCCCCGCCCGTCGCCGCGCTCGCCGTGGGCGATGACAGCGCCGTGCGCCTCGCCTGGGTGGCGGCGCCGAGCACCAACACGGTGCGGATCGTGCGCGTGGATGGGGATGAGGAGACGCTGCTTTATGAGGGCCTCGGCGTCCAGCTCAGCTACCCCGTCGATGCCCCCGGCGCCTACAGCTTCCGCGCCTACGGCGTGGTCAATGGCATCCGCTCCCCCGCCCTGAACCTGGGCGGCGGGGCGGCGGGGCGCCCCATCGACGTGCTCGCCGCAGGTCGCCCGCCCTTCTTCATCAACACCGGCGTTTCGCGGATCAACCCCCGCGACGCGGACCGCGACGGCACACTCCAGACCTGGATCGAGCCCGTGGGTCAAGATCAGGTGCTCCAGATCTTGACCAAGGGGGACGCCACCGACGACGAGCGCGACTGGATGGATCTGGAGCTGTCAAGCCGCCCCGAGGGCGATCTCTTCGCCATCCAGTTTAAGATTCATACCCCCGCGCGCTTGGACCAGGAGTGGGGTCTCTTGATGGAGTGGGTCGGCGCGGGCGGCATCTGGGCCGCCTTTGAGCAAGATCGGCTGCGCGTCAGCGCGCCCGATCAAGGCTGGTTGACCGTCGCCGATGGCTTGATGCCCAATCAAAGCTATGACATCGCCTTTATCGTCGATGGCAGCACTGGGCTCGTCAGCGCCTACCTCGATGGCGTGTTGACGCGCCGCTTTACGGATGATCTACGCCGCCTCGATCGCCTCCGCTTGGAGAACTACGGCTATAACGAGGTCGATCAGCTCTGGGGCCTCAGCCACGTCTCCATCTCCGATCAGCTCCCCGCCTTCTACAGCCCGCCGCTGCCCGCTCAGCCCGTCAACTTCGTGGGCGTCACCGGCGGCGATGATCGCGTGCTCTTGGCCTGGACCGGCGCCGCAGAGGCCCCCGCCGTGCGCTTGGTGCGCAACCCCGCGCGCGCGCCGCAGAACCCCAATGACGGCGTCGTGCTCTATGAGGGCGGCGACAGCGAGTTCATCGACACCGGCGTCGCCGAGGGGGCCGCCCACTACGCCCTCTTCGGCGCCAGCGCCGGGCAGCTCAGCGAGGGCGTCGCCGTCAACGGCACGGGCGATGTCATCCACCGGGCTGACGGTCAGCCGCCCTTCGCCACCGGCGCCCCGCCGCTGCGGCTGCGCCAAGCCAACCTGTATGACGTGGATCGCAACGGCACCCTCCGCGTCTCTGAGCGCGACGGCGCCTTGGCGCTGATCACGCGCGGCGAGGCCACCAACAACGAGCGTGATCGCCTGCGGCTCTACCTGGAGAACCAGCGCGCCGCCCTGTTCACCTTCAGCTTTGATCTGACGATGCCCGCCCGCTTGGATCAGTCCTGGGGTTTGTTCATCAACCCCATCGGCGCCGGCAGCGTCTGGACGGCCATCTACACCGACAGCCTGCGCGCCAGCGTGCCCGTCACGGGCTGGGTGGACATCGCCACGGGCCTCGTCCCAGGTCAGACCTACCACCTTGACTACGTCGTCGATCCCACCTCGGGGCTGGTCTACTACTACGTGGATCAAGCCGCCGCCGGGGTCTGGCGTCATGGCCTCTCGCGTATGGAGCGGCTGGAGATCGGCAACTACGGCTACGCCGCCTTTGATCAGACCTGGGGCCTGGACAACATCGCCGTCACCGAGGGCGCGCCTGACTACCACGTCGTGCCGCCGCTGGCCCCCGTGGTCAACGCCATGGCCATGCCTGGCGATGGGCAAGTCCACCTCGCCTGGACGCGCACGCCGAGCCAGACCGGGGCGCGCGTCGTCCGTCATAATCAGCCCATTGAGGCCGAGGGCGTCGGCCAGATCGTCTATGAGGGCGACGCGCTGCGCTTCACCGACGCTGCGCCCCTGGGCACCTGGCACTACGCCGTCTTCAGCCTCACCGGCGATCAGCTCGGCGCGCCGCTTCAGGTCAGCCCCGTGCGCGTGCGCGCCGACGGCGTGGATGGCTTCCGCCCTGCCTCGACGCTGCTGAGCCACATCGAGCTGATTGATCGTGATCTCGACGGCACCCTCACAGGCGCCTGGGCGGGCGATCAGCTGCGCTTGGCGCTGGCGGCGGAGGCCACCAATGAGGAGCGCGACGGGGTGCGGCTGAAGCTGGCTCAGACCATGGCAGGCGCCTTCGTCGTCGAGCTGGATCTGACCACCCCCGCGCGCCTGGATCAGAGCTGGAGCCAAGCCATCGAGCTGTCCGGCGCGGGCCAAATCTGGACGGCGGTCTACACTGACGCCTATCGGATCAACGCCCCCGGCCTCGGCTGGCGTGATCTCATCCCGGCGATGCAGCCCAACCACACCTATCGGCTGAGCTTCATCATCAACACCACGCTGGATTTGCTCTCCATCTACGTCGATGGACAAGAGGCCATGGTCCTCAACAGCCCCGTTGAGAACATCAGCCAGCTGGGCTTGTACAACTACGGCTACAACGTCGAACCCCAGACCTGGGGCATCGATGACATCTTCGTCTCCACCGCGCTGCCCGCCTTCTACCAGCCCCCTGGCTTTGAGCCGCCCGTCTCCGGGTTGGCCCTCGGCGGTCAAGGTCGCGCCTTGCTGACCTGGGTGCCCACGCCGGGCGCCGACAACGTCAAGATCATCCGCAGCGCCGATCACTCTCCGCAAAACATCAACGACGGCGTCGAGGTCTATGAGGGCGCGGCGACGGACTTCGCCGACGTGGGCCTCGCCGCGGGCGTGTGGTACTACGCCGCCTTCGCCTACGCGGGCGGGGTGGCCTCAGCGCCCTTCCACTTCGGAGCAGAGGGCACCGAGATCAAGGCGGCGGGCTACCCTGACTTCTTCTCAGGCGAGGGCCTGTCCGTGACGCGGATCACCGCCCGTGATCCCAACGCCTCGGCGGGCCTCCGCGCCCAAGAGGCGGCCAACGCCTTGGCGCTTGACCTCGCCGGCGCCTCTGATAACGGCGAGCGAGACTGGATTGAGCTGCACCTCGATGGTCGCCTCAATGGCCTCTTCACCCTTGAGTTCACCGTGGAGATGCCCGCCCGCCTGGATCAGTCCTGGAGCTTGCTGCTGGAGGCCTACGGCACCGGCAACCTCTGGGCGGCCTTCCGCCAGGACACCTTCCAGATCAACCTCCCCGGCGTGGGCTGGCGGGCGCTCGCCGAGGGCCTGCGCGCTGGCGCTCAGCACCACTTCGTGCTGGTGGTCAACGGCGACACACACACGGTCACCAGCTTTGTCGATGGCCAGCAGACCGCCGTGGTCGTCGATGATCTCAGCGAGCTGACCCGCCTCCGCTTTGAGGACTATGGCTACGCGCTGGAGGATCTGCGCTTCGCCATCAGCGGCTTCTCCGCGCGGGCGGGGGCGCCAGACAACTACGTCGCGCCGGTCGTCGCCCCGCCGATCACCGCCGTGGCCGTCGGCGACGTCAACCGGGTCTACCTGGCCTGGACGACCCAGCCCGGCTCTGATCGTGTGCGGGTCGTGCGCAAGGAGGCGGGTGTCCCACAGAACATCAACGACGGCGTCGTCATCCTCGACAACCTCGGCGCTCAGCTGCGCGATGAGGGCCTGGCGGCGGGCCGCTATCACTACGCCATCTTCGCCTCGACGGACGGGCTGATCTGGAGCGACGGCTTCCCGTTGCCTGACGTCGTCGTCGGTCAAGCGCCCAGGCTCCTGCGGGCCAACAGCGCGCAGCTTGAGACCCTGAGCCTCCGCGACGGCGATCGCGATGGCACCTTCGCGCCGACCTATGACGGCCAAGCGCTCTCCGCCCGGCTCTTGGGCGAGGCCACCAACGGCGAGCTGGATCACCTCCAGCTTAACTTCAGCAGCGCCTATGAGGGCTGGGCGACGGCGCGCGTCAAGATTCACACCCCCGCGCGGCTGGATCAGGACTGGAACGCGACCTTTGAGGTCACGGGCTCATCCAACCAGCGCGTCTCTATTCAGTTCGATCGGCTGCGAGCGTTAACCGATGGCGGGAGCTGGCAAGATCTGGCTGTTTTGGCGCCAGATACAGACTATGATCTGACCCTCGTCTTCGACATGGGCGCCAAGATCGCCGCCTACTATGTCGATGAGCAGCTCGTCGGCCGCCATCAGAGCGCGTTGACGCGCGCGGCGAACATCCAGCTGCGCAACTACGGCTACGGTGAGCGGGATCAGACGGTCGTCTTCTCTGACATCGAGCTGTCCGATCAGATCCCCGCCTTCTTCAGCCCGCCGCCCGCCGATGGTCCGGTCAACGCCGTGGCCTTGGGTGGCGACGGCGGCGCGCTCCTCGCTTGGACACTGCCAGCGGGCGTGGATCACGCGGTGGTCTTGCGCAACGCCGCGCGCTACCCGGCGGACATCAACGACGGCGACGTCGTCTACGAGGGCGCCGAGCTGTCCTTCTTCGATCCTGTCGCCCCAGGCCGCTACTACTACGGGATCTTCACCCGCGTCGGCGAGCGCACCTCCCCGGTGGTGCCCTGCGGCACCCAGGGCGTCGAGGTGGCCGCCGATGGCCGCCCTGAGGGCTTCACTGCCGCCTCCATAAGCTTCGATCGCCTGCGCCTCGGTGACGCCGATCGCGACGCCACGATCCAGCTCGACCCCAGCGCCGGCGGCCTCGCCGTGACGTTGGCCGCCGAGGCGCTGGACAATGAGCGTGACTACGCTGAGCTGCGGCTCAGCCAGAGCCTCGCCGGCCAGCTCTACGCCGAGTGGGTCCAGTCGGTCCCCGACCGCCTTGATCAATCTTGGAGCTTGGTCATCGAGCTGGTGGGCGCCGGTAATGTCTGGATGGCCGTTCAGGGTGAGCGCTTCTATTACCTGGAGCCAGGGGCGGGCTGGCGGCCCGTCGTCGAGCGGCTCCAGCCGGGCACGACCCCGCGCCTGGGCTTCACCGTGGACACCGCGCAGCGGACCATCTCCTTCTATGTGGAGCGCCAGCGCGTCGTCACCTACACCACCAACCTGGAGCGCGCCGAGCGCCTGCGCTTCTACAACTACGGCTACGCCAACGAGGCGCTGCGCTACCAGCTCAATGAGATCGAGCTGGGCATTGGGCTGCCCGCGTGGCACCAGCCCATCCTGCTTGAGCCCGCCCTGACCGGCATCGCCATCGACGCCGTGGGCGGCGCGGCGCTGACCTGGCTGCCCCGCGACGGCCTGCCGCAGATCCGCGTGGTGCGCAGCGCCGATCACGCCCCCGCGGCCGCCGATGACGGCGACGTCATCTATGAGGGCGCCGCGACGCAGATCCTCGATCCCGCCGCGCCGGGCGTCTACCACTACGCCGCGTTCTCCATGGACGCCGAGGGTCGCTTCTCCGCGCCCTTGGCCTTGACCCCCGCAGGCGGCCTCGACGTCACGGCGGCGGGCCTGCCCTCGTTCTTCGGCGCGGGCTCCATCGGCGTCAGCGGCGCGCGCCTCTATGACAGCGACAAGGACATCAGCCTCCAAGCCAGCTACACCGCCGAGGGCGATCTCGCCCTGTGGATGGGCGGCGCGGCGGCGGACAATGAGCGCGACTTCTTGGAGTTGCAGCTGGCCCAGAGCGTGTCAGGGCAGCTCTACATGCAGTACACCTACACCCTGCCGCGCCGGGATCAGTCTTGGAGCTTGCTCATCCAAGCGCTGGGGGATGGCGATCTGTGGCTCTCCTTTGATCACGCCCTCCACCGCCTCAGCGCCCCCGCCCAAGGCTGGGTGACGCTGGTCAACCACGAGGGCGCCCCAGACGGCCCGGTGGTCATGACCCACGTCATCGACACGGACACCGGCGCCGTCTCCATCTACAAAGACGGCGCGCCCGTCACCACCTTGGTGGACAACCTCGCGCGGCTGGATCGCATTCGACTGCAAAACTATGGCTACGCTGACGTGGATATGACCTGGATCATCAAGGATCTGGTCATCCGCGAGGGCGTCCCCGCGTTCCATCAGCCGCCGCAGCTCCAGCCGCCGGTCAACGGCTTTGCCGTCGGCGGCGCAGGCCAGGTGGCCTTAGCCTGGACCCCCCCGCCGGGGATCGCGCAGATCCGCGTGGTGCGTAACCCTGATCGCGTCCCCAATGATGAGAACGATGGCGCCAATGTCTACGAGGGCGTCGAGCTGAGCTTCATCGACGCGGTCGGCGCGGCGGGTGATTATCATTACGCGCTCTTCAGCGCGCTGAATGGTCAATACAGCGATGGCTATGCTCTCGCGAACGTCACGGTACAGCCTGATGGTCGTCCAACCTTTGGTGTAGACAGCAGCGCCACGATCAACGCCGTGCGCCTCAGCGACGGTGACAGCGACGCCACGTTTAAGGCCCGCGCGAACGCAAACGGCGCGCTCACGCTTGAATTAGCGGGCGCCGCCGAGTCGAGCGAACAAGACTTCTTGGAGTTAGAGTTAGATCAAGGCCACACGGGCTGGTTCCACTACAGCTACAAGCTCACCATGCCCGATCGGGTCAACAATGACTGGAGCCTCGTGGTAGAGGCGGCGGGCACGGGTAACGCCTGGACGGCCTTCCGCCAGACCAGCTGGCAGGTCTATGTGCCCGCCACGGGCTGGGTGAGCTTGGTGGACAACCTCCAAGCCAACACCACCTACCTCTTCCAGCACGTCGTCGATGGCGAGACGGGGACGCTCTCCTTCTACGTCGATGGCCAGCATGTGGGCTCCATCGACGATGATCTGCGGGCCTTCAACCTCCTGAGGCTGCGCAACTACGGCTACGCCAACGACGATCTCAGCTACGTCTTTGACGATCTCCAGATCGGCGACGGCGTGCCCAACTGGCATCAAATCGGCGCCCTCGATCCGCCAGCGGGGCTCTTCCATACAGGCGGGCGCGGCGAGATGCTCCTGGCCTGGACCCCGCTGCTGACGGCGCCGACTGTCCGCGTGGTGCGCCACGGCACGCGCCCGCCGCGAGACGCCAACGACGGCCACGTCGTCTATGAGGGCGCGGCGATCAACGGCGTCGATGATCAGCTGGCGGCGGGCGAGTCGGCCTACTACGCCGTCTTCAGCAAGATCGGCGACAACTTCAGCGATCCCACCCACGCCTCGACCAGCCCCAGCGTGCTGCTCGGCGACGGCGTGCCCAGCTTCTTCCGCGGCGCCTCCTTGGGGCTCGCCGAGGTGAGCCTCTTTGACGCCGATCGTGACGGCAGCCTCAAGGCCTATGAGCACGAGGGCGCGCTGCACCTCGACCTGGACGCCGCCGCCGCCAATGAGGAGCGTGATCGCCTTGATTTGGTGCTCAGCAGCACGCAAGTGGGCCAAGTCAGCGTCTCGATGGAGCTGACGACGCCAGCGCGCGTGGATCAAAATTGGAGCTTGATCATCCAGCTGGCGGGGCGCGGCGATGTCTTCACCGCGATCTATCAAGGCAGCCTGCGGGTCTGCCATGACACAGCCTGCTGGGCGGACCTCTACACCGAGCTTCAGGCCAACACGACCTATCGCCTCAACTACGTCGTCAACACAGAGACGCAGGCGGCGCGCTTGTATATCGACGGTGTGCAAGCGGGCGCGGCGTGGACCGACGATCTCACCCGCCTTGATCAGATCCGCTTCTACAACTATGGCTACGCGGCGGAGGATCTCGGCTACATCATCGACAACATGGCAGTGCGCAACGGCGACGTGGACCCGCCGGTCTTCGTGGTGCCCGCCGAGACGGTGGTGGCGCAGCAGGACTGCGCGGGCGCCGTGGTGCGCGTTGAGCTGCCCGCCGTCAACGACGAGACGGACCCCAGCCCGGACCTCACCTACACCATCGGCGCTGACACCTTCGACGCGGCGGGTGAGCACCGCTTCCCGCTGGGCAAGACCCGCGTCACCTGGGACGCCACGGACTTCAGCGGCAACACGCAGCGCCAGTTCCAGATCATCAACGTGGTGGATCAGAGCGCGCCGCAGCTCCAGATCCCCGCGATGATCACGGTGGAGGCCACGAGCCCGGCGGGCACCCCGGTGGCGCTCGATGACCTCAACGCCGTCGATCCCGTCTGCGCCAACGACGTTGAGATCGCCCATAACGGCCCAGCGCGCTTCCCCCTCGGCGACACCCAGGTGACGGTGACGGCGACGGACGCGGCGGACAACCAAGACGAGCAGATCTTGGTGGTGCGGGTGGTGGACACCACGCCGCCAGCGGCGGAGCTGCCCGCGGAGATCCAGCTCTTCGCCAACCAGTGCGCGGGCGCGGACGCGCCGATCCCCTCGCCGGTCTACAGCGACAACGGCACCGCCTTGGGCGCCCTCCAGGTCAGCGTGACCGTCGGCGGCGACACCTTCGCCTTGGCCGACGTGCCCAACACCTACCTCTTCCCCGTGGGCCAGACGGCGTTGAGCTGGACGATCACCGACGCGGCGGGCAACCGCACCACCCGCCAGGCCACCGTCACCGTGCCCGCCGTGGCGCGGCCCAGCCTGGACTACCAAGATCCGCCCAGCGGCTGGATCAACGGCGACGGCGAGGTGGTCGTGACGGTCAGCAACCTCTGTGATGGCGGCGCCGTCAGCATCCTGCCGCCGCCAGCCAACGGCGTACAGCAAGACGGCGACACCTACACGGCCCAGTACGGCGGCGAGGGAGAGCATGAGATCGTGGTGCGCATCGACCGCCCCGGGGCCGCGCCCATCGAGGATCGCTCGGTGCTGTTCGCCATCGACGAGGGCGCGCCGCGCGCCACCTTCCGCAACGTCCCCGCCCAGCCGGATCCCAACGATCCGTTAGAGACGTGGCCGGTGCTCTTCCAAGGTGAGCGCATGGAGCCGCGCGGCGAGGCCACCGATGACTTCAACGCCGATCCGGTGCCCCTCGACGCGGCCCCCTCAGGCATCGCTCGCTTTGAGATGCTGATCAACCCTGGCGCGGGCCAGCGCGTCCTCTTGGACGCCGCCTTCGACGCCGTGGGCTTGCCCCCGCGCGGCCCCGATCAGGTCAAGCGGCAGTTCTGTGACAACGCCAACATCTGCGATCTCACCGAGCTGCTGGGCGCCCGGCTGCCCTTGGGCGCGCAGCTGCTGCGCATCAACGCCACCGACTACGCGGGCAACGTCGGCGTGGAGGAGGCCCGCTTCGCCGTCCTTGATCTGACGGGCGGCCTGGAGCGGGCCTTGGGGGAGATCGAGGTGATCATCGCCGATGGGGCCACCCCCGCCATCGCCTTGGGGCCGCTCAACAACGTCAAGGCGCTCTTGGAGCAGGCCATCAGCCAATCTGAGCTTGATCTGGTGGGCAACGTCATCATCGCCTTGCAGTTCGCCGAGGTGCAGTACGCCGACATCGAGCTGGTGGGCGTTGACGCCTCAAGCCCGCGCCTCTTCGCCATCCGCGCGCTCCTGGCGCGGCTGCGCATGGAGCGCGACGAGGCGGTGTTGCCCGCCGAGCACGCGGCGGCCATGGATGATCGCATCACCCAAGCCCAAGCGGACTACGACAACGCCGACGCCGCCTCCGCGCTCTTGTCGATCAACGACGGCTGGTTCTACCTCGAAGACGCCCGCCTGCCTTGGCCGGATCTGGGCGCCGACGTGGCCAACCGCCTGATCGGCGACCTCAACGACTACATCGCGCTGGCCCCCGATGCCCTGGGCGTGCCTGAGGTCACGGTGGTGCGCGACGCGCTGACGGACATCCGCGGGCTGATCGACGCCCCCATCGACGATCTCCAAGCCATGCGGCTGCTCCTTGAGCTGGAGGCGCTGACGCGCAGCCTCTTCGCCGTCGAGGATCAGGGCGTGTGGGTGCGCAACTGGCAGTTCGCCTTGGTGCGCATCATCCGCATCCGCGTTGACGTGGCGGTGAACCGGCTCAACTTCTTTGGCGAGAACCTCGGCGAGGTCGTCGAGGCTTGGCGTCGCTTCGAGGTGGGCCTGGCCCTCGTCGAGGCGCGCCGCTTCGACGCCGCGCTGCGCCTCTTCTTGGAGAACGAGTGCTTTATGGTCGAGACCTTCGCGGTGATCATCACCGAGGCCACCGGCCAAGTCCTGCCCAACGACGAGATCCCCGCCCACTGCCAGCCCTAACCCCGCTCTCTCTAAGGCGCGAAGGGATCGAAGAGGACCCAGCGCCAGCCCAGCCGCGCGCCGATCTGCAAGTAACGGGGATAGGCCGCCTCATCGAAGGCTTGGTGGAGGTGGGCGCCGACGCCCAAGGACCAGCGCTCATGGAGGAGCCAGTCAACGCCGAGGCTGACGTCGAGGCCCAAGGCCCCTGAGTCATAGAGGGTCGGGGCGAGGCCGATCCAGGGCAGGTAGGTCCAGACATCCAGGCGATAATCTACGCCCAGCTGGGCGAAGGTGGCGCGCGCCCCTTGATGCTCCGCCAAGCCCAGCCGCCCCTTGAGCAACCAAAAGCCTGTCGGCGCGTAGCCGATCTCCGCCCCGCCGCCGATCCCATGCTTCTTTGCGCCGACGTTATCGCCGGAATAGCCAAACTCCCCGGTGACGTGGAGGCGGGGATCATCAAGGGCTTGGGCGGGGCCGCTGAGGGCGACGAGGGCCATCGCGGCGGCGAGGCGATCTGCCTTCATTTGGGGTCCTCTCCTCGCGGCGCCGCGCCGCGTTGACGCAGGTGAGCGGCGATGATAGATTGCCGCGCCTCAATTTCAAAAGCCAGGAGCGTCCCCTTGGTCAAGCGTATCAAGAAGCGGATCCCCAAGAAGGAAGAGCCGGAGCAGACGATCGAGCCAGGAGAGGGCGAAGAGGCCCCCCAAGAGGACGCGGGGCTACGCGCCGAGCTGAGCACGATCGCGGATGATGGGTTCACTGAGAAGACGGCCAAGTTCTTCCAATGGCTCCTCGACAACCGCCTCCCTGTGTTGGGCACCATTGGGCTCCTCGCCGTGCTGCTGATCGGCGTCGCCGTCTACCAGCGGATGGAGCGGGAGGCCCGTGAGGCGGCCAGCGCCAGCTTCAGCGTCGCCCACAAGGCGTACCAGGAGGCCTCCGCCGTCGAGGGCAAGCCCGGCGATGAGCACGCCGCCCTGCTCAACAAGGCCCGCGACGCCTTTGAGGCCACGATCAAAGATCACAGCGATCAGCCCATCACCGCCGTCGCCGCCTTGGGGCTGGCCGGCGCCGAGATGGATCTGGGCAACCACAAGAAGGCCATCACCTTCTATGACAAGGCCCTCCAAGCGGATCTGGACACCTTTACCCGCGTCATCGCCCTCCAGGGCAAGGCCACGGCCCAAGAGGACAGCGGCGATCTGGCGGGCGCCATGCTGACCTGGCAGACCGTCGGCAACGTCGACAGCGCGCTCTATGGGCTCGACGCCGCGCTCCAGGTGGGGCGGCTCTTAGAGGCCAACAAGAAGACCGCCGAGGCCCTCACGCACTACCAAAAGACCCTCCAGGACAACGCCGCGCGCTTCGAGGGCGTCGCGCATCGCATGATCAAGCACGAGCTTGAGCAGCGCATCGCCCGCCTGGGCGGCGCCAGCTGATGCGCCAGGGCCTCGCCGGGGCCGCGCTGGCGGCGCTCCTGGGCTGTGGAGGCCCTGACCTCGGCGCCCCTGGCGATGAGATCCCGCACGCCTACCGCCCGCAGCGCAACGAGGCCATCGGCCTCAGCCTCGTCTGGCACCGCCCCCTCGCCCAAGCGGCCTTCGCCCGCGAGGACGCCCCTGAGCTATCAGCGCCGGGCTATGACGCCCAGCGTGATCTGCTCATCGCGGGCAGCAGCGACGCTCGGCTCTACGCCCTGACGGGGCGCAGCGGCCATGTGCGCTGGGAGAAGCCGCTGCCGGGTGGCACCAGCGCGGAGATCTTGATCGACGAGGGCGCGGCGGTGGTGGGCACAGATCAAGGCGCGCTCATCGCGCTGGCCTTGGAGGACGGCGCGGAGCGGTGGCGCTACAAGGTGCCTGGCGCGATCATCAAGGCGCCCGTCGTCGAGGGCGATCGGCTGCTCTTTGTCGATGGCACCAACACCCTCTTCGCCCTGGATCGCCGCACGGGCGCGTGGCGCTGGCAGTACCGCCGCGAGGCGCCGAGCACCTTCGCCCTGTTCGGCGAGGCGCGGCCGCTGATCTCAGGGGGCCGCGCCTTCGTCGGCTTCTCAGACGGCGTGCTCGTCGCCCTGGACATCAAGGACGGGGCGGTCTTATGGACCAAGGATCTCTCCGACAGCACCAAGCGGTTCAAGGACATCGACGCCTCGCCGGTGATGGTGGGTCAGCGCCTGTTCGTCGCCTCGGTCAGCGGCGGCGTCTATGAGCTGGACCCCAGCAACGGCGATGTGCGCAAGACCTGGCCGATGGACGGGGTCAGCCAGATGATCCCCTTCGAGGACGAGGGCCTGATCTTGGGGTTAACCGACGCCGTGGCGCGGGTTGATCTGGAGGGGCGGCTGCGCTGGCGTATGACGCTGCGCGATCTGGGCGCGCCGGGGCCGCTGCGCCTGGGCCAAGACAAGATCATCTTCGCCTCCTCCAAGGGCGGGCTGCACTTCCTGGATCGAGAGACAGGGCGGCCCCTGGGCATCTTCCGTCCGGGGCGCACGCTCAACGCGCCCCCCACGCTGGCTGAGGACGGCAGCGTCTTCCTCATCAGCGACAGCGCCATCGCCTTCGCCCTGCGCCCTCGCGTCGCCTGCCTGCGGCGCGGCGCGCGCGAGATCG
>JAHJCH010000048.1 GCA_018813065.1 Myxococcota bacterium
GCCAGGGCGGGCGGCTGGGGGGTTGGTCGCGCATCGCTCCACCTCACCAGCGCAGCTCTAGGCGCCCTACGAGCTTGGTGACGGCGCGGGCACCCAAGGCGAAGTCCAGCGCGTCGCCCGGCCACAGCGCGCCGCCCTCCAAGCCCACGTCCATGCGCTGCAACGCATAGCCCACCGAGCCCAGCAGCTCGACCCCGTAGAGGCGCCCCGCCTCGTTGCCCCGGTGGTTGCGATCCGTGCCCCCCGCCTTGACGTTCTGGTAGGGGTCCATAAATGAGGGCGCGGCGGCCATGGCGATGACGCCGCCGAGGGTCAGCCACCAGCGACGCGGCCTCCAGGTCAGGGCCGGGGCGAGGTAGAGCGCGTTGGAGACCGCCCCGTCCGTCGGCCACTCCTCGACCCCCGCTGGGGCGACGCCGAAGAGGCTGGGGTCGGAGAGCAGCTCCGCCGCCCGCAAGGAGATGAGCCGCAGCACCTCGGGGAAGAGGATCAGCCCCACGGTGTGATCGGGATCGAAGACAAAGCGATGATCTGTGCCGTCGTTAAAGTCCGCGTCGCCCGAGGCGTAGCCCGCCTCCAAGGCCAAGGCCAGGCGCGGGCAACGCCACGCGATCTCGGCGCGAGCCACCCAGCCGAGCTGGAGGAGATCCACGCCCTCGGGGCTGCCCTCAGGGCGCAGGCGGGTCGTCTCGCCGATGTTTAAGGCCGCCTCACCCTCCACCTTGAGGGCGGCGTGGAGCGCGTAGAGCGGCACCCGCCAGTGGCCATGGGCGGAGAGGGTGTCGCGGGTGAGGGTGTCGCCGTCGGCGTCCTCTTGATCGCGGCGCAACACCCGCAGCCCCCAGCCGCCGACCTCGCCGGGGAAGGCCAGGCCGATGTGCGCTTGCAGCGCCTCGTCGCCGTCGAGGTAGTCCGCGTCCTCGTCTTGGTAGATGAAGTCCCCGCCGATGGAGAGGACCATGGCGTTGAGCGGATCGTGGCTCAGCGCGGCGAGGGGGCGGGCGTTGATCTGGAGGCGGTCGATCAGATCGCCGCTCCAAGCGCCTCCAAAGCGGCGCACCCAGTAGCCCTCGTCATCGGGCTCGCCGCCATCGGACTCCACCAGCCCTTGGCCCCAGCGCGCGGGGATCTGCCCCGCTTGGATCGACAGCCACGCCCCCTCCCACTCCAGGTAAAAGGCGCGCGGCAGCACGGTCGTCCAGCCGTCATAGGCGCGGGTGGGATCGCTCTGACGCCGCTCGGTGAAGGCGGCGCCGAGCGTGGAGGTCTCGCCGAAGATCTGCCCCGTCAGCACATCGAGCTGGGTGGCGACCTTGAGCCGCCCCACCTCGATGGTGGGGTCGATGCGCAGCCGATGGCGCCCATAGAACCCCCGCGCGTCCACCGTGCCCGCCTCATCGAGGGGGAAGTCTTCAAACCCACGCACCCAGAGGCGGTAGGCGCCCGGCGTCACCCACCGCACGCGGCCAAGGGCGGGGCTCAGGAGCAGGCTGATGAGGGTGAAGGTGATGACGCGCAAGGGGCACTCCCATAAAGCTGCTCTCTTATAGCAACGATGGGGCGCGGTGAGAATGAGGGCGCGTCATCGCCCTGCCGGGGCGAGCTGTGGGGGAGGGCGGCTCAGTACCAGGTGGCGTTGAAGCCGATGGTCATCACGGTGTAGCGCGTCTCGCTGAAGTAGTAGTAGCGGCCATCCCCGCTCAGGCCCACGGCGAGATCGGCGCCAGCGAAGAACTCATAGCCCAGGCCCGCGCCGACGCCCATGCCCATCTCGCCGAAGCTGGGCAGCTTCAAGCCCCCGTCGTCCTGCTCCACGCTGGCGCCGCCGCCGCTGGTGTTGACGTAGGGCTTGCTCTCGGCGCTGGTGCTGATCTGGGCGAAGCCAGCCATCCCTCGCAGATAGAGCCCGTCGATGATGAAGAAGCTGGCGCCGCCGAAGACCGTGTAGATCTGGGTGCTGACGTCAAAGGCGCGGCGGCGACCATCGGCGGCGATGGCCTCGTCACCATAGGCCTCATGGTGGACGCCCAGCTCGCCGTCGAAGGTCAGCCGCTTGCTGCGGCCCGCCCCCAGGCGCAGCCGCGCGTCCACCCCCATATGGGACTGGGCGCCGTCCTCGCTCGTCTGCCCCGGCCCCGCGCCCAGGGTGAGGCCGAAGAACAGCCCCCGACGATCACGCCAAGCGTCCAAGGCCAGGGCGTCGGCGCTGGTGAGCAAGATGGCCAGCCCGAGGGCGGCGGGGAGGTACACAGAGAGGCTGCGAGTGCGCATAAGGCTCCTTAGCGCTCATTGGAGAAGTTGACGACGGCCCAGCCGCCCGCCTTGAGGTTGATCTCTTGGCTGCGGCGGCGTCCGCGGTACAGGATCTCGACGCGGTGGCGCCCCTCGGGGAGCCGCGCGCGGGCGAGGATGACGCGCGCGGGCAGCGTCACCCAGCCTCGCGTATCAGGGGTGTCGGCGGCCACCATCGCGCCCTCCACGAGGAGCCCGACGAGCAAGGCCACGCCGTTGTCTTTCCTGCTGCTCTTGGCCGCTGCTTGGCTGATCTCACCGGCGACGGCGCGGGCGATCATGCGCACGAGGGCTGAGGCGATGAGGGCGCCCTTGACCGACTCATACTGGGCGATGACCTTGTCCTCGATGTCGAGGCCCACGCCCGAGGGCAGGGCCACGCCGTTGAGGCTGATCTGCGCGGCGGCGGGCGGCGGGCTGGCGCGGCGTAAGAGCGGGTAGCTGATCCACTTGACGAGGCCCTTGGCGGCGATGCGCTGGCTGCGCTGCTGCTGGGCGGGGGAGAGCCGGGCGTGGTGGTGGCGGGTGTCGCTGGTGGCGATGACCGCCGCGCCGACGGGCATCCGCTCGGGGACGAGGTAAGGGGCCATGCCCGCTTGGACGATGATCAGCACCTCGCCGCGCCGCGCGTCGTCCTCGGGCAGCGGCGGCGCGCCGCTCAATACCTCCGCCAGCCGCTTATCCGTGATCCCGGTCCGCGTCGATAAGCGCTGGGCGGCCTCGGCCAAGGAGAAGACCCCCCCCGCCTCATGGGCCTCGGCGTAGTGCAGCATCGCCTCCTTGGGCGCGCCGCTCATCTCGAAGGCGAAGCCCGCCAGGTAGCTGCCCAGCGTCAACATCCCCTGCCCGCCCTCGACGTCATCGAGGAACTTGCGGTTGATGGTGAAGCGACGCGCCTCGACCTTGGCCCCGCTCAGATCCCCCGTCACCAGGTAGTTGATCAGGTTGAGGGTGTTGAGCAGGAGCTTCTCATGGGGCGGGGACTTGTAGAGCGTGGCGTCATCGGAGAAGAGGTACTTGGAGATGTTGCCGGCGGTGTCATTGACCAGATCCAGCACGTCGAGCTTGGCGTCCGCCGCCTGAAAGTCGCGCTTAGACAGCTCATACTCGCCGAGGGCCTGGAGGATCGTGGCGCGCTCAAGGAGCAGGAGCGGGGTGTCCTCCTCGATCTCGCTGGGGCGCTGCGCGGGGGTGTCAACGCCCAGCGCCTCGTTGACCGAGGCGAGGGCTTGTTGAGGGCGCCCGCCGTTGAGCGAGACGCGAAACGCCTCGCTGGTGGAGGCGTAGCCCCCGCAGCCCAGCAGCGACATCGCCGCGCTGATCACCGTCAGGAGGCGTAGGGGCATCTCAGTTCACGAGGCCCTTGGTGAGGTTGGCTTCGTTCTGCCAGCGGATCGCCCCAGTCTCGATCTCGACGACCTGCATAAACAGGAAGTACTGCACCCGCCGCTCTTCGCCGCTCTTCTCAGCGGCGTCGTAGACCTTGCCCGTCACGAAGTACTGCGCGCCGAGCTGCCGGCCCAGCTTGGCGGCATCGGCGGGATTAAAGGCCGCCGACTGCTGCTTCCTCAGCTCCTCGACGAGCCCCCGTTGGCGCTCATACGAGATGACCGTGACATGGCCGCTGTTGACGAGATCCGTCTCAAACTTGGACAGCAGCGCCTGGAGCTGGCTGTCGATGTGCTCGCTCGTCTCATTGGTCACAGGGAAGATGGCCACGGCGGGGGGCTTGCTCGTATCTGCCCAGCGCTTGACCACCCCGCTGCTGAGGAGGCTGTTGACGTTCTCCTTAAAGAGCTTCTCCAGGTCTCGCTTATCGAGCCCGGTGGACATGGCGTACTCATCCAGCTCGGGGTTCTCATCGCCACGGACGAAGGCGGGGTCGCCGCCGCAGGCGAGCAGGATGAGGGCAAGTAAAGGGAGCGCGCGCATAGCATCCTCCGGGGCCAAATTTTGAGATCCGCGATGATTGTCGGTTGAGGCTCGCGGGGTTCTGAAGATAGAAACCCAAACCCAGGCGCGCAAGACCGGGCGAGCGCGCGACGTATTCTTCTTTGATCGCGACATTCTCCTTTGATCGCCGCCCTGTTCATCACCGCGCCTGCGTGTCATCTTCAGCGCGCGCGGCGCGCCGCGTGGGCTTTGAGGATCTAAGCCGTGAGGAGGGTGCGCGTTGAGCCCAAGTTCGCGTTATCGACCCGTCCGCCGCGTGGCCGACGGCAGCGTCAGTGATGTGCTCCTCGCCAGCCAACACGCGCTGGGCGGCCTGGAGCGGCTGGTGATCTTAAAGCGCCTGCGCGCGGATCTCGACGCTGATCCCATGATCCGTGAGATCTTTATCCACAGCGCCCGCGTGGCCGCCACCCTCGATCACCCGCACATCATCACCGCCTTCGACGCCCTGGCCGAGGAGGGCGAGCCGCCGAGCTTGGTCTTGGAGCACCTCTCGGGGGAGACGCTGAGGGTGATCCTCGACGCCGCGGCGCAGATCGGCGCGCGGATCACGTCCCCGGTGGCCTGCCGGATCGTCGCCGACGTCGCCTCGGCCTTGGCCTACGCCGTGGAGCAAGGCGCCGCCCTCCACGGGGCGCCCTTGGTCCACGGCGACGTGACGCCCTCCAACGTGATGATCTCGTATGAGGGCGTCACCAAGCTGCTCGACTTCGGGCTGCTGCGCGCCCCCGAGAGCCTGGCGCTGCAAGCGGGCTGCGTGGCCTACTCCGCCCCCGAGCAGCTCAACGGCGCGCCCGCCAGCCCCCTGGGGGATGTCTTCTCCCTCGGCGCCCTGCTCTATGAGCTGCTGACCGGAGCGCGGCTCTTTGAGGGCGCGGGGCTCGCTCAGGTCACCCAGGCCGTGCTCAGCAAGCCCATCGATCCGCCCTCCGCCCACGCAGAGGGGATCAGCCCTGCGCTGGATCAGATCGTCCTCGACGCCCTGGCGCGTGATCCCGCGCGGCGCACGCCCAGCGCGCGTGTGCTCCATCAGCAGCTCGAAGAGGCGCTGCGGGCCACGCGCCAAGGCGTCTCGGCCTTCCGCCTCTCGGAGTGGCTCAAGGATCTGATGGGCCCGCGCTATGAGGCCCGCCTCAGCGTAGAGCGGCTGGCCCTGTCAGACGCCCGCGCCGCGCCGCTGCCCCTCGACGCGCTGCCCGCCTTGGGGCCGCTGCACACCTCCCCGCGCGCGCCTCAGCGCCGCCGCCAGGCCGCCGCCAGGCCCCAATCCAGACCTCGGAGGTCGATCAAACCCTTGGCGTGGGCGCTCAGCGGCTTAGGGCTCTTGGCAACGCTGCTGTGGATCGCGTATCTCCTCGGTCAATCAGCGTGAATCAATATGGGATGTTGAAGAGGAGGGCCCACGCATGTCCGCACCCGTAGAGCGATCACGGCGCCTCGGCGCGGGCGGGATGGCTGAGGTCTTCCTGACCCGTCGAGAGGGGCCAGGGGGGCTGGATAAGCTGGTCGTCATCAAGCGCATCCTGCCGCACGTCCGCGAGGACGCGCGCTTCGTGCAGATGTTCCTGGGCGAGGCGCGCCTCGCCGCCTCGCTCAACCACCCCAACATCGTCCAGATCTACGACGTCTATCGCGATGAGGCCGATCTGGCGATCGTCATGGAGTACCTCCAAGGCGAGAACCTGCGGGTGATCCTCAAGGCGACGCGCCAAGAGAACGAGCGGGTGCCCTTGAACATCGCCGGGCGCATCCTGATGGACGTCGCCGCCGCGCTGCGCTACGCCCATGAGGCGCGCGATCCCATGGGCAACCCGCTGGGGCTCATCCACCGTGACGTGACCCTCTCGAATGTGATCGTCGGCTATAACGGCGTCACCAAGCTCCTTGACTTTGGGATCGCCAAGGCAAACACCCAAGGCATCTACACACGCCCAGGTCAGATCAAAGGCAAGTACGCATACTGCTCTCCAGAGCAGATTCAGCACGGAGACTTGGATCACCGCTCCGATCTCTTCTCCCTCGGCGTGTTGATGTATGAGCTGCTGACGGGCCGCCGCCTGTTTAAGCGCGACACGCCGCTGCTCTCGCTCAAGGCGGTGATGGAGGCGCCGATCCCCAGCGCCTCCAAGTTCAACGAGGCCATCCCCGATGAGCTGGAGGCGCTGCTGCTGCGGCTCTTGGTGCGTAAGCGCGAAAAGCGGCTCCAGTCCGCCGCCGAGTTTCTCCGCGCCTTAGAGCCCATCCTGGAGCACCACGGGCTCTTGTGCAGCGCCCATGAGGTCGGCGAGTGGATGTCGGATCTGCTGGCGCAGCAGCGCGCGGCGCGGCTGAAGCTGGAGGCGGAGGTCCGCGCGGCGGTGGGGGAGGGTGAGGGCGAGGCCTGGGGGATCAGCGTCGGCGCCAGCGGCAGCCACAGCGGCGGCAGCTATAGCGGCGTGGGGCCGGGCTTGACCCAGAGCGCCCTCAGCGCCATGACCCCCCCGCCGCCGAGCCTGATGGGCGCTGAGCCGGGCAGCCACAGCAGCGCCCTGGTCTATGTCAACAGCCCCAAGCGCACGGGCCTGATCGTCGCCGTCTCCGTCCTGGCCACCCTCTTGGTCTTGGGGGCGGTGAGCTTCTTCTTTTACTTGGGGCGCCAGGGCAACGAGGCGCGGCCCATCACGCCGCTGCCCGCCCTGACGCCCCCCATCGCGGCCAAGGTGGCCCTGCGCGTCCACGTCGTCCCCAGCGGCGCGCGGCTGATCGTCGATGGCGTCACCCACCCCGCCGAGGTCGGCCCCGAGGGCCTCTTCGTCCCCGCCACCGCCGGATCGGAGGTGCGCTTGGAGATCACGCGAGAGGGCTACACGCCCCAGGCTCGCGCCCTGATCGCGCCGCCATCGGGGATCGAGGACATCTACATCAACCTCGTGCGGCTGGAGGAGGCGCCAGACGCGGCGCTGCCTGTGACCTCAAGCGCGCCCGTCGCCAGCGCCAAGCCTGTCACCCGCGCCAAGCCCGTCGCCAGCGCCAAGCCCAAGGCGCGCCACGTCGAGGCGCCCAAGCGCGGGCACCTTCAGGTCACCTACACGCCGCCAGAGGCGCGCCTCAGCGTGGACGGCCAAGGCTACGCGGGCGGCTCCCCGCAGCGCCTCAAGGGGCTGACGGCGGGGCGACACCTGATCCAGCTTGAAGCCGAGGGCTTTCAGCCGCTTGAGCGCAGCGTAGAGATCGAGGCGGAGGCGTGGAGCAAATCACGCTTTGAGATGAAGCCCGTGGGGCGGGCGGTGGGGGCGCTGAGCGTTGAGAGCCAGCCCTCGGGCGCCACGCTCACGATCAACGGCGCTGAGCGGGGCAAGACCCCCGCCCTGGACCTGGAGCTTGAGCCGGGGCGCAGCTACACGGTGCGGTTGACGCTGGAGGGCTACGCCCCCTGGGAGAAGACCACGCGCGTCGAGGCGGGGGCTGCGCCGCTCCTCAGCGCCACGCTGCGACCGCTGGAGGCCGCCAAGGCCGC
>JAHJCH010000049.1 GCA_018813065.1 Myxococcota bacterium
CCGCCTCAGCCCGCGCCTCAAGCGCCGCCGCCTCAGCCTGCGCCCGCGCCTCAAGCGCCACCGCTGCGTCAGCCTGCGCCTCAAGCGCCACCGCTGCCTCAGCCTGCGCCCGCAGGCCCGGTCTTCGCCGAGCCCAAGCGCGAAACGGAGATCACCACAGGGGCGCCCGCGCCCCAGGCCCCTGAGGCGGACGCGGCGGCGCGGCGCTCTAAGCGGCGCGCCGCGCGGCTTGAGGCCCCCGAGTTTGAGGAGGCTCTGGCCCCGGATCAGAAGGAGGCTGAGGCGCTGGCGATGGAGGATGAGGCCCTCTCCGCCGAGCTTGACGCCTTCGCCGATGACCTCGATCAGGCCTTCGAGGTGGATGAGCCCCCCGCCGCTGAGCGCCTCCGGGGGCTCAGCAAGCCCGCGCCCGCCCCAGAGCCCGCGCCCGCCCAGGAGGCTGAGCCCGCCCAGGAGGCTGAGCCCGCCCCAGAGATCGAGGCCGAGCCGCTCAAGCTCAGCTCCGAGCCCCCCCCGGTCGTGATCGAGCGCGCCCACGCGCCCGCCGCCCCCGCCAAGCTCGCCCGCCCTCAGCCGCCCAGGGACATGGCGGACTTCAAGGCCCAAGGCGCGCCGCCAAGCGAGCCCCCCCATGAGGTGTCCTCTCTCAGCGAGGCGCTCCCGCCGCTGGCCGCCGCGCCCTTGGGGATCGAGCCCCCCCAGAGACGCAGCCTTGGCTTCTTCGGCGGCGCGCTGCGGCTCCTCGGCGCGCTGCTGGTGCTGCCCTTCTACCCCCTCTTGCTCCTCGCCCGTGGGTTGATCTGGCTGGGCCGCAAGCTCAAGCGCGGGCTCAAGCTCCTGGCGACGTGGTTGACGGGCAAGCTCAAGGAGAAGGCCGCCGATGAGGGCCTGGAGCCCTTCGAGCTGTTTATCAGCGAGGACGCCGCCAAGCCTGGGCCGCTGGAGCGGACAATCGCGCAGTCTGATCTGGTGATGCGCCTGCTGCACCACACGCTGGGGCTGCGGGCGGTGTTGGTCCTCTGCGCGCTGGACGCGCTCGTGGACATGCTCGCCAGCTACATCACCCAGATCTACCGCGCGTGGAAGGCGCTGCGCACGGTCCAGCGGCGGCTGGCGCGGGCCATCGCCGATGATCAAGCCCATAAGCTCGCCGAGGAGCTGGCCCGCTGCCGCGTCGGCCTCTCGCGCCTCTTCGCCTTCAGCGGCTTCTACCTCGAAGAGGCCGCCGCGCGGCTGCCAGAGGGCGCCGCCTGGGAGCGCCTCTCTGCGCCCAGCTTCAGCCTCAAGCTGACCTTGGAGCTGCGCGGCGAGCTGGATCAGATGGAGCGGGATCTCCACCTGCTCAACGCGCGGCAAGCCCTGGAGCTGGCCAAGGGCTCGATCATCGACGGGCTGATGAGCCTGATCCCCAACCCGCTGGACTTCCTCACGGCCTGGAAGGATCTGCTGATCATCGCCTTGTTTATGCGCTACCCCCGCCACGCGGTGGAGGCCATGTATGGGCGGCTGGTGGGCCACTACCGCGAGATCCTCAACGCGCTGGTGGCCGAGAAGGGGCTGGACGCCTCGACGCTGTGCTTGTGGGCGCCGCTGCCTCATGAGGGGCGGCTGGTGCGCTTCGAGGCCAAGGCGCGGCTCAACCCCGCCGTGGCCGAGGAGCGCGCGGCGCTGCTGCGGATGATCCGGGCGCTGAGCAACCTCGCGGGCAACCTGGAGCCGCGCGACTGGACGCGCGCAGATCTCTTACGCGAGGCGGCCACGGCGCGGCGGATGGGGCGGCTGCACCCGCAGCTCAGCCTTGAGCTGGAGGGCTGGCTGCGGCCCAAGGTCGCGCGGCGGCTCGACGCCCTTGAGGCGCCGGGGATCGAGGAGCGCGCGCGCCGACGTGTCGAGGCCCAGGCGCGACGCCAGCGCGCCAAGATCACCCACGCGCTGCGCGGGCGTCTCTTGCTCTGATCTCAGCCCTCGACCCGACGCCAGACCTTGGCGATGAGGGGCTTAAACTCGCGCATCCCCTCCCCCCGCGCCACCCGCGCCAAGAGGGCCTCGCGGGCCGCCTCGCGGGGACGGATGCTCGACAGCAGCGTCACGGGTGGGCGCGCCGCCGCCGCCCACAAAGGCGCGGTGGGGCCGATCAAGGCCACCTCGCGGCAGCCGCCCGCCGCCGCCAGCAGCTCAGGCAGGCTGCCATTGACCAAGGTTGAGCCCGTCAAGAGCGCCACGTCGCTGCGCGCCACGCCGCCCGGCGCCTCAGCGCGCCCCCCAAACGCGGGATCGCCCTCTTGAAAGATCGTCAGCGAGGCGACGTGAGGCCGCAGGCGCGCCGCCAATGACTGGATATGCCCCACCAAGGCCACGCGATCCGTGGCGCGCAGCGTCAGCCCCTCCAGGGCGTCGCCCTCCACCTCCCCCTCGCGGGGGGCCAGGGCGTTGGCTGTGGCCAAGCCCAAGGCGCGGGCGGCCTCATCCTCGGATAACAGACCCCGCAAGGCGTCGAGGGCTGAGCGCCCCGCCCAGCCCGCCGCCGCGCCGCGCTCAAAGGCCAAGGCCAAGCCCAGCGCGCCATCATCGAGGGCCACGGCGGTGTACTGCGCGCCGCAAATCACGATCTCCAGCCGCCGCGCCTCGGCGTGGGCGTGCGCCGCCTCAAAGAGCCTCTGCATCATGGCCTCGCCTCCTCCTCTGATTGCTCAAGCCGCGCCTCGATCAGCACGTTCGCCAGCGGCGTCCCGCCCCAGCTGTCCATCATCGTGACGCGCAGGCCCCAGCCCTCCAGGGCGGCGATGATCTCCGAGGCGGGCAAGAAGCACAGCGTCGCGCCGCGATTAAAGCCCACCGCTTGACCGATCCGCTCTTGGAGGATGTTGACGCGCGCCCGCCAGCCCGCCGCCGCGTCCACGTCGCGGATCAGCAGCCGACCTCCGGGCGCCAGGGCCTCGACGGCGCGCCGCAGCAGGGCGCGTTGGCTCGGGGCGTCGTGATAATGCAGCACGTCGATCATCAAGAGGGTGCCCGCGCGGGGGATCGGCGTGTGGCGGAGGTCCCCCGCCTCGACGCGCAGCCGATCATCGGCGCGCAGGGCGCGACGCAGCTTGTTGGGGTCCCAGTCGATGCCAATCCCCTCCAGCGTGGGATCGAGGGCGCTGAGCAGCAAGAGGGTCTGCCCTCGCCCGCAGCCGAGATCGACGACGGGGCTGGGCATGGGCAGCCGCTGCGCCAGCTGACGATAGACCGGATCATGCTTGAGCTTGCCTTGGATATAGCCAAAGACGAAGCGCCCTTGAGGGCGATAGCGATCAGCGACGCGATCCATCGCCGCTTGGATGGGATCAGGCGGCGGGCTGGGCTGAGGTAAGGCGCGGCGGAGGCGGCGCACGGCCCACCAGGTCAGCAGGCCCATCGGCGCGCCCAGGAGCAGGCCCAAAATCGGCGCGCCCACGAGCCAGTCACCCGCCGAGGCCCAGGGATCGGCCAGCAGCGCCGCGCGGCTGAGGGCGAGGGGCTCGCCGTGGCGGGCGAGGTGGCCGAGCTGAAGGCTGGCGTAGATGAGGAGGGGGGCGATCCAAGGCACGGAGATGTTGGCCGCCAGGTAGGTCACGGCGCGGTTGAGCCTTAAGAGGGTCGCCAAGCCCAGACAGAGGGCGAGGTGAAAGCCGAAGAAGGGGCTGACGCCGATCATGATCCCCAGGGCCACGGCGGCGCCCAAGCGCGCGGGGCTGCTCTGCTCGGTGGCGATCCGCCGCAGGAGGGCCTTGAGGGTGCTGCTCATGAGCCCTTGGTGATCGTCTCGGTGTCCACCGGCGCGAAGGTGTCGAACAGCCGTGGCCGCTGTGGGCCGAAGAGGTGCCAGATCATGTGATGGATGGTGTCGGGGAGGTACTGCCCCCACATCTTAAAGGGCAGCTCATAGATCTCGAGCTTGGGGGAGATGGCCAACATCAAGAGGTACTCGATGATATACGCGGCGTTTTGGGCGATGCGCCCCGAGTACGAGGGGCTCTGACGCTGCTTGAGGATGCGCCGCTCATGGATGGCGCGGCCAAACTCCGACTCGATCAGCTCATGGGGCGTCGTCAAGATAAACTCCGCCCGCACGGTGCGCGCGCCCTGCTCCACATAGTTGGGGATGTCATCATAAGCCAGCTGCGCGGCGAGGCCGCGCTCGGCGGCCACGCTCCAATCCTGCGCCCGCAGCCGATCGATGATGATGCCAGGCGGCGGCAAGCGCAGATCCACCAATAAGTTCACCGCGTTGTAATCGCCGTGGTGTGCCTCACGCTCGATGAGCTGCGCGTTGGGGTGCTCACGGATGACCTGCTCGACGCGCTCCAGCTGGCCGAGGGGGCCGACGAACTTGCTGCCGATGATGTCATCGATGTGGAGATCCTGAGGCGTGAAGAGATCCTGACGGCGGCGAAAGAGCTGGGAGGTGATGCGCTCGGCCTGGGCAAAGTCTGAGGCCATCTGCTCGGGTGAGGAGAACAGCTCGCCCAGGGCGAGGCCCTCCATCTCGGCCCGCTCACTGGCCAACCGCCGCGCGTGCTGCTTGATCTCCGACAGCAGGCGATCGGCGACGCGGCGGGAGACCTTCTCGGCGACGCGGCGCACGCGCTTAACCCGGCTCAAACCCGCGACGGTGTCATCGGGGCGCAGGCGCACGAGCATATCCACGGGCGCCTTGCTGAAGAACTCCTCGGGGTTGTGCTGAAACTGATCATAGAGGCTGCGCATACGGGGCGTGCTGGCGGGCTCGGTGGCGATCAAGAGCCGCCGCAGGGCGCCCTTGGTGTGTACTTGGAGCACGCGGGTGTTGGGATCGCCGATGCGCTGATAGACATCACAGAGGAGGCGCTGCAAGGCGGGCCCCCAGATATGGCTCTCGAAGAGGAAGATCTCGGTGAGGAGCCGACCGTCCCCCTCGCGCACGTCATCGGAGAGCCATCGGGTTGTAAGCTCAAAGAGGTGATCCCGCCGCGTCAGCCCCGTCAGATACATCTCAGCTTGTCCTCCGGGCCTTACGCGCCAAGCTCAGGCCGAGGGCGGACAAAAAGAGGAGCACGCCCAGGACACGCGCGGCGATCTGCCCGGCGACGCCGCCGAAGGGGAGGGCATAATCGGCCATCAAGCCGCCCTCGGCCTCGGGCAAGGACATCGACAAGCGCGCCAAGGCCCACTCCAAGCCATCGGGGGCCGAAGAGGCCAACAAAGAGACGCCACCGGCGAGGAGCAAGGCGGCGATGATGAAGCGGCGCAGGGTGGTGGGGGGGAGGGGCTGGGGGCGCAGGCTGGGGCGCCGCTCCGCCGCCGCCATCAGGGCGCCGGCGGTGATCAAGCCCTCGACGACGCCGAGGGGCAGGTGAATGCCGAGCATGAGGGGCCAGAAGTGGGCGAGGGGCAGGGCGCTGACGCCGGAGAGGGCCACCTCGAAGGCCACGGCGGAGGCGCCGAGGAGGACGCAGACGAGGGCGGCGGAGAAGGCGGCGAGGCGGGGCCGAGCGGCGAGCAGGCGCAAGAGGGCGTAGCCGAGGGTGGCGGGGATGACGCCGAGGTTAAAGAGGTTGGCGCCATAAGCGAGGAGGCCGCCATCGGCGAAGATCAGGGCTTGAACGAAGAGGACAGAGGCCATGACCAAGAGGGCGGCGGCGGGGCCGAGCAAGGCGACGAGGAGGACCCCACCGGCGAGGTGACCGCTGGCGCCGGTGCCGGGGATGGGGAAGTTGATCATCTGCGCGGCGAAGACGAAGGCGCCCAAGACGCCCATGAGGGCGGTGGTGTGGGCGTTGGGCTCATCCTCAAGCCGTGATTGACGTTGGAGGCGGCGCGCGGAGAGGGCGACGCTGCCCGCCGCGACCGCCCAGAGCCCCCCGCCGACGAGGGGTGAGGTGAGGGCATCGGCCATGTGCATAGAGCACCTCCTGGGAGTCAAGCCTCCGAGTTCGGCGGGACTATAGCCGCCTGGATCTCCGCTGCACAGGGGGGAGGTTGGGGGTGGCGTCGCCCAGCGGCGGGCCGATCTTGGCGGGCGGGTCAAGGGCGGGGGGAGAGCGACGGATTACCGACGCCCGGCGAGGGCCTCAGCGGGGTGGGGCTTGAGTGGGCTTGAGCGGGATCGCCTCTCGGATGATCATCCCGCCGACGCGGACGGGTCGGATGGACAGCGGCGCGACGCGAGGCGAGGGCTGAGGCGAGGGCGTGGGATAAACCGCCCGCGCGCGCACACCCGCCGCCTCGCTCACCGCCCGCGCCTCAACCTCCACGGGCGCGCCGTGGACATCGCGGAGCGTAAAGCGCCGCGTCAGCGCCGAGCCGATCTCTAAGCCCAAGAGCGCCTCCTCCAGCAGCCCCGCCTCCAAGCGCGCCCCCTCTGGGAGCTTGAGCGCCAACGTCGGCGCGCCAGGGAGCCGCCCCATGACGCGCACCTCGACGTTCAGGCGCAGCGTGGCGCCCTCCTCATGGCCCTCAACCTTGATCTCGAGGGCTGGGCTGGGGCGGCTCGCCCACGCAGGGCTCATCACCGCGCCGATCAGGAGGGCGGCGTAGATCATCCCTGCGGGCGCAGAGAGGCCGAACCTTGTGGGCTTGTCCGAGCGGGGTGCAGCGCACCAGGACTGCATCTCATGCTTCATCTCTCTGCTCCTCAGTTGCACGCCGCGCGGCCATCATAGGGGAAGCCAATATAGCCCCAGAGGTAGTTGTCGATGTCCTCAGCGATGCCTTGGTTTTGACACTCCAGCGCGTCGATGAAGTCCACGAGATCCGCCCCGCTCGCCGCCCGATCAGATCCTCTAAAGCGAGGCGAGGTGATGGCGCGCATCACCTGGGGTGTGGTCACGGCCACGCCGTCGCCCTCATCGCTCGACTCGGGCACGTCTCCGCCGTCCCACAGATGCCACAGGACCGCCGTGACATACTGCTCGTCGAGGTCTTGCTGTTGACTGCCCTGGGGATCGGGGTAGGTCACGAAGCCGCCATCGCTGCGCTGCGTGCTGGTGTAATCCGTCCAAAATGAGTAGCCCTGCTGGATATCCCAAAAGACCGTGACGGGCGCGTCGATCCAGCGGCTGACGGTCTGGAGCGCGAAGAAGGTCGCCCAGCCCTCGCTGAAGGCGAAGGCGGGGGCGACGGGCTCGCTGACGTAGTGCGCGCCGCCTGGGCTGTCATCGCGGGCGTAGCGATTGGCGACGTAGTGGCCGAACTCATGAAGCAGCACGGGCCAGCCCCAGGCCGAGGAGCCATCACGCTCACCGCCGATAAAGATCGAGTTGGACAGCTCGATCCCGTTGACGATCTGAGGCACGCCCCAGAAGCACGCGCCGCAGCTCCAGCCGAGATCCGCCGTCCAGAGCACCCCAAGGCTGCTGAGCCTGGAGACATCGCCGCCCAGCGCATCGCTCAAGATCGTGTTCATCGCGGAGTAGTTAAACTCATAAACAAAGAGGGCGCCGGCGCCCTCGGCCTCGGTGACGGTGAACTCTCCAACCCGACCATTGGCGGGCACGTCGGCCTGCCAAGCCCAGACCTGGCTGTCAAAGGTATCGGGCTCGGCGACGCCGGGGAGCTGCGCGGGATTGATGGGCGGCCTGGTGACGGCGAGCGGGATTGAGCTGGAGTCTGCGTCCCACCAGATCGTGGCGAAGACGAGCGCCTCTTGACCGGTGAGGGGGGATGAGACCGCCACATCAAAGACCCCATCATCCCCCGTGAGCCCCTCGCCGATCCCCTCGCCGTTGGCGTCATAGATGGCCACATAGACACCCGCCGCGCCTGAGCGCGAAGGGGCGGCGATAAACACGTTGTTTTGCGCGTCGAGCTGCCCCCAGCGCTGCTCATACTGCAACGCGCCCGTGACCCGACCTGCCCCGATCGGCGGATCGACCGGCTCGCCCTCGCCGGGGAGGCAGATGGACTCATCGCAGACATAGCCAACGCGACCACAGCCCGCGTCGTTGACACAGGTGGGGAGGCAGGCGGTGTTCTCCTCCTCGTCGATGATGAAGCAGGCGGCGTCGGCGGGGCAGCTCTCGGCGTCGCAGCCAAAGAGGACGCAGTAGCCACCTGGAAACCCATCGGTCAAGCACGCGCCGCCTTGACAGCCTGTGTTGGCGTCACAGGGGCCACCGATCGTGAGCTGGCTGGGATCGACGGGGGGGGCGATGCACCAATAGCCCGTCTCATTATCGACCCACCCGCACTCGGCGCCGCCCTCTGTGGTGCAGTCAAAGCGCTGGAGGGTGTCATCTTGGCACCAAACGGCGATGTCGCCCTCGCAGGTGCCCAAGTAATCGATGTCACCGCAGCCGACGGGCTCACCGCCGCCGCCACCGACGGGCTCACCGCCGCCGCCACCGACGGGCTCACCG
>JAHJCH010000050.1 GCA_018813065.1 Myxococcota bacterium
ACCTCGCCCACCGCCCCAGCCTTGACCTCGCCCGCCGAGGCGCCGCGCGAGCAGCAGCGGCCACGCTCGCCGCGCGAGCTGCGTGAGGGTGGGGGGCCGCGTGGTGAGCCGCGTGGTGAGCCGCGCCCCGCCCCGCCCCAAGATCGCCCGCTGGTGGCCAGCTTCGCCGAGCTATTGGAGGCGCACCTGCCGGCCAACGCCTCGATGGGCGAGGTCGCCTCGCCTCAGCGCAACGCGCTGGTGACGCTCAAGGCCCCGCCCCGCCGAGAGGGCGCCTCGGCGCCGCAGCCCATCCCCCTCAACAGCGCGCCCACGCCGCAGCCCAGCCCCTCCCCCACACCACTGCCGCCCGAGGAGAGCCTCACGGCCCTGCGGCTCAAGATCGTGCGGCAGGACAAGGCGGCGGAGGTGGCCCTCAACGAGCAGGCGCAGCTGCGGCAGGCCTTGGCCGAGGCGCGCGCGGAGGCCAAGGCGGCGCAGGACGAGCTTTTGTCATTGAAGCTGGTGCGCGCGGAGGTGGCGCGGCTCAAGGTCGAGGCGGAGCAGCTGCGCATGGAGCGGACGACCCTCCGCCAGCAGCAGCGCGCCCTTGATGATGAGCGCGGCACCCTCGCCTCCACCTGCGCCGAGCTTCAAGAGGAGCTGGCCGAGGCCCGCGAGGCCCTCAAGCAGCAAGAGCAGGAGCAAGCGCAGGGCGGGGTGATGGAGGATCTGGAGTCAACGATGCAGCGGGAGATGGCCTGGCGCGCCCGCGCCCTTGAGCTGGAGCGCGCCGTTCAAGCGGGGGGCAACCTGCCGTCGCTGCTCAAGGCCCTGGGGCTCCATGAGCTGCGCCAACAGACCCTCGTGCTCCAGGCCCTCCTCGACACGCGCGAGACGGCGCTGCCCTTTATCCGCGCCATCCGCCAGGTCGAGGCGCGCACCATCGAGCGGCTCGTCTCCGGCCAGATCCAGCGCACCTGCGCCCACCCGATCTGTAATCAAGTCACCAAGCAAAAGGGCCTCATCACGCTCCGCGTCGATAAGGACGTGGAGTGTGAGATCTGCCAAGGGGAGCCGACGCGCCGCTGGTTTGCGCGGATGGTCCAGGAGTGCGAGCGCGCGGGCATCCGCCGCCTGCTGGTGATCGGCGGCGTCAGTGTCCACGGCGATCTGCGGCGATTGAGCCAGGGCGAGCCGGTGGATCTGCGGCTCGTCACCGACGAAGAGGAGGCCCTCGACGCGCGCATCCAAGGGCGGGTTGAGGGCTGCGATCTGCTGGTGATCTGGAGCCCCAAGATCGCCCAGGTTGACATCAGCGAACGCTACGCGCGGCGCGCCCACGCCGAGGAGCGCATGGTCGTGCGCATCCTCGGCGATCGCCCCGATCTGGTCGCCTTCGCCCGCGCCGTCACCCATCGCCTCGCGCGCGGCCACATCCTCCTGCCCACATAAGCCCCCATGCGCGCCCTGATTCGCTCCCAAGGTGTGCGCCTCGCCGCGCGCCCTACGCCCCAGCCCGCGCCGGGGGAGGCGCGGATCAAGGTGGCCTTCGCCGGGCTCTGCCGCACGGATCTCCAGGTCGCCGACGGCCTGATCCCCGTCGCTGAGCCGCGCGTCCTTGGCCATGAGTTCTCGGGCTGGATCGACGCCTTGGGGGCGGGCGTCGAGGGCCTGCGCGTGGGGCAGCCTGTGGCGGTGATGCCCCTCCTCCCCTGCGGCGCCTGCTTTGGCTGCCGCCACGCCCGGCCTTGCGCCGCGCCGCGCCTCCTGGGCGTCGATCGCGATGGCGCCTTCGCCGATCACATCACCCTGCCCGCCGCCGCGATCTACCCCATCCCCGAGGATCTGCCTCTGCGGCGCGCCGCCTTCGCCGAGCCCCTCGCCGCCGCGCTGGCGGTCTTGGAGGCGGGGCTTGAGCGTGGCGAGCGGGGGGCGGTCTATGGTCAAGGCCGCATCGCCGCCTTAACGCTGCGGGTGCTGCGCCACGCGGGCTTTGAGCGCGTCGAGCCTGTTGAGGACGCCGCGTCGTTGGGCCTCGACGCCTATGACTTCATCGTCGAGACGCGGCTCGACGCCGCCGCTTGGCCTCTGCTCATCGCCGCGACGCGGCCCCAAGGGCGGCTGGTGCTCAAGTCCCGCGCCACCGGCGCCATCCAGATCGATCCGCTGGCGGCGATCCAAAAGCACCTGACGCTCAAGGCCGTCTACTACGGCGCCTTCCCCGAGGCCCTGCGGCTGCTGCGCGGGGGCCTGGAGGTGGATGATCTGTTGGCGACGCCCAGGCCGCTGGAGGAGCACGCCGCCGTCTTCGAGGCCGCCCGCCTGGGGGAGACGACCAAGCCCCTCTTCGCCCTCTGATGTGTGGGATCTTCGCCGCGCTGGGGCCGGTCAGGGCGGGGCGGCTCGACGCCGTGGAGGCCGCGCTGCGCCGCCGAGGCCCCGACGGCGCGGGGCGCTGGATCGACGCCACGGCGGGGATCTGCCTCGCGCACACGCGCCTCGCCCTCACGGGCCACCACGCGCCGCAGCCCCTCCACGATGAGGACGGGCAGATCCACGCCGTGGTCAACGGCGAGCTATACGGCTATGAGGCGATCCGCGCCACGCTGGAGGCCGAGGGGCATCGCTTCAACACCGACGGGGACAGCGAGATCCTCATCCACCTCTACCAAGCGCGGGGGCTGCGCTGCCTCGACGCCCTGCGCGGTGAGTTCGCCTTCGCGCTGTGGGATGGCCGACGGCGGCGCCTCTTCGCCGCGCGCGATCGCTTTGGGATCAAGCCCTTACGCTTCACGCGTCCGCCTCAGGGGGGGCTGTGGATCAGCTCAAACGCCGCCGCGCTGTTTGCCTACGGTCACCCCGCGCGCTGGGATCTAGAGGCCTTCGCCCAGCTCAGCGTCCACCAATACCCGCGCGCCCACCAGACCCCCTTCCAGGGCGTCGAGATGCTGCCGCCGGGCTGCGCGCTGGTGATGGAGGGCGGGGCGCTACGCGCCTGGCGCTACTGGGATCCCACGGCCATCGAGGAGGCGCCCTTCGAGGAGGGCGCCGCCATCGAGGCGCTGCGGGCGAGCTTAGAGGAGGCGGTGGCGCTGCGGGCGCGCTCAGCGGCGCCCTTGGCCTACGCGCTCAGCGGCGGCCTGGACTCCAGCTTGATCAGCGCCCTGGGCGCCCGCCAAGCGTCGGCGCCGATCCACACCTTTGGCGTCTTCTTCAGCGATCCCGCGCGGGGGGCTGAGCTGACCGACTATGACGAGCGGGCTGCGGCCTCGGCGGTCGCCGCGCATATCGGCGCCCAGCACCACCCCGTCGAGGTGACGCGCCAAGATCTGCTCTTGGATCTCGATGAGGCCGTCGCCGCCAGCGAGGGCTGGGCGATCAACGGCCAGCTGGTGGGCAAGCACCGGCTGAGCGCGGCGGTGGCCGCAGCGGGCTTCAAGGGCATCCTCACGGGAGAGGGCGCCGATGAGGCCTGCTTTGGCTACGCCCACCTCCTCCATGATCTCGGCCTCGCCCAAGCGCGTCCCGCTCATCAGGCGCCGCAGGGGGGGATCATGCTCGCCGAGGGCGAGGCGACGCCGGGCTTGGAGATCATCCAAGCTCGGCTGGGCCATACGCCCAGCTTCCTCAAGGCCAAGGCCGAGATCGGCGCGCGGCTGAGGCCGCTCTTGCGCCTGGAGATCGATCCTGGCGCGCGGCTGACGACGCTCTTGGGTGACTTCGACGAGCGGCTCAAGGGCCTCTGCCCTGCCCGCCAGAGCGCGGCGCTGTGGAGCGAGCTGAGCCTGGGCGGCTACATCCTGCCGACCCTGGGCGACGGCGCTGAGATGGCCTATGGCCTCGAAGGGCGCCCCCCGTTCCTCGATCACCGCTTCTTCGAGGCCGCCTGGCGCATCCCCGCCGCGCGGCACGCTGGGCCTTTGGAGAAGCGCCTCCTGCGCGCCGCCGCGCCGCCGGGGCTCTTGCCCCTCAGCGCCCTGCGCCGCCCCAAGCGCCCCTTCCTGGCCCCGCCGCTGTGGGGAGGCGCTTTGGCGCGGGGCTACATCCGCGATCACCTCTCGCCGGCGCGGCTGCGCGCCCTGCCCTTCTTGGCGCCTGAGCGTGTCCAGGCCTGGCTGGAGCGGCTGGATGAAGATCCAGAGGCCCAGCGGCGGGCGGACCCCGTCTTGATGTTGCTGCTGACCACCGAGGCGCTGGGGCGGCGCTTTGGCCTAAGCGGCTGAACCGCGCCCCGCGCCGCCCCCATCGAGCAAGGCGCCATCGGCGACCCACAGCGGCGCCCCCTCCGGCGCGCGCAACACCACGTCGCCGACGCAGCGCACGCCCTGACCCAAGCGCACGTCCCCCTCCAAGCGCAGGCGCGCGCAGTGAAGCAGGCTTGGGGGGTTGGGGATGCGCGCCTCTAGATCCTCGACGTGCTTATAGAAGCGATCATCCAGCTGCACGCGCACGGGCCCCAGGGCGGCGCGGCGCGGATTGAGGACCAAGCGCCCGGCCTCATCCAAGGTATAGGCATCGGAGCGCACGGCGAGGAGATCAGCGCAGGTCTTGACGGGGGCGAAGCGGGCGCGGGGCACGCGCAGCGCCCAAGCGCCCTCGAAGAGGCCGATGGCCGCGCCCACGGCGCTCTCAAGCTGATAGACGGGGGTCGAGCGCGGATCGCGCGGATCGCGGGGCTTGGCGTTGCAGATCATCGGCAGGCGCACGCCGCCCTCACGCGCGATGTAGGCGGCGAGGGCTTCAAGGTCGATCCAGAGGTTGTTGGTGTTGAAGTAGCGGTGGCGCTGGACATCCTGAAACGCCGCCGCGTCCTCAGGAGCGCGCTGGGCGGCCTCGCGCAGGATCAAGCGCGCGTCACGCCAAGCCAGGTGGCCGCCCTTGCGATCCGCCGTGGTGCGATCAGCGACCTCCATCATCAAGGGCGCCGCCGACTCGACGAAGGCGCCGAGGACGCGCAGATCGAGGGTGGCGCCGAGGTTATCGGCGTTGGAGATAAAGGCGTAGCGTCGGCCATCGGCGCGCAGGGCGTTCAAGGCCCCTCGGGTCACCAGCGCCGTGTATAGATCCCCGTGGCCTGGGGGGCACCAGTTGAGGGCCTCACCTGGCCCCGCCACCGGCCCCAGCGTGGCCTGATCGACCTTGGGCACCTTGTGCTGGAGGAGGCTGGGCGGCAGCGCGCCGGAGAGGGGGCCATAGGGGGCCAAGGCGGCGAGGCTATCGGCCTGCGTGGCGAAGCTGTCCATCAAGATCAGCGGACAGTCGAGGCGGCGCGCTTGGCGGGCGATGAGATCCAAGAAGCTCAGCGCGCCGCGCACCTTGAGGAGGGCCTTGGCGGCGTCGAGGCCCATGCTCGTGCCCAGGCCGCCGTTGAGCTTGATGATCACGGCGTGGGGCAAGGCGGCGCGGCCAACGGCCTCCAAGCGTGGCGGCAGCGCCTCGGCGTCGGCGAGGCCCTCGACGGGGGAGATCGACGCCTCGGGGATGAGCCCTGTCTCACCGGCCTTGAGCTGCGTGTAGTGTCGTTGAAAGGCGGCGATGGCCTCAGCGGGGAGGGCCGCGGCCTCCATCTTGGCCTTGAAGGGGGCGAAGCTCATAGGCGCTCCTGCGGTGGTGCGCGCTGAGCCTAGCCCAACCGCGCGGGCCGCAGAAGCCTAGACCTTAAAGCCGCCGACGTCCCGCCGCAGCCCGCTGGCGGTGGCGTTGAGGCTGCCCGCTGAGGCGTTGAGGGCCTCCGCGATCTCATTGGCGCTCATCGCCAGGGCGTGCAGGCGGTGGATCGTCGCCGAGATCTCGCCGCTGCCCTCCGCCGCAGACACCGCCGCCCTGGAGATCTCCTCCGTGGTGGCGGACTGCTCCTTGACCGCCGCGGCGATGGACACGGCGTACTCGCGGGTCTGACCGATGACCTCGCTGAGCTGCCGGATCGCGCCGAGCGTTTTTTGACCATTGCTTTGGATTTGCCGGACCTGCTCGGCGATCTGCTTGGCCGCGCGCCCTGACTCTGCGGCGAGATCCTTGACCTCATTGGCGACCACCGCGAACCCGGCGCCCGCCTCGCCTGCCCGCGCCGCCTCGATGGTCGCGTTGAGGGCCAACAGGTTGGTCTGCCCCGCGATGGTCTCGATCATCTGCACGGCGCTCTGGATCGAGGCGGTGCTCTCCGCCAGCCCGTGGACGACGCCCTCGGCGCGGTGAGAGACCTCCACGGCGTCCTCGGCGGCGGTCGCGGAGATGGACATCAAGCGATCAATCTCGGCGGTGCTGGCGCTGAACTCTTCGATGGCGGCGGCGATCTCCTCGGTAGAGCTGGCGACCTCGGTGCTGGCGGAGCTGGCCATGGCGCTGTGTGAGCTTGTCTGCTCTGACTGTTTGCGAATATCCGCGCTTGATTGACTCAAGAGATCTGATTCTTTTGACAAAGACTCAACTTGAGCAATTATACCCTTGATAAGCGAATTTAATCTTAAAACAAACTTATTAAAAGCACGAGCAAGATCTGAAAGCTCATCCTGACCTGAATCATCGAGCTTTACGGTTAAATCGCCATCACCTTCAGCGATACTTTGAAGCCCTTTTGTTGTATTCTTAATGCCTGAAATAACGGACGATCTAAGTTTAAGTGAGAGAGGAATAAACACAGAAAGCAAAACACACAATACGAATATAACCGAAAAAAGTGTTTTCTTGAATTCTGCGTCGATCTTTTCGCTCACAATCGCGAGTTCTTTTTCTACATTATCAATATAAACGCCAGTCCCAATCCAAAACTTTGTGCTTTCAATCATATTCGCATACGATAATTTGGGTTGAACACCAAGGCCTGGCTTGGGAAACCGATAGTGAACAAATCCACCACCTGATAAAGCCGCTTTATGTAGCTCTCTGATCATATAAACGCCATCTTCATCTTTAAGATCACCTAAATCTTTGCCCAACATCTCCTTTTTTGAAGGAAAAGCCACGTTCGTTGTGTTTTCATAAACAAAAAAGTAACCTGATTGATCATCTTCAAATCGAATACGGTCGATCATCGCTCGAATAACACTAATCTGCTCAGTTTTGTTATTTATGTGCTTTATCCGGTCGTGAATTGCGATTGAAAGCGAGTCTGTCGCCAGCTTCAAGCGCATTTTTTGGCCGTTGATTAAGCCTTCCTGGGCTTGAGCGATGGCGCTATCTTCGCTGCGCATTTGAACAAAGATAAGCGCGATGATGCTCAGCAGTGTGGGCAGGAGCAGCGAGAAGATCAGCAAAAGCAGCCGTCGAGCGATGGTCATAGACGTCCCCCTCCAGATCCTCATGCGAACATGGATGTTTTGTCCTTAAACCGAATTGAGATTTAATTTTCAAGACCCCGATCTCACCGCGAGAAGGCATACAATGCCCCTTCAATGAGTCGGCTTTATGGGTCGTAAGTTACCCACGCACGACTGGCGCCCATGATGGCCGTGCGCTCATCCCCCCTCGGGGGCGTCGCCCAGCGCGCTGGACAGCGTCGCCAGGAGCCGCGCGGGGCTAAAGGGCTTGGGGAGCCAATGAACACACGCCAGGTCGAGGCCGCGGGCCGTCAGATCACGGGGGAGGTGACCGGAGCACAGCAGGATGGGCGCGTGGGGGTGGCGCGCCCTGAGCCGCGCGATGACCTCGGACGTCGGCGCGCCGGGCATGACGCCATCGACGCACGCGGCGGTCAACACCTCGATCTCCTCGATCTGCGCCAGGGCCGCGTCACCGTCGGCGGCGAGGCGCACATCATAGCCACCCTCGCGCAGCGTTCGCTGCATCACGCGCTGCACGCCGGGCTCATCCTCAGCGAGGAGGACCACCCCGCCTTGAGCGTGGCGTCGAGGTTGAGGCGTCGCGGCGTCGCTTCGCGGCGCGGGCGTCGAGCGCGGCCAAGAGATCGTGAAGCGGGCGCCCTGAGCCGGGCTTGACTCAAGGTGGATCTCTCCACCCGAGCGGCGGACCTCCTCGGCGACGATGTGCAGCCCAAGCCCTGCGCCAACGCCCTCTGGCTTCGTGCTGAAGAACGCCTCAAAGACGCGCGCATGTTGCGCCGCCTCGATCCCCTCGCCGGTGTCCTCGACGATCAACACCACGCGCGCGTCGCGCCCCTTCAAGCTCAGATCGACGCGCCCCCCACTGGGCATCGCGTCGCGCGCGTTGATGATGAGGTTGAAGAGGATCCGCTTCAGCCCGCTGGGGCTGACGCGCGCGCCGACGCCGGGCTCGATCTCGGGCTTGAGCGTGATGGCGTCGGGGAGGAGGTGGCTGAGCGCGTGGCAGGCGCCGCGCGTCACCACCGAGAGATCACACGGGGCGGCAGGCCCCTCGACGGCGCTGTCAACGTCGAACTGCGATGTCAGCGCCTCAGCGTGCTCGATGGCGGCCTCAAGCGCGTCGAGATCCGCCGTGATCTCCGCTGGCGTCATCTCGGGCGCGTCGAGCAGCTCGACGAGGTGGATGGCCTGGATGGCGTTGCGCAGATCATGGGCCAGGGCGCCCGCCATGCGGCCCAGCACAGCGGCGCGCTCCAGCCGGGTCTGCTGCGCCTCAAGGCTTAAGCGCCGCGCCCCCTCACGCGCCTCGCGTTGACGCAGCGCCTCAAGCTCCGCGCAGGCCTGCGCCTCCTCGACCGCCCCTCGCCGAGCGCGCTCTAGGGGGGCGATGATCGTCGTCACCCAGGCCCCGCCCAGCAGCGCGATTTGGAAGCCGAAGCGCGTCCATGTCACTGGATCATTGATGTCAAAGTGGCGGCTCAAGCCCGAGAAGAGGCCCGCTTCATGGGCGATCCCCCCGCCAATGAGCGCGAGCGTGACGCCGACGAGGAGCCAATCGCCCTCACGCCGCGCGCCAAAGGAGGCCCCCCACGCGATCGCCAGCGCCGCGCCAGAGAGGCCCACCGCGTTGGTGTAGGAGAAGGGGATCAGGACCGCCAAGGAGGCGATGATGAGCCCACCTGTGAGGAGGTAGAGGTGCGCGTAGGTGGGCAACCACCGCGCCCAGCCGACGAGCGCGATGCTCGCCCCCCCCACGGCGATGAGCGTGTAGATCCACCAAGTGAAGGATGGCGTGGTGGTCCAGTGGAGCGCGATTATCCCAACCAGCGCCGCCGCCGTCACGCGGGCCAAGCGACGCAGCGGCGGCTCATCGATCGAGGGCGTGGGCTGGGGCGTTAAGGGCGCCGCGCTGATCTCGACGCGCGAGGGGCGGGCGTCGAGGGGCGGGCTCGGCGTGGACATCGGGCGACAAGCGCTTGAGGGCACATCGGCGCTGGCGAGTGGCGTGGCGAGGGGCAGGGTGAAGCGCGCGCGCGTGCCGACATCGACCTCGCTCTCGATCGACAGCGCCCCCCCAAGCCCCTCGATGATGGTGTGCGCCAGCGAGAGCCCCACCCCGACGCGCCCCCGAGCGCCCCCGAAGGCGGGGTTGAGGAGCCCCTTGAGCGCCTCTGGGTGGATGCCCCGGCCCGAGTCCTCAATCGTGATCAGCGCGTGCGTGATCAGATCGGCCTCTGGCGCGGCATAGACGATCGAGACGTGGACGCGCCCACGCTGATCGCAGGCCTCCACCGCGTTCATCAAGAGGTGCGTCACGGCGAGCTTGAGCGGGTCGAGGGTGAGCCGCACCTCCGCCTCCACCTCCGCGCGCGCCGTCAACGTCACGTCGGCGGGGATGAGCCCCCGAAGATCGGCAATGAGCCCCTCGATGAGCGCGCCCAGCGGCGCTGGCGCTGGCGTCGCCTGCGTGACCCCGCGGCTGAGGCGCAGGAGCTGATGCGTGGTGCGCTGAGGCCCATCAAAGGCGGCCTTGATGGCTTGAATGGACGCGACGCGCGCCTCAAGTGTGGGTGCGCCTCGCAGCGCCTCCAGCTCACCCCGCGCGACCGTCAGCGCGTTATTGAAGTGATGGGCCAGCCCCCCTGAGAGCTGTGAGAGGATCTGGATCTTCTGCGCGGCGCGCAGGCGACGCTCCGCCGCAAGGCGCTCGTCCTGCGCCGCTTGAGAGGCGCTGCGGGCCATGGCGACCTCGACGCGGCGCGCCAAGAGCTGGGCGTGGGCGCGGCGCAGGATCCGCGCTGTGGAGCGCAGGGCGCCGATGAGCGCCCACATGATGAGGCCATAGACCACCGCCACGCGCGTCCACGCGGCGTGATCATCGAGCGCCTGTGGATCAGGGGGGAACCCGATGACGCCATGCTCAAGCCCCACGGCGATGCCCCAAAACCCAAGGGCGAGCCCCACCAAGAGCGTGCACATCCCCCATCGCCCCAGGAGGAGCCCTGTCATCACCAGGTAGAAGTGAAAGGCGGCGATAAAGCCGGGGACGAAGCCCACCGTGAGCGCGACGGCGGCGAGCGTGACGCTGTAACCCAAGAAGAGGAGCGCGGCGCGCGTGGTCATGGCGAGCCCTGGCGTCAGGCGCACCGCCAGGGTGAAGAAGCCGATGCCGATGAGGAGGCCCGATGAGGCCAGCCAAGCCCCTGAGAGCAGCCGATAGAGCGGGGGGATCGTGAGGTGGATGAGCGCGGTGAGGAGCGCCACCCGCGAGAAGAGGCGCGCGCGCCAAGTCCCCCCAATATCTAACATTAATGTCTCAGGATCGCTCCAAAGGCCCCATCGATCAAAGTATTTTAACATAGCAGACCGCCTTAAGGAGCTTAACCCAAGGCAAACTCCATTTTCAGTGGTTAATATGTCCCATATATTTGCTCAGATTTGTTTATCTTCACTTAATTCGCGAAAGAATAAACGCAGAGCGCAAAAAAACTCATCGCTGCGAGAGTATAAACAGTGCTGTTGAACAGCAAGCTCAAAGTTAATAAGGCGGGCGAACCCAGTCGATTTATGCCCACACCATGCGGTGTACATGGTTGAGCCGCGCCCCGAACCGGAGGCGTCGGTCATCGCAGCACCCCGAATCTATCGCGCCGCCCTCGCTTCTGCGCGCCACCTCGGGTAGATCGCGGGTGGAGCATTGTGGACGTGGCGGGGGACCAGGCCCCGCGTGTGATGGAGGTGCCCAGCGATGAGCGAGCGGCGAGCGGTGGTCTTTGGCCCCAGCGCGGCGGTGTTTATGGAGGCGCTCGACGCGCTCAAGGTCAGCGCGCGCGCCGCGGGGGCTTGGCGCGCGGGGGCGCTGGAGGGCGCGGATCTGGCGATCTTGGCGACGGCCAAGGGCACACGCGAAGGCCCCGCGCGCGTGGCCCTGGAGGCGGGCTGTGACGTGCTCATCGATGATCCGCATGATCTCAGCGCCGAGGTCGCGCTTCAGCTCACGGCGCTCGCCCTCAGCCGGGGCCGTCGCCTCCACCTGGCCTTTCACCACGTCTACACCCCCGCCGCCCGCGCGCTGCGCCTCGCCGCCCAAGACCTCGGCCCGCTGCGCTCGATCCACGCCCAGCGGCTTTGGCGTGATAAGCGCGCCGGCTCGCTGTGCCAGCGCGTCGCCGAGGATCTGGCCCTCATCCTCGCCGTGGTCGGCCCGCCTGAGGCCATCAGCGCCGAGGGCGCCGCCTATGTGGCCCTCGGTGAGCCTGATGAGGTCTTCCTGCGCTGCCGCTGGCCGCAGATCGAGGGGCTCTTGCACGCCCACCGCCTGCACTTCCAGCCACGCCGCGCCCTGACCCTCCTCGGCGCGGAGGCCGCGCTCTCCCTGGAGGGGGGTGTGCTGACGCGCTGGGGGGCCTCGGGCGCCGAGGCGATGGCGCTTCACCAGCCCAAGCGCGGCAGCGCGCAGGCGATGCTGGACGTCGCCTTGGCGGGCGAGGCGCCGCCTTGGGCGCTCGACGCCCTGCGCCTCGTCGCGCGGGCGAGGCGGGCCTTGGAGGGCGCGCCGCCTGAGCCCAAGCCCATACTCAAGCCCCAGCCTGAGCCCCAGCCTGAGCCCCAGCCTGAGCCCCAGCCTGAGCCCAAGCCATCAGGCGTGCATCCCGAGGCCTTTATCCACCCCACCGTCGCCGTGGACGGCGAGGGCGTCGTTGTCGGCGCGGGGTCCAAGGTCTGGCACTTCAGCAAGCTCCTGGGGCCGCTGACCATCGGCGCGGGCTGCTCCTTGGGTCAAAACGTGGTGGTCGAGCGGGGGGTCATCATTGGCGACAACGTCAAGATCCAAAACAACGTCTCGGTCTACTCCGGCGTCATCTTGGAGGATGACGTCTTCTGCGGCCCCTCCATGGTCTTCACCAACGTCGGCACCCCCCGCAGCCACTACCCTCGCCGGGGCACCTACGCCTCGACGCGTGTAGGCCGTGGGGCCAGCATCGGCGCCAACGCCACGGTCGTGTGCGGCAACGCGCTGGGGCGCTACTGCTTCGTCGGCGCGGGCGCCGTGGTCACCAAGCCTGTGCCTGACTACGCGCTGGTCTACGGCAACCCGGCGCGCGTGCGTGGCTGGGCCTGCTTCTGCGGCGCGACCTTATCGATGGGCATCGAGCCCGCCTCAGAGGTCTGCGCCTGCCAGGACTGTGGGCGGCGCTATGGTCGTGAGGGGATGAAGGTGGAGGCGCTGAGCGATGAGGTTTGATCGAGCGGGGCTCAAGGCGCGCGCCGCCGCGCTGGCCGAGGCGGCCAAGGCGACGGCGGTGGAGGTGGGCGGCAAGGCGTTAGAGGCGGCCATGGCCCGCCCCGAGATCCGCGCCCGCGTGGACGTGGCGCGCCAGACCCTCGACGCGGCCCGCGAGGAGGTCGAGGCGCGGCTGAAGGATCTTGAGGCTGATCTGTGGGCGTGGATCAACAAGCTCCAAGACGAGGCCCAGCGCCAAGGGCGTCAAGCCCAGCGCCGCTTGAGCGCGGCGGATCATTACCGCGTGTTGGGGCTGCGGCCTGGGGCCAGCTTGCCCGAGGTCAAGCGCGCGTGGCGCCAAAAGATGCACGCCCATCACCCTGATCGCTTCGCCTATGATCCCGCCGCCGAGGCCCGCGCCCATGAAGAGGCGCTCAAGATCAACGCCGCCTATGAGGCCCTCACCGCCCTGCTGACCGGCCAAGAGAACCGCGCCCGCTGAGGGCGTGATCCGTGCTTTTTTTCCTAAATTAAACAAGCGCATAGAAAAATCACGAGGCGCGCACGCGGCGGTGGCCTTTCATCGCCGATGTGTTTATCCTCCGGCGATTTTTTAAGCCGCAGAGGCCGAGAATTATGAAAAAGACGATCGATTTTCTCCTAGAGAACTCGCTCTTCTTGATCTTTGGCGCGATCGCCGCCCTGATCTGGGCCAACATCAACCTGGAGTCATACGAGCACTTCCTTCACCTCAACCTGCTCGACAACCACTGGGTCGGCCAGCCGGGCGAGCATGGCCGCCACATCTCGCTGCACTTCCTGGTCAATGACATCCTCATGGCATTGTTCTTTGGGATCGCGGGCAAGGAGGTCTGGGAGGCGACGCTGCCGGGCGGGCCGCTGAACAACCCCAAGCAGGCCGCCGCGCCCCTGATCGCCACCCTGGGTGGGATGGCAGGCCCCGCGCTGGTCTACACGCTGGGCGCCCTCGCCATCGGCCAGATGAGCACGCTCTCCAACGGCTGGGCCGTGCCCACCGCCACGGACATCGCCTTCAGCTACCTCGTCGCGCGCATGATCTTCGGCGCCGGCCACCCTGCCATCCCCTTCCTGCTCCTGTTAGCCATCGCCGATGACGCCTTGGGGCTGATCATCATCGCCGTGTTCTACCCACAGGGGCCGGTGGAGCTTCAGTGGATGCTCCTGCCTCTCTTGGGGATGGCCATCAGCTACGGCTTCAAGCGCATCAAGCTCCACAGCTTCTGGCCTTACCTGATCATCGGCGGCGGGCTGTCCTGGATTGGCTTTCACTGGGCCAACCTGCACCCTGCGCTGGGGCTTTTGCCCATCATCCCCATGATGCCCCACGCCCACACCGATCCGGGCCTCTTTGACTGGCACAAGCTGGAGCGCCACGACACCCTCAGCGACTTCGAGCACTGGTGGAAGAACCCTGTCGAGATCATCCTGGGCCTCTTTGGGCTCCTCAACGCGGGCGTGGCCGTCAGCGCCGTGGGCGCCGCCACCTGGCTGGTGCTCTCAGCGCTCCTCTTGGGCAAGCCCATGGGCATCTTCATCATGGGCTGGCTGGCGGGCAAGCTCGGCTTCGCGCTGCCTGAGGGCATGACCAAGGGCGATCTGCTCGTGCTGGGCTGCGCGGCGGGCATTGGCTTCACCGTGGCCATCTTCGTCGCCAGCGTGGCCTTCCCGACGGGGGCCATCCAAGACGCGGCCAAGATCGGCGCGCTGGGCTCCTTTGCTGCTGCCATCCTGACCTACATCGCCGCCAAGCTCACGGGCGTCGTCAAGGTCGCCGCCAAGGGCGACGAGGCTGAGGCTGGGCACTAAGCTCTACTGACTCAGCCAAGCCAAGACCAGCCACAGCGCCAGCATCCCCCCTGCCACGGCCAAGGCCATCCAATCAAAGCCCAGGGCGCGTCGCAGCCGCGCCAGCAGCAGCTTCTCCTCGCCCTCCACGGCGTCCACGTTGTCCAAGAGACGCCGACTTTGGGCGTGATCACCTTGCTCGAAGGCGCGCACAGCCGCCGCCAGTTGAGGATCATCAAGGGGCGTGGACGGCGGGGGGGTCTGCGTTGACATAGGGCCTCAGTGTAAGCGGTGAGCGGCGCCGAGTGAGAGCGTGATTCATGGAGACGCGCGATGAGAACCGCCCTTTTTATCCTGCTCCTTGGCGCTTTACCAGCCTCGGCCTGGGCGGACAGTGACAGCCTCATCACCTTGGGGCTTGGCGCGCAGGTGGGGATGTCCACCGCCTCGGACAACCCGGAGCTGTCTGGCCAGACCTACGGCGCCTTAGCGCGCTTTAAGCTGCTGAGGGTCTTGGGCGTCGAGGCGTTGACCCAGCTTGATCAAGATCCCAAGTCACAGCGAGGGCGGCTCCTCTCCCCGCGCTACCAGTTGGGCGCCATGCTCAACCTGGTGCCCACGCAGCGCTTCAACCTCTTTGGGGTGGCGGGTGTCGGCGCCCATGAGGCGCCTGATCTAAAGAACCTCGACGGCCTCACGACGAGCTTCTACATGGGGCCGGGGCTGGAGATCTTTGTGGGCGAGCACCTCGCCTTTGGCGCGGATCTGCGCTTCCGCTTAGCGGGTCCGCGCTGGATCAAAGAGGAGATCCGCGATGAGCTGAGCCCTGAGCCGCTCAACGAGGCGCTGACGCTCCAGGCATGGCAGGTCAACCTCTCGCTGTCTTATTACCTCTGATCAATTTGACAAAAAACGTCACTGTGACAAAAAACGTCACCATGATCGTGACGCAGATTGTCCGATCTACAGCATAATAATAAAAATACAGCGAATTAAGCCTTTGAAAATTGGCCTGACCTATGCAAAGATATCCTTCTGTAAATCAAATGACCTTTAGAAAGGAAATTCTCGAAAATTAAATGAGAAAGATAGATTAACCATAAAATATCACTTAGTTAACCAAGAAATATAGCAAGATGGTTCAATCGCAAAATCAATTAAGTTAGATTAACGCTTTAATGATATCTATTAAATTCACTTTCGACCTAAGAAAGATAATTTTTAGATTAGATACTGGCAAAATGACCTTAAAAAAGGGTAAGCGTATGCGTAAGCATCAAAGTGGAATAAGTACAGTCTTAATCATCGCTCTGATCGGAGCTTTAGCGATTATATTAGTCGTTTTATCTCCATTGATATTAAGACATCTCCGTTACTCAAAGACAACAGAGGCGATGATGAATGTCAGAAAGCTGTTCGACTCATCTGTATCTTATTATGAAAGTGATCATGAAAATAAGAATGAAAATATTATACCGCGACAATTCCCTGAGAGTGTTGGGTTTACACCCGATAAAATGGCTTGTGATGGCGACAGCCCTCGCGCGCATAAATCGAGCCCTGAGATGTGGAGTCATCCGACATGGAAAGCCCTTGACTTTAAAATTGATGAAGGACAAAAATTTTATTTCAGCTATAAATATGAAAGTACTGGGGCAGGTGAGGGCGCTTCATTCACAATAACCGCTCAAGGTGATCTTAACTGCAATGGCAAATATGAAAAAGATGAGGTATTTGAACGATCTGCAATCATTGAAGACGATGCTTTAATTAATTATAACCTTTTTCATCAAAATGAGCTTGAATAGTTATCTTCAATGCAGGCGTGATCCTCGCCGCGCGTCGATGAATCATCACACCCTCAGAAGGTCAACAACGCCAGCGCGCGGGCGGGGATCTCAACGACAGCGTGGCGCGCCGCCACCTCGCGCGGCGCGGCGCCTGGATCGTCGAAGATAACCACCCTCCTCGGCGCGCGCCTTATCCCCTCCAGCGTGAGATTGACGCTGCGAGGCGCGTCGAGCCGGTTGATGATCAGCGCCCTCGTGCCCCCCTCTCCCTGCGTCTCATCATCCCAGCCATCGGGCGCCGCTGAGCCGGGGATGGGGCGTGGGCAGGGGCGCCCATCGCTGAGCGTGGGCAGCATCAATGTCCCCGCCTCCCAGCGCCCCACGCTGACGCGCCACTCCCTAAAGCCAGCGGGCCGCATCGCCTCGGCCAGCCCAGGGATGTTGGCGTAGTCGAAGAGGGCACCAGAGAGATCGTATTGGCCCAGCAGGGCGGGGTTGAGGGGCTCAGGGGCCGTCGAGCGTGCGATTAAACGCCACTGGGCTTGTGCGTCGTTGGTTTGTGCGTCGTTGGCTTGTGCGTCAATGGCTTGTGCATCGCTGGCGTGTGCATCCACCCGATCGTGCGCGTCAGTGGGTTGATTGCATCCACAGGCCCCCCCCACGATCCCCATCAAGAGCCAACCATGTATCCAATTCATCTTCCGTCTCCCTTTCATCACCCAGTTCGCGGGGGGAGCAAAGCACCCTGATGTCTGAGGTATCCATTGGGATAGCAGAGATTTAAACCATCATGAAATAAAAATAGGCGTTCATTCTCTCTTCGAACTCTTGGTTTTAGAATTTATGAGGTTCTTCTTGAACATAAATCAAAATTCAACCCCAGTAGACTAGTCAAAGGTTGAGTGATGCGGGCGCCACCGACCCAGCGGAGCTTGATCGCCACCACGCGCCCCGTCATCCTCACGCTCATCCCATCAACGATGGCTTGGTGAAGCATGCTTCCACCGCCCCTCGCGCGCCTCAAGGGCCACCTCACTGCGGCGCTCACCCTGCTCGCCTTGGCGGCGCCGCCTCGCGCGGCGCGCGCTGAGCATGGCGGGCCGTGGATCGTCATCACGCCCCAAGCTGAGGCGCTGCCCATCAACGAGCAGATCGCGCTCATCAGCTTCAATGGCTGCCATGACTACATTGATCCTGCGTTCTTAAGAGACGCGCAGCCAGCGCTGGTCTCAGACCAAGATAGGGCGCCGCTGCGGCTGACACACCAGCACTGCGATGAGGACGGCTATGGGCGCGGTGTCGCCCTCTTCGCGCCGTCCAAGCCACTTTTGCTCAACGTGACCTATCGCCTTGAGCTGCTCGACGCGCCGCCGTGGGACGCACCCAACGCGGCGCGCCCGCGCGTGACGCTGCGGAGTTGGCGGACCGCGCCCGCCGCCGCGCTGGCG
>JAHJCH010000051.1 GCA_018813065.1 Myxococcota bacterium
ACCGGCCACAGGCTCGCCGCCGGAGCCAGCGACATCGCCGCCACCGCCCGCGCCTGCTGTGTCACCGCCGCCCGCGATCCCGCCGCCGCCCGCGATCCCGCCGCCATCGCCACCATCGCCGCCCTCGCCGCCGATGACGCCCTGATCCACGCCCGGATCGTCACCGCCACCGCCGTCATCGCAGGCGAACATCGCCAAGCCAAAGAGCAGAGGCCAGAGGTGTCTTTGCATAGAAGCTCCCCATCACAATGAAGCACGATGATCCGCCTGCGGATCACCTAAACTGTTGAATTGATATGCCTCGTCATGAGGCAAAAGCGGTCAAATGTACCCAGTCATGGGGCGAGAATCTAGGTGGATTTCACCCTGAAAGCCTCACCTCACCCCGCGCGTGCTTTTTTAGCCATCCAGCCGCTCTCGCAGCCAATCCCCCATCAAGCTCAGCGAGGCCATCGCCAAGGCCAAGGCGACGGCGGGGGCCAACAGCCAAGGGGCGACGCCCAGGCGGGCGACGTCGGCGGCGTCGATGAGGAGGTTGCCCCAGGAGGGGGTCGGCGGCTGCACGCCGAAGCCTAAGAAGCTCAGGCTGACCTCGGCGACGATAAAGGCTGGCACCGCCAGCGTGAGGTTGATCAGCCCCAAGCTCAAGGCGTGCGGGAGGATGTGCTTGAAGAAGATCCGCGTGGGGCTGAGGCCAAGGGCGGCGGCGGCGAAGACATAGGGCTCGGCGCGCAGGGAGCGGGCCTGCCCTCGGGCCACGCGCGCCTGGGCCGCCCAGCCAATGCCGCTTAAGGCGATGACCAAGACCCACCAGGCGTCCTCGGGGCGCAGCGCCGCCCCAAAGGCGCCGCGGATCGTCAAAAGCAGGTAGAGCGTGGGGATCGACAAGAGCACCTCGACGCCGCGCATCATCAGGGCGTCGAGCCAGCCGCCACGGTGCCCCGCCAGCCCCCCCAAGAGGAGCCCCAGCCCCACGCTGAGCCCCGCCCCCAACAGCCCGATCGTCAAGCTGAGCCGCCCCCCGTGGAGCAGCCGCGCCAGCAGATCCCGCCCCAGGGCATCCGTGCCCAGCAAAAAGACCGGCGCGCCGTCGGCGCGGGCGATGAGGTGACGCTCACCGTCGATCAGGCTCAGCCATCGGTACGGCGTGCCGCGCCGCCACAGCGCCAGCGGCGCGCATGATCGAGGCTCGCCGCCGCAGATCAGCAAGCCACCCTGGCCGAAGACCAGCGTGTCAGGTGGGCGATCGCTGTCCATACGGTGCTGGGTGTGCGGGGCGTTGGGGGAGAGCGGCTCAGCGGCGAGGCAGAGGCCAAGGATCAGCAGGCTGAGCCCGGCCCATCCCAAGGCTCAGCCCCTGGCCTTGGCGTCCAAAGCATCAAGGATGACCTCGGGCGTGAAGGGGGTCTGGCGGAGACGCACGCCGATGGCGTCATAGATGGCGTTGGCGATGGCGGGGCAGGCGCCGTTGATGTTGATCTCTGAGACGGACTTGGCGCCGTAGGGGCCGGTGGGCTCCACGGTGGGCACCAAGATCGTGACCAGCTCGGGCATGTCCTCGGCGCTGGGGATGCGATAGTCACCGAAGTTGCCGTTTTGGACCTTGCCCCACTCATTGAAGATGAAGCGCTCGGTCAGGGCGTAGCCGATGCCGTTGGCCACAGAGCCCTCCACCTGGCCCTCGGCCAAGGCGGGGTGGATCGCCCGCCCGCAGTCCACGGCGGCGACGTACTTCTTGACCTTGACCAGCCCCGTCTCCGTGTCCACCTCCACCTCGACGAAGTGGGCGGCGAAGGGCGGCGGTGAGCTGTGTGAGATGGCCGAATCGGTGGCGCCGATTTGATGCTGATTGCGCTCATAGAGGCTGATGGCGCCGACGCGCGCCAGGCTGATTTGACGGCCCTCGGGGCCGACGGCGTAGCCGCCTTCAAGGTGAATCGCCTTTGCGTCGCAGCCCAGCTCCACGGCCGCCACCTCCGCGATCTGCGCGGCGACCTTGAGCGCACATCTACGCGCCGCTTCACCGGAGAGATAGGTGGTCGAGGAGGCATACGCGCCCACGTCGAAGGGCGTCAGATCCGTATCAGAGGAGTGGACGATCATCTCATTGACGCTCACCCCCAAGACCTCCGCCGCGATCTGCGCCAAGACGGTGTCGGAGCCCGTGCCCAGGTCGGTGGCGCCGGCCATGAGGTTAAAGGAGCCGTCCTCGTTCATCTTGAGGGTGACGCTGGCCATGTCGATCTCGGGGATCGAGCTGCCCTGCATCAGCGCCGCCATGCCGATCCCGCGCTTGATGGGGCCATCGCCGGGCTTGCCGCGCTTGCCGTACCAGTCGATGGCCTCGGCGCCCTGCTTAAGGCACTCGGCCAGGCCGCAGCTTTGGACAATCTGCTCAACGCCCTCCTTGCCCTCGCCCAACATGGCGAAGGCGGGCGAACCTTCACCTTGACGAATATGCAGTTTTTGGCGCAGCGCAAGCGGATCGACGCCGAGGTGCTGGGCGATCTCGTCCATTTGGCACTCTTGAGCGAAGCTGGCTTGGGTGCCGCCGTAGCCTCTATATGCGCCTGCGACGGGCATATTTGTGTAAACGGTGGTGCCCCTGAAGGCGACCTCGCCGCGGCGATAGAGCGGCAGGGTCTTTGAGCCGCAGTTGGTCATCACGGTCAGGCCATGAGAGCCATAGGCGCCTGTATTGGAGTGAACTTCCATATAGGTGCCCGTCAGCGCGCCATCGGCGAGATAGCCGGTGCGCATCCGCACCCGCTGAGGATGGCGTGTACGCGAGAAAACCAGCTCCTCCTCGCGATCCAACTCGATCATCACCGGGCGTTTTGCCGCCAACACCAGCGCGCCCACCCAGGGCTCAAGCAGGACCTCTTGTTTGGTGCCAAAACCGCCGCCGACGCGGGGCTTGATGACGCGGATTTGGCGCACATTGAGGCCCAGGGCGCGGGCGGTGATGCGGCGGGCGTGGAAGGGCACCTGGGTGGAGGTGCGCAGCACCAAACGACCGTACTGATCGAGCCAACCGGCGCAGGTATGCGGCTCGATGGGCGCGTGCTGGGCGTAGTGAACCTCGTAGGTGCCATCGATGACGTGATCCCCGGCGTTGATCGCCGCCTCGATGTCCCCCGAGGCCACATCCACGAAGGCGCAGATGTTCTTCTCCGGCTCATAATGAACCGGGATGGGCATCTCCGCCTCGGGCTCATCGTGGATGACCGGCGCGCCCTCGGCCAAGGCGGCGTCGATGCTCAAGATGGCGGGCAGTGGGCGATACTCCACCTTGATCAGCTTCAGCGCCGCCGCCGCGATCTCCGCCGTCTCTGCCGCCACCAAGGCCACAGGATCGCCGACGTAGCGGACCTTCTTATCCAGGATGAAGGTGTCATAGGGCGAGGGCTCGGGGGCGCCCTGCCCCGCCGTGGTGATGGCGACGCGGGGGACATCGTGATGGCTCAGCGCGGCATAGACGCCGGGGAGGGCGCGGGCGGCGCTGACATCGATGGAGACGATCTCCGCGTGGGCGTGTGGGCTGCGCAAAGCGCGACCGACGAGGGTGTGACGCGGGATCTCATCGGCAACGAACAGGGGGCCGCCCGCCGCGAGGGCCAAGCCATCCACCTTGCGCACCGAGGTGCCAACGACTTTCAGGCTCATACGCGCCTCCGCATCTCTTCCGCCGCGAGCGTGACGCCCTCGATGATCTTCACATAGCCCGTGCAGCGGCAGAGGTTGCCGTTGAGCGCGCGGCGGATGGCGCCCTCGCTGGGGTTTGGATCTTGATCGAGCAGGCCCTTGGCCGACATCAGCACGCCGGGAATACAGAAGCCGCACTGGACGGCGGAGGCGTCAACGAGCGCGCGCTGTAAGGGGTGTGGATCGCTGACCGAGCCCAGCCCCTCGACCGTCTCCACCGTCCCGCCTTGGGCTTGAGCGAGGAGCAGGGCGCAGGAGAAGACCGCGCGGCCATTGAGCAGGACCGTGCAGGCGCCGCAGGTGGCCTCGCGGCAGCCCTGCTTGGTGCCGATGAGGCCCTGGACGCGCAGGGCGTCGAGGAGCTTGGTGTCTGGGGGCATCTCCCAGCGGACGGCCTCCCCGTTGAGGGTGAACTCGACGATCATGCTTGCCCTCCGGTGGCGCGCTGGCTGGCCTCAAGGATCGCGCGGCGCGTGGTGGCGGCGAGGATGCGTGTGCGCGCCTTGGGGCTCATGCGGAAGTTGGGGGAGACGCGCACATCGAGGGCCTCGACGGCCTGGGCGATGCGCGCAGAGGTCAGCGGCCCGCCGATCAAGGCGGCCTCTACGGCCTCGGCGCGGACGGGGCGCGGGGTCACGGCGCCCAAAGCCACGCGGGCCTCGACGCAGATCCCCTCGGCCACGGTCACGGCCACGGCCACGCTCACCAGGGCGTTCTCCGTGGCCGAGGCGCGGAAGCGGTGATAGGCGACACCGCGCGCGCCGGGCTTGAGGGGCAGTCGCAGCGCCGTCACCAGGGCCTCCTTGGGCAGCGCGGCGCGGGGGTGCTGGGCCACCCACGCCGTCGCCGGGCGCAGCTGAGGCGCCGCGCCCTCCTGCTGCACCTCAATCGAGGCGTCCAAGGCCAAGGCGGCCACGGGCAGATCCGCCCAGCCGCACAGATAAGCGAGGTTGCCGCCCACGGTGATGGCGTTGCGCAGGGGGGTGGTGGCCATCCCCGCCGCCGCCTCCGCAATCAGCATCGCCTCGGGCGAGGCGCCCAGGGTCTCCAGCGTCAGATCCGCCGCGCGGACCGCCGCGCCGATCAAGAGCTCGCCTTGTCCAAGCGTCACTTGATCCAGGCCGATCCGGGTGATGTCCACGAGCCGGGGGGCGCGGGCGCCCTCCAGGCTGACGACGGTGCCGCCCGCGATGGGGCTCGTGTCGGGCGCCGCGAGGAGGCGCAGGGCCGCCTCCAGGCTCTCTGGATAGAGGTACTCAGTGACTCTCATAGCACTCCTCAGCCCCCGCCGATCATGGCATAGATCACGAGCTGATCTTGATCCTTGAGGGGGTCCATAGGCCCCAGCGCCGCGCCCGCGCGATCCACCCTCAGGGCGCGACGCTCACGCTCGCGGTAGCCCAGCTGGGTTAAGAGATCGACGACACAGGCGCCCTCGTTGAGCGTGATGGGGTTTTGAAAATCGGGGGGCCGTCGCAGCAGCCCCATGATGCGCACGTTGACGTTCATCGACGCGCGTAGGGATCGACGCGGGTGCGCGTGTACATGCGCTTGACCATCGCCGCGCCCATCTGATTGACCTCCGCCGAGGCCGCCGCCAGATCCACGGTGGTGAGGCGCCCCTCATCGACGACGACGCGCCCGTTGACGACGACGAAGCGCGCCCGCGCGGGGCCAGCGGTCATCAAGAGCGCGGCGACGGGATCATGCAGCGCGCCCGCATAGGCCACGTCGTTGAGATCAAAGATCGCCAGATCGGCGGCCATGCCAGGGGCCAAGGCGCCCACGTCATCACGGCCAAGGACGCGGGCCGAGCCCAAGGTCGCCAGCTCCAAGGCGGCGCGGGCGGGCATCTGATCGACGCCCGAGCCGACGCGGTGAACCAAGGTCGCCACGCGGGCCTCGACGAGCATATTTGAGCCATCGTTCGAGGCGCTGCCGTCCACGGCCAAGCCCACGGGGACGCCGCGCTTGAGCATCTCAGGCACGCGCGCGATGCCGCTGCCGAGGCGCAGGTTGGAGATGGGGCAGTGGGCCACGCCGGTCTGCGTCTCCGCCAGGCGATCCAGCTCCTCATCATTGAAGTGGACGCCGTGGGCGTACCAGACATCGGCGCCGAGCCAGCCGACGCGGGCCATATACTCCAGGGGGCGCACGCCGTGGGTTTGGAGGCAGAAGTCATCCTCATCGAGCGTCTCGGCGAGGTGCGTGTGCAGGCGCACGCCCTGAGCGCGGGCCAGCTCCGCGCTCTGCTCCAGGAGCCGATCAGTGACGGAGAAGGGCGAGCAGGGGGCCAGGGCCACGCGGCACATGCTCAAGGGGGCTGGATCGTGATGCTCAGCGATGACGCGGGCGCTGTCTTCGAGGATCACCGCCTCGGGCTGCACCACGTCATCGGGGGGGAGGCCGCCTTGGCTGCGGCCACGGCTCATGCTGCCGCGCGTGGGGTGAAAGCGGACGCCGATGTGGGCGGCGGCGCGGATGGTCTCATCGAGGAGGGCGCCGGGCTGGCTGTCGGGGAAGAGGTAGAAGTGATCGGCGACGGTGGTGCAGCCGGAGAGGAGCAGCTCGCCGATGCCGACGGTGGCGCTGTGATAAACGGCCTCGGCGCTCACCTCCCGCCAGATCTCATAGAGCCCCAGGAGCCAATCAAAGAGCTTGGCGTCTTGGACGAAGGGCACCACCCGCGTGAGGGTCTGATAGAGGTGATGATGGGTGTTGATCATGCCGGGGATGACCACGCAGCCGGTGGCATCGATGACGCGATCAAACGGCCCCGCTGGGCGCTGGGCGCTCACCTCGGAGATGACGCGATCTTCAATGACGACGTAGCCGCCCTCGATCTCACGCCGCGCGGCGTCGAGGGTGACCACCCTGAGGGCGTTGGAGATGAGCAGGCGCACGATGCCTCCCAAGAAGAACAGGCTCTCTTAGCGCGCGTGCTCTCAGGGGGCAAGTGATATCCCTGCGGGGCGATCGCATCAAAACGTCGTTGATCTCAAGGCGATGCGCTCAAGGGCGGCGTGATCGAGGCTGGAGGCCCCAGCGCGCTCGAACCTCAGCGTGGTTGAGCGAGGCCGCGCGAGC
>JAHJCH010000052.1 GCA_018813065.1 Myxococcota bacterium
GCTTATCCTTGGACAAGGGCTTGTCCAGCAGGTAGCCCCACACCGCCACTGCCATCGACGAGCCTTGAGGGTTTTGATACCAGCGCCCCGCCGCGTCATAGCGCAGCGAGGCCTTGACGCCGAGGCGCTGCGCCAGCGTGGCGTGTACGGGGGCGAGCGTCTCCCCTTTGTCGATGATGCCTTGGGCGATGGCCGCCAATATCTGGAGGTCATTCTGCGCGCGGCCCAGCATCGCGCCGGTGCGGTTGGCGCTGTCGATGGCGTGGTTGCTGAGGTACTCGCGGGTGGCGCGCCCGAGGCCCTCCTCAAGCTCCTGTGTGGCGTCCTTGCCGAGGGAGCGCACCCCATAGAGGGCGGCGACGATGGAGGCCGCCAGGCCGATAAAGACCCCGAGGGCGGCGACCAAGATCAGCTTTGTTCTGAAGCGACGCTTCTTAGCGTTCAGCATGGATTGATTATCCAATAACTCACTGGGGTTTTTGCCCCGAGGCGACGTAGATGGGCCACGCGGCGAACCCTCTACGGTTCTCGACGACGTAGAGGAAGTCCTCCAGCGCGCTGCGTAGCCGTTCGACCACCTCGGGGGGCTGCCCGGTCGCGATGGCGACCTCATCGACGACGTAATCTCGCCACCCCGCCGCGACGGCGGCGAAGTCCCTCAGATCAGAGTTGACGTTGTTGACCTCAAGGAGATCGACGCGGATATCGACGAGGCCCGCGTCCTCAAGGTAGGCGCGGGCCTTGGGGCCGAAGTTGACGTCCATGCCCAAGCTCGCCGCCATCTGAGGGATGAGCCGATAGGCCCAGGTCACCGGCTCTTCTTTGGGGTAGGCGTAGATGTGACCCATCATCTCGTTGGTCACATAGACCCGCCCGCCGGGGCGGCAGATGCGCTTAAGCTCCGAGATGATCTGCGCGGGCTTATCGAAGATCTGAAGCGCGAGGCGTGAGGTCACGAAGTCGAAGGTCTCATCGGCGAGGAAGAGCGAGGCGGCGTCGCCGTACTGATACTCGATGTCCTCAGCGCCGAACTCACCCGCGACGCTGCGGGCGTAGTCGAGGAACGGGCGATAATGATCCACCGCCACGATCCGCGAGGGGGCGAAGTTACGCCACAAGAGCATGGCGAAGTCGCCGATCCCACAGCAGATATCAGCGACGGCGGCCCCAGGCTTCAGCCCGTGGCGGCTGAGCATCTCTCGCTCATGGCGCCAGATGACGCTGGTCTGCGCCCGCAGGACCGGCAGCAGCCCATCGCTCTCGATGACCCGCTGGCCTGGATAGAAGGCCTGGTCATACTGCTCGACGCGCAGGCGGGGCCAGCGCGCGGCGATGGGGGCAAAGCGCCGGTTGGCCCAAGGCACCACCGATGAGGTGACCAAGATCACCTCGATGTCGGGGTGGGCGTCGAGCACCGCGCGCACCGCCGAGGTGAAGACCCGGTGGCCGAGGTAGCTCATCTGCTCAAGGCGCTTGAGGTTGATGTAGAGCCGCCCACGCACCACGGCGGCGGCCTCTCTTAGCCCGCGCACCACCTCCGCGCCAGCCAGCGCGCTCTCGGGGCGCAAGACGCCCGCGAGGGTGACGACCTGATCGTTCTCATTGAACTGAATCGAGAACCCGCTCTCCTGTGCCACGCTACGCCTCCCCATCATCATTTTGATCGGCTTGATCGGTGTTGAGGGCGACGTACATCTGCAGCGTTAGCCGATCCATCGCTGAGCGTTGACAAGACACGGAGGCGTTATGCACCGCCGCCAGCTCCAGCAGCCCATCGCCGGGGCGAGGCTGGGCGAGCATATCTCGCGTCCCTGGATCGCTGAGCCAATCGGCGTAGCGCGCGGCGAGGGCCTCATCCGAGGGCAAGGTGGCGCGCACCTCTACGCCGCGCGCCGCGCGATCACCGCGCGCCGCTGAGGCGTCTTCATAAGGGCGAGGCGCCCCTTGGGGGTGATTAAAGAGGGTCAGCTCAATCCGACCGGGGCGGTGGTGTGAGCGGATCAGCTCAAGGATCTCAAAGAGGCACGCCGAGAGCTCTCGCGCGGTCATGCCGGTGTCTGACCCTTTGGGCGCGACCACCTGAGCGAGGTACTCAGCGCAGTCATGACAGCGACGATGATGCTCCGCGAGGAGGCTCGCCGTGAAGCTCATGTTGAGGATGCGGATCGGCTCGGCGAGCCGATCGGTATGGGCGTGGCCTGATGCCATCGGCGACTCCTGCAGCGGCTGGGGGGATCTACCACGTCAGCGCGCTTGGGCATAGCCTGGGCTCAAGGCGTTTGCAATCCGCTTTGTGTGATCATCGACGATGAGGCGCGGCGAGGTTGTCGCGCGTGCGCGAATCGGCGATGCTCTGGCCATGCACGAACCCAACTTTGACGACACCACCAGCGATAAAGACGCCGCGCGCCTTGAGGCGCTGCTTGGTCGGCTTGAGGGCGGTCGAGCGAGCGCGAAGGACATCAGCGAGCTGGTGTCGCTCGTCTACCAGCTCCGCGAAGAGCACGCCGAGCAGGTCTTGCTCTCCCAGACCGTGCTTGAGCACAGCACGGACATTGAGAACGAGCTATCAGAGCGCAATGAGCGCATCAGCGCGCTGATCGACAACATGAAGCGCTACCTCTCGGGGCGGCTCTTTGAGCTGATCGTCGGCGGCGGGCTGGCCCCCAACACCCTCAGCTACCGTCGGCGGCGGCTGACGGTGTTCTTCTCTGATCTCGTCGGCTTCACCGAGCTGACCGACGCGGTGGAGGCGGAGGTGCTCTCTGACGTGCTCAACACCTACCTCAACCGCATGGCGGAGATCGCGGATGAGTGGGGGGGCACCATCGACAAGTTCATCGGCGACGCGGTGATGGTCTTCTTCGGCGACGCCGACGACGCCGACGACGCCGATCAGGCCCTGCGCTGCGTGCGCATGGCGTTGGAGATGCAACTGGCCAACGCCGCGTTGACCGAGGTCTGGCGCGCCAAGGGCATTGATCGCCCGCTGCGCGCTCGGATTGGGATCAACACAGGCCACTGCACGGTGGGCAACTTTGGATCTGAGCAGCGCATGGACTACACGATCATCGGCAGCCCGGTGAACGTGGCCTCGCGGCTTGAGGGGCTCGCTGAGGCAGGGGGCATCTTGATCAGCGGCTCGACCTACCACCTCGTCAAGCACGCCGTGACCTGCGCCCATCGGGGGGAGGTGCGGGTCAAGGGGGTCAACCACCCCGTTGACGCTTGGGATGTGATCGGGCTGCGTGAGCAGGCGGCGTCGCCTTCGAGGCTGCTCACCGCGCGGGATGATGGCGGCTTTGATCTGGCTTCGTTGTCCTTTTCACCGACGCGCTGCGGCGCCATCGAGCGCGCCGAGGTCAGCCGCGCGCTGCGGCAGGCCTTGGCGTTGGTGACGGCGGGGGCCGGGCCGCTTGAGGAGGATGACCCCTCGGCCTCGCCGCGCCCGCTCTAAGTTATCCCCCTCACCTCGCTCATCCTCGCCGCGCCAGATGAGGGCGCTTGTATTCACGCCCCCTATCCCGTAAGCCTCGCCGTCAACGTCACCGAGGCTGCCTCTGGAGGCCCTGCCGTGAACCACGTTCGCCATCAGCCGCGCCATGTTGAATACCCCCAAGCGCCCGAGAACAATGTCTCCTTGCCCTCAAACGGGAAGCGCGTCGTCATCATCGGCGCGGGCTTGACCGGCCTTATGCTGGCATCCGAGCTGCTCGATCGCGGCTTCAAGGTCACGGTCCTTGAGCGCAGCCGCATCTCAGGAGGGCGGCTGATGGCGTGGGATGAGCCGGGCTTCACCTGCCCAGCGGGCGTCCAGCTAGAGCGGGCCCTCCACGGGGTCTGGTGGTCCTATCGCAACCTCCGGGAGTTCTTTGGTCGACGTGGGATTAAGCTGCGCACGCGCTGGGCGAACGCCCCAGAGGCGGTCTTCTCAGTCGTCGATCCCAGCGGGCGCGTGCGGGCCTTCAAGGCCGCGCGAAAGCTGCCCTCGGTGCTCCACGCGTACGGGCTCAAGCGCTGCGCCGAGCGGCAGGCCGCGGAGCCCTTCCGCCTCAAGCTGCCGCAGCTGATGGCCTTGATGGCCTTCGACAGCCACGACCCTGAGGAGGTCAAAGCCCTCGACGCGATCTCCATGGCCGACTGGGTGCGCTCCCACGGGATCCCAGAGCCCTTCCTCAATGAGTTCATCGACCCGCTCCTGCGCATGTGCAACTTCCGCTCAGCGACCGAAAGCTCCGCCCTGGCCTGGCATCGCTACACCGCCTCTCACTATGGACACTGGCGGGATGTTGAGGCAGTGCAGTTCTTTGATGACATCACCTCTGAGGCCATCTTCGAGCCCCTCCTCGCCTCGATCCGCCAGCGCGGCGGGAGCGTGCGCTTTGAGTGCCCAGTCGCCCAGCTTGAGGTTGAGGCGGGCCGCGTCGCCGCCGCCTTGATCGCGCCGCAGGCCGCCGCCTGGTGCCCGGCCTGCGGCGCCGCGATGGCGCCCGACGCGCCCTGCGCCCACTGCGGCTTCAAGGGCGCGCCTTGCGTGGCGAGGCTGCAAGAGGCGCCTGAGCGGATCACCGCTGACGCCTTCATCTCCGCTGTGGATCTCCTCGGCGCCCGCGCGATCTTCGGCGAGGCCCCCTTCGCTGGTCAGCCCTTCTTCGACGATCTGCGTCAGTTGCCAGTCTCTTCGCCCGCCATCGCCTACCTCTGGTACCCCCAGCCCGGCGCGACGCAGACCGCCTGGCAGGCGCGCTTTGGCGCCCGCGAGGTCCTCTTCAGCGCGGGCTTCAAGGCGCTGGGCACCACCAGCAACCTGACCATGATCCAGCCACAGCGCTACAGCGGCGGTGATCTCATCGAGAGCGATCTCTCCCCCAGCGCTCTGCTCGACGGCCCTGATGAGGAGGTCATCGCCCAGCTCGACGGTGAGCTGCGCGCGTTGATCCCCGATTTGCCCCCGCTGGCGGATGCACGGCTCCTGCGTTGGCAGGACTTCACCACCGCCGAGGTCGGCAGCGAGGCGCGCCGCCCGGGCCACATCAGCCCCATCGACAACCTCTTCTTCGCGGGAGACTGGGTGGCGACGGCGCAGAACTGCATCTACACCGAGAAGTGCGCGGTGACGGCGCGGCTGGTGGTCAACGCCCTGCTTGATCATGTGGGCCAGGCGGAGGGGCGGATGCGCATCTTCGCCAGCGAGACGCCCAGCGTCCCCGTCACGCTGGCGCGGCGGATGTTCTCCGCCAAGCCCGGCGCGCGCCCTGTCGAGCACGCGCCCTCAGCGAACCCTTGAGTCGATGGCGAGGCGCGCAGGGCTCCTGATCAAAAAAAAGAACAAAGGTGCTTTTTTAGGGAACTTTTTGGGGGCGCTTTTGGACTAAGCGCGGTTGGCGATGGCCGCGAGGGGCGCTATACTGCGGCCCGTCCCTCTTGAAGAGCTGAGGCTCAAATCACGCAACCTCTGGGGTCAATCCGCGTTCGAGAGCGCGCTGCCTTAGCCGACAATCACCGTTAAGGCGTCACCTTTAACTCATTAAGGAGCCGATAAAAGTGAAATACTGGCTGATCTTAAGCATCACGCTGTTCTCCCTCTCCGCGATGGCCCAAGAAGACGAAGTCATCCCCGACAGCGAAGATCCAAGCGTGGTCTACAAGAAGAACACGGAGATCGACTTCGAAGACGACGTGGTTGAAGGCTCATTCGTGCGCCCCGAGGGTGAGTTTATGAGTTCCCGTAAGGGGGGCCGTAACACCAGCCTCATCCGCATCCGAGAGAACTTCCTCCCCGAGATGCTCAAGTCCGCTGAGGACATCTAAGGCCACTCATAAGGAGGTTAGGGACAACTATGGACCGCGCTCAGACTCCCGTTAAGTTCGACATCTACGCCGGCGGCCAGCTCGCCCGCACCGAGATCCTGACCGAGCAGACCATCAAGATCGGCCGGCTCTCCTCCTCTCACCTGCGCCTGGATGACGAGAGCGTCTCGCGGATGCACGCCGTCATCGAGGTCAGCGGCCCCGACAGTGTGATGATCCTCGACCTGGGCAGCGCCACCGGCACCTTGGTCAACGGCGAGCGGATCACGAAGCAGGCCCTGCGCACGGGGGATCGCCTCCAGATCGGCGACGTACACATCATCGTGGCCATCGCCGGACAGCGCAGCAACAAGGCGCCGGAGCGCAAGGGCAAGGGCGGCCGCCCCATCGTGCGCAACGCCCCCCTCTTTGACGATGAGGATGATGTCCCTGGCGCCTCTCGCACCCTGGAGATCTTGACCCTCTGGGGGCAGACCGTCGTCAACGTCCAACACCTCTCCAAGCCGGGCGTCTTCACCATCGGCGACGCCGATAACGCCTCGCAGTTCGTCCCCGCCGGGATGGTGCCCGAGGACCCCTACCCCGTCGCCGAGTTCGACGGCGTGTCCATGATCGTCAATGTGCCTGAGGGCATCAGCGGCGAGATCATGCTCAACGGCGAGGTCCACAGCCTCGATGACCTCAAGGCCGCTGGCAAGGTCAGCCGCTCCGCCTCCCCGCGCAGCGTCGCCCTCAAGCTGCCGCCCAAGGCTCGCTGCCGCTTGAGCTTCGGGGAGATGACCCTGCTCATCAACTCCGTCGCCTCCGCCCCCGCGCTGCCGCCCCCCTCACCCTTCAGCATCCTCGAAGCCCAGCAGGTCTTCTTCCTCGGCCTCGCCGCCCTGCTGCACGGGCTGTACTTCGCCATCGTCCTGAGCATGCCCGAGGGCATGGACTCCTTGGGCATGGACGCCTTCGACATGTCCGATCGCTTCGTCGAGTTCATCCTCAAGCCCGAGGATGAGCTGCAAGAGAAGCGCAACATGCAAAACCTCTTCGACGATCTGGAGGAGGAGGCCGAGGCGGCCGCCAAGGCCAAGGGCGATGAGGGTAAGATGGGCAAGCAGGACTCCACCGAGCGCAATAACCACTTCGCGGTGAAGGGCGAGGCCAGCAACGCCGAGATCCAGCTGGCCAAGGCGCGCGCGCGGCAAGAGGCCCTGGACACCGCCTCGGCGGCCTTCAACAGCCTGGAGGGTGAGCTGAGCGCCGTGTGGGGCAAGGGGGATCGCGCCATCGGCAGCGACGCCATGAGCGCCATGGGCAATATGTTCGGCGATCGCGCCGGTGAGTCCCACGGCTTCGGCGGCCTGGGCGTCGCCGGCGGCGGGATGGGCGGCGGCGGCTTCGGCGAGAACTCCATCGGCGTCGGCAACGTGGGCACCGCCGGGCGCGGCGGGCGCGGCGGCAACGGCAACAGCTACGGGCGTGGCGTCAGCCGCCTGGGGGAGCGCACCGCCAAGGTGCCCAAGGTCATCCCAGGTAAGCCTGAGATCCGCGGCTCTTTGGACAAAGAAACCATCCGCCGCATCATCCGTCGTCACCGCAATGAGTACCGCTACTGCTATGAGAAGGAGCTCAACGTCAAACGCGATCTGGAGGGGAAGATCGTCGTGAAGTTCACCATCTCCGGCACCGGCAGCGTCATCGCCGCCAGCATCGCCGAGACGACGATGCGTAACGCCAACGTCGAGAGCTGCCTGACAAAGAAGATCCAGCGCTGGGCCTTCCCCGCGCCCAAGGGCGGCGGCATCGTCACGGTGCGTTATCCCTTTATCTTTAAGGCCAACTGAGCCCCACCGGCGCCTCACCGCGTCGCCCCCCTCGCCCTCAATCCCTCCCCCCGCCTCTTCTCTATTTACGCGCCGTCTTAAAGGCTGATAGGACCAGGGGATATGAAGACGCATAGACTCTTGGCCCTCGCGGCCCTGATCTGGCCCCTCCTCGTCAGCGGCGCGCCAGCGCCCACGAGCCTGCCCAGCGAGGAGGCCAAGCCAGCCTACACCCCCTTCCCTCTCCACCCCCTGCCGACCCTCGCCACAGACGGCGGGCGATCTCGCCGCGTCTTGGTGATCCCCATCAAGGAGACGATCGATCTGGGGCTGGCGCCCTTCGTGACGCGGATGCTGGAGGCGCGCGCCCATGACGTCTCAGCGGTGATCCTCGACGTAGACACCTTCGGCGGTCGGGTGGACGCGGCGGTCAAGATCCGCGACGCGCTCCTGGCGACGCGTATCCCCACCATCGCCTTCGTCAACCGCCGCGCCATCAGCGCAGGCGCCCTCATCAGCCTCGCCGCCGATCACATCGTGTTTACGCGGGGCGCGAGCATGGGCGCGGCGACCCCCATTGAGATGAGCGGGGGCGAAGCCAAGGCCGTCGGCGAGAAGATGGTCAGCTATATGCGCTCGGAGATGGCATCCACGGCGCAGGCCAAGGGCCGCGATGGACGCTTGGCCGAGGCGATGGTGGACGCGGACATCGCCCTGGAGGGCGTGACGGAGAAGGGCAAGCTGTTGACCGTCACCACCAACGACGCGGCGCGGCTGGGCCTCGCCGACGCCCAGGCGGAGACGCTCAATGAGCTGCTCAAGGCCCTCGGCCTGGAGTACGCCGAGGTCAAGCGCGCCAACACCAACTGGGCGGAGCAGCTCGCCCGCTTCCTCACCAACCCCGTTGTCAGCGGCCTCTTGATGTCGCTGGGGATGCTGGGGCTGCTCTTGGAGCTATACACCCCTGGCTTTGGCTTCGCAGGCGCCCTGGGGCTCCTCTGCCTGGTCCTCTTCTTCGGGGGGCACATGGTGGTGGATCTGGCGGGCTGGGAGGAGGTGACGCTCTTTATCTTGGGCCTCATCGCCCTGGCCGCTGAGATATTTATCCTCCCCGGCTTTGGCGTCGCTGGCGTCCTGGGCATCGCCATGATCGCCGCCAGCTTGATCATGGCCATGCTCTCGCTGCCGCTGGGCACCGCCTGGGATCTGGGCCTGGTCAATGACGCCATGAGCACGGTGATGCTGTCGCTGGTGGGCACCACGCTCTTGGCCATCGCCGGGATGCGCTTCTTGCCCGATTCGCGCCTAGGGCGAGGGCTGATCCTACAGACGACTCTTGGATCTCGCGGCGGCGATGTGGACAAGGAGCGCGCCTCCTACGCCGCGCCCGAGGGCTGGAGCAACTATGTGGGCCAGCGCGGGGTGGCCAAGACCGACCTACGGATGTCAGGCAAGGCGAAGATCGGCGGTGAGCTGGTCGATGTCGTCAGCCAAGGTGAGTACATTGACGCCGGCACCCCCATCCGCGTGGTGGATGTTGAGGGGGTGCGGGTGGTCGTCGTCGCGGATTCTGAAGAACCTCAAGCCTAGCGCTTGGAAAGGAGCGAGACTCTCAATGGATCCCAACACGCTCTTGCTCGTCGGAGGCGCCGGTGCGCTCTTCCTCTTTGGTGTCTTTTTCTACTTCGTGCCGGTCGGGCTGTGGATCGCGGCGACCTTCTCAGGCGCGGGGGTCGGCATTGGTCAGCTGATCGCCATGCGCCTGCGCCGTGTGCCCCCCTCCATGATCGTCAACCCGCGCATCAGCGCGGTCAAAGCGGGCCTCTCCATCTCGATCAATGATCTTGAGGCCCACTACCTCTCGGGCGGCAACGTCGAGCGCCTCGTCTACGCGCTGATCTCCGCCCAGAAGGCGGGCATCCGCCTCAGCTTCTCCCGCGCGGCGGCCATCGATCTGGCGGGCCGCGACGTGCTCCA
>JAHJCH010000053.1 GCA_018813065.1 Myxococcota bacterium
ACCGCGCCGCTGGGGCAAGCGCAGGCCGCGCCGACGACGCAGCGCGCGGGGGCCTCGCCGCCGCCGTCATCGTCGCAGGCCAAGGCAAGGAGGAGAGTAAGGCCGAAGATCGCGCCGTGCTTCATCGCCGCTCCTAGGGGATTGGTTTTGGCCCTACGATAAAGCAACTTGGAGGGAAAGTGGGGCGCGAAGCGCCCCGTTCGGACGAACCCTTCAGGTTCGCCCTCACCACGCCCTGCAATCGCAAAGCGATTGCATTCCACGCGGTGCGCTTCGCGCCCCGTTAATTCCACGCGCGCGGCTTTGAGGGGGAGGGAGGGGCTTTGAGGGGGGCTTCGGCTCAGCAGCCTTCTTCATCTTCGCCGTTGGCGCAGTCGCGATCCCCATCGCAGACCCAACGCGTGGTGATGCAGCGGCCATCGCTGCAAGCGAACTCGCCCTCCACGCAGGGGTTGAGGATGGCCTCACCCACCTCACACCAGCTCGTCCAGGTGTGCGCCTCCTCCACGTCATCATTGGCCTCGGCGCCCTCGATCTGGAGCGCGGCGCAGGGCTCATCCTCGCTCCAAGCCACCCAGTCCGCCGCGCGGCCGATGCGCTCAGCGTAGGCCTTGTAGAGATCATAGCCGCCGCCGCGCGCCATAAAGACCGTGGGCATCTTGCAGGTCGCGGTGGTGTGATCGACGACGTCCTCTTGGGCCTTTTGCATGATGATCTCGTACATCGCGGCGGTGGTGCTGTTCCAACAACAGGTGCGAGAGCTGTCATAGACGAGGTTCGCGAAGACATAATCCTCTAACTTACGGCTCTCCTCATCAACCTGGCTGCGAGGCTTGCTGTTGAACTCGCTCTCGAAGTCATACAGCTTCTCAAAGGCCTCCTCGCGGCGGCGACGGGCGGAGCAGCTGGAGGGGTGCTCACTCAGATGCAGGCGCTCATTGTTGATCTGATCCAAGAAGACCTGGCGGCGTTGCTCGGGCGTGACCTCACCGAGGAGGGCATTAAAGACCTCGGTGCGGGCCTCAAGCACATCGATTTGATTGGAGTTGATGTAGTGCGCTTCATCGGCGGCGGGGACGATGGGACGCCAGTAACCACCCTGCTTAACAGGCGTGCGCCAGCGCTTGAGGCCGCCGCCATACTTACCGTGGTCCTTACCGCCGTACATGTCATTGGTAAAGTGGCTCTTGCTGGCGGGGCCGTCCTCCCACTTCCCTTGGCGGCGCGGCATCGAGCCGCTGATCAGGTGGACGTCCAAGCGATCCTCATCCAGCGACTCGACGAACTTCACCACCAAGGTGTGACCGATGCCGTTGGTGGAGTAGCGCTCTAAGAGGACGTCGCCCTCGCGGATGGCCTTGGGCTGGAGGTTGAACGTGTTGCGCGCGTCAGCGAGGTTGATCGAGCCGAAGTAGCTGAGGGCGTAGATCATAAAATAGCCGACGCGCTTGTTGAGGAAGATCTCATCAAAGTAGGCGCCCGCGTGAAGGTCCTCGCCGAGCATGGTCTGGAAGTCATCTTGGCTGCCGCCGAGCTTACGGGTGCGCAGACGGCTATCAGAGGGCCAACCCTCGGTGGACCAGCTCTCCGCCAGCGCGCTGTGATCTTTATAGGCGGTCTTAAAGTTAGGCGTTGAGCTGTACTTCTCGGTCTTGGTGCGAAAGCCAAAGTGGCCGAGGTAGAGGGGCTTGCGGTTGCTGTCGGTGGCCTCAAGGATAAATGGCAGGGCGTACCAGCTGGCGAAGGCGGCGCGGAGGAAGATGGCCGTCTCCGCGCACTCCACGGCGGGGGCGGGCAGCTTCTTGCCATAAGGCGTCACCAGCTCATAGGTCTTGAAGTAGCTGGTGGAGTCGATCTGGACCATGGAGTCCACCCAGAGGGCGTACTTCTCATCCCAGCTCAAGCCCGAGTCCGCGCCCCAGGCCATCCCCGCCTCCTTGGCGGCGGCGGTGTCGCGATCAGCCCAGGCGTTCTTCACCGCCCAGACCTGCGTCTCGCTGTCATCGAACTCGGTGGAGAGCCCCTGCACGCCGTTGACGGCGTCCTCCTTACCGGCGCTGGCGGTGGGGCCGAAGAAGGCCTTGCCCTCCAGCTCCTCGCCGACGCCCAGCGTATCGGGGCTGACCCCCTCGGGGGTGGTCTCATCACACGCCACCACGCTGGACAGCGCGGCAGCCAGGCAGGCCAATAAGATGCGTTGGCGCATTGATCTTTCCATTCTTTAGGCGGGATGGGGCGCGCGCCCCTAGCAAAAAGCTCGCCAAGGGGGGGCGGCGTGATCTCAGGCCCGATAGACGCGCGTGGAGAGGATGCGGATCTCGGTGCGGGGGCGGTCGCGGCTGTCGCGGGGCTCGCGGGCCATGGCCTTGATTACATCCAAGCCCTCGACGACCTCACCGAAGACGGCGTGGCGGTTGTCGAGCCAGGGGGTGGCCACCTCGGTGATAAAGATCTGCGAGCCGCCGGTGTTGGGGCCGGCGTTGGCCATGCTGAAGATGCCGCCCTTGTCATGGCGCAGCTCAGGGTGGAACTCATCGCGGATGTGATAGCCCGGCCCGCCGGTGCCCGTGCCGTGGGGGCAGCCGACCTGGACCATAAAGTCGGGGATCACGCGGTGAAAGATGATGCCATCATAGAAGGGCTTGCCGGTGATGGCGCCGGTCATCAAGCCGACGAAGTTGGCGACGGTCATCGGCGCCTTATCCTCAAAGAGGCGGCCCTTGATGGTGCCTAAGCGGGTCTGGATCTCAACGTAGATGTCGCCGGTGCCGGGGAGGTCGATGGCGGGGGGGTTGAACATGATCCCTCCAGTTGGGGCGCGCCCGTCGCGCGGGCGCTCGTTTTTCGATATAGAGCGGCGCAAACATAACAGGACAACGCCCCCATGTCGTCACTTCCGTACATCCCCGCCCTCGCGCTCCTGCTCCTGACCAGCTGCGGCCCACAAGCACCCCAAAATACAGGATTTTGGCGTGGGGCCTGGGCCATCGACGGCGAGGCGCTGCGCGGCGATGAGGGGCTCGGAGCGCTGCCGCCCTCGGCGCGACCGCTCGCCGAGGCGCTGCTGATCGAGCTGGCGCCGCAGATCCGCTACGAGTTCGCGGCGGATCGGTTTATCTACGCGCGGCCCCAAGGGCGCGTCGAGGTGCCCTGCGCGGTGACGGAGCGCGAGGGGCGGGCGGAGGTTGAGCTTGAAGGCGGGCGTGTGCTGGAGCTGCGGCCGGTTGAGGGGGGGCTGATCATCACGGAGGGGGCGTTGACGTTGCCGCTGCGGCGGGCGGAGGCAGGGCGCGGCTGAGGCGGGCTCAGGGGCGCTTAGGGGCGCGGCATATCCTCGACGCAGCGGGTGCCGTGGCCGTCCTCATTGGGGAGGCAGAGCATGGGCGCGCGCTCTTGGGGGCAGTCGGCGTCTACGCGACAGGGATCGCCGGGGTAGACGCAGGCGAAGCCGTAGCTATAGCAGGGGTGGAAGAAGGGCAAGCAGGCCCCGCCATCGCGGCAATGGGCGTCGAGCTGACACGCCGCGCGCATACAGGTGTTGAGCACATAGCCGTGCGTCCCCGCCAGCACGCAGACCTGGGACTCGCCGCAGTCGATGTCCGCCTGACAGCCATCGCGCACGCACTGATTGGCGGGGGGCGGGGCCATCCCGCCGCAGTACGCGCCTTGGGCGTCAAAGCCGAGGGCCTGGCAGAAGCCGCCACGGCACTCATCGTGGCTGCAACACCCCTCGACGAAGCCCTGCGGATCGCAGGCGTTCATCAGGATCTCAGGGCGATCCTGATCGTGATCACACAGCCACGCGCACTGGCTGTCTTGGCAGGTCCAGCCGCCCACGCAGTCATCATGGGCCAGCCCCTCGCAGCGGCTCAGATCGCGGTCATCGCAGCGATAGGCCTCCTCGGGGGGCATACAGACCGAGGGGGCGGGGCAGGCGCCATCGAGGGGGCAAGGCGCGCAGACGTCCCCCGCGCACTCGAAGTCCGCGCGGCAGGGGCGCAGCTGATTGAAACAGGTGTAGTCGCAGCCATCCTCGCCGCGCGCCGTGGCGAGGTGTTGATGGAGCGGATCACAGCGCCAAGCGCCGGGGCAGCGGATCGGCGCGGGATGATCAAAGCACTCCGGGGTGGCCTCACACGTCAGCGCACGCTCGCCGGGCACGCACTGACCGGGGGCTTGGCAGGCGTCGCCGACGCAGGGGGCGCAGACGTCGGTGGGGGGGCACTGGGCGTCATCGGCGCAGGGGCGCAGGTTGAACTCGCAGGTGTAGTCGCAGCCATCCTCACCGCGCGCGTCGGCGTAGCTGCGGTGCTGTGGATCGCAACGCCAGACACCGACGCAGCGGATCGGCGCGGGGTGATCGGCGCAGTCCTCGTGGATCTCACAGACCAAGGGGGCCTCGACGCAGACGCCCTCGACGCAGGCTTGACCCCGTGGGCAGGCCGCGTCATCGACGCAGGGCTCGGGGGCGGTGGCGCAGTTATAGATGCAGCCATCCGGGGCGCGGAAGTCCGCCGGCTGTGCCCCCTCTGGATCGCAGCTCCAGTCACCGACGCAGCGGATCGGCGCGGGGCGATTGGCGCAGTCGGCGGGGCCTGCGCAGAGCGGTGCGGGCGCGCAGCGGCCCTCCAAGCAGACCTCGCCCGGCGCGCAGTCCTCAGCGGCGGCGCAGGGGGCGACGATCCCGCAGTGATAGGCGCAGCCGCCCTCGCCGCGATAATCGGCGGGCTGGAGGCCCTCGGGATCACAGGCCCACTCACCGAGGCAGCCCAGAGGGGTGTCCTGATCGGCGCAGTCCTCGGCCACGCGGCAGACCCAAGGCTCGACGCCGATGGGCACGCAGACGCCGAGATCACAGTGGGGGCCGTCGCAGAAATCGCAGCGCTCGCGGGGGCCGCAGTCAGCGTCATCGCGGCAGCCCTCGGGGCTGGGCGCGCAGCGCCCTTGGCCCTCGCAGGCGGGATCATCACACGGCAGACAGCGCGCGTTGGGGCCGCAGTCGGCGTCTACATCGCAGAGGGCATCGAGCGGGAGATCGCAGGTATAGATGCAGCCGTCCATGTCGCGGAAGTCCGCCTCGACCATCGTCTCCGCCGCGCAGGTCCAAGCGCCCTGACACCAGATCGGGGGCTGGCGCCCCGCGCAGTCGGCGTCCTCAAGGCAGAGGGGAGGCAGCGGCACGCAGCGGTTGACGTCATCGCCATCCTGATCATCGGAGACGCAGATCTGATTGGGGGGGCAGTCGGCGTCATCGCGACACTCTGGCCTGGGATCATCGCAGCGATACGCGCAGAGATCGGGCGCGGTGAAGTCCGCCTCGCCCGAGCCGCTGGCATCGCAGAACCACACGCCGGGGCAGCGCAGGGGGGCGGGTCGGCCAGCGCACGCCTCATCCGTCGCGCAGGGGGCCTCCTCGATGGGGCGACACTCGCTGGGCGCCGCGCAGTCGGCGTTGGGGCCGCAGGGGAGGCAGTGGGTGCCAGGGGGGCAGTCCTGATCGCCTTGGCAACCGGGCGGCGGGGGCGGCGGCGGTTCGCAGAGGAAGACGCAGCCACCTGGACCACGGTAATCGCCGGGGATCAGCTCATCGGGATCGCAGCGCCAATCTCCGAGACAGTTAATCGGCGATCCCAGCGCCTGACAGTCTTGAGCGTCATGGCACATCACCACCTCGATGATCCCTTGATCGGGCGGCTCAGGGGTGAGGCCCTCATCCACGGGGGGGATCTCGGCGTCCTCAGCGACGAGCGGTTGATCTTCGCCGGGCTCCACGCCCACCTCGACCTCACACGCCAGGAGGCTGAGCGCCAGGAGCGACAACAAGTGATACGGTTTGAGCATATGCCTCTCGCTTTATGAATGAAGGGCGGCTCAGCCGCCCGCAGCGCCGTTGAAATGAAGCACGGCCTCTGAGATATGATCCACTGTTTATTTGCCCGTGCCTACACGGGGGCGGAGAACTAGAAATGCGTACAGTTTATATCGCTGGGCTCCTGGCCCTGTCCTGCGCTGATCCGCCCCAAGATGAGGCGGACATCTACCTCAGCGCGCCGGCGCGCGACACGGGCGGGCTGCCGACGATCCTTGAAGCGGGCATCGCGGGCGGCGGGGGCGCGGGCGGCGGCGTGATGGTGGACACGGACGGCGGCGCGGGCGGCGCGACTTGGTGGTGCCACCCCGCCGCCGTGGAGGACTGCGACAATGACTATGACGACAACTGTGATGGCCGGGTCAACGAGGGCTGCGGCTGCTTAGCGCCTGAGCGCCCCTGCTACGCGGGGGATCCGCGCGAGCTGGAGGCGCCCAACGCCGCCTGCCGGGCGGGCAAGCAATACTGCTACATCGAGTTCTACGCCGACTGCCAGGACCAGATCGGCCCCAGCCCTGAGATCTGCGATGGGCTGGACAACGACTGCAACGGCCTCATCGACGATCTCGCCAGCGGCTGCGGGGACAACAGCCCGCCTGAGGCGCGCTGCCCGCCTCACCAAGACGGCCTGCCGCTCTCCACCTTTATGCTCCACGGCGGCTACCAGGACGCCGACGGCGACGCCATGGCCTCGGCCACCTGGCGTGTCCTCCAGGCGCCGCCGGGGAGCACCGCCGCGCCGCAGCCCAGCGATGAGCTGAGCAGCGCCCTCTTCGTCGATCTCCAAGGCGAGTACACCCTGGAGCTGGAGGTGCGCGATGAGCATGGCGCGTTGGGGCGCTGCCAGACGCGCGTGACGGCGACGGGCCACAGCGACGATCTGCGGGTGGAGCTGGTGTGGAACGTGGGGATGAGCGGGGATCCATCGGACATGGATCTGCACCTCAAGCGCAGCCCCACCGCGCGCTGGTTCGATGACACCACGGGCGACGACTGCTTCTACCGCAACTGCCGTGTCTGCCAAGCGGATGAGCAGGGGATGAGCGCCGCTGAGATGGAGGCGGCCTGCCGCGCGGAGCTGGCCGAGTACAACCGCGATCCCAACACCAGCCCGCCGCCTCAGCTGGCCTGGACCGCGCCGCTGAACGAGGACGATCCGCGCCTGGACTTAGACGACATCGAGGGCAACGGCCCGGAGAACATCAACATCCGCGCGCCCTCACCGGGGGTCTACCGGCTGGGGGTCCACTACTACTGGGATGACGGCGTCGGCGACGGCACCGCCAGCCTGCGGATCTTCTGCAAGGGCGAGCTGGTGGAGGAGATCCCGCCGACGCTGCTGTCAACGCACGGCGAGCATGGCACGGACGGCACGGACTTCTGGGAGATCGCCGACATCCGCTGGGAGGCGGGGGGCTGCCGCGTGGATCTCTTGGGCACGCGGGCCTGCCCGCGCATCTGCACGCGCGGCGAGGCCGAGGCGGGGGGCTGCCCCGAGGGCCGCTCGCGCGGGGTGCGCTGCCCGTAGGTCAAAAGAGTCAAAAGAACGCGCGTCGTCGCCTTAAGAACAACGCAACCAGCCCAATCAGCGCCACAAACAGCCCGCCACCCCTTGACTCAGCGCCCACTGCGCAGCCACAGCCGTCAGCCTCTTCATCATACGTCCCTGAAATCGCGTCCGCGCCATAGCCCGGCGCGCGGCGTGGATCATCGGGGTCCATATCGGGGGTGCGGGCATCGAGGAGGGTGCGCGCGCTGTCGGGATCAACCCCCGTGTCGGCGCCGATAACGCCGCCGTCATAGCCTGGATCATCACCGCCAGCGTCGAGCCCCAGATCGGGAGCGATGACGCCGCCATCCAAGCGCGGATCATCCACCTCCACCCGCAGATCCACCGACAAGCCCAGCCCGTCGAGGCTCAGGTCTGGCTCATTGACCCCGCCCTCATCGGTCAGCGCCCCGCCAGCGCGTCGCAGCGCCTCAAGGCGCAAAGGCCCGCTGAGATCATCAGGCCCCACGATGTACTCAAAGCGGGCGACCGCCGCGCCGGGCTCGATGGTCGTCACCAGGCTGACCCCCGCGCTGAGATCACAGGCCAGGTCGCCCCCGCCATAGAGGGCCTCGGAGAAGGCGATCTCAATGATGAGGGTGTCGCCGAGGCGCAGCGTGCCGCCCGCCTGGGGCGCCACGCTGGCAATCCGGGGGCGGCGGGTATCGAGGCGGAGATCGCCGAGATCCACATCCTCAAGATCGCTCAGCGAGAGGGGACCGCTGAGGGCATTGCCCGCCTCATCGATCAGCGCCCCCTCGACCTCGACCCGCTCAAGGCGGAGGAGCTGGGCCTCAAGATGATGCCAGCTGGGATCATCGGCGGCGTAGCGCAGGGTCAAGGCGCGTGGCTCAGGGCGAGAGTCCGCGCCGCCGAGGCTTGTCGCTGGGCTGGGGCTCAGCGACGCGCTGAGGGTGGCGCCGTCGCTCAAGCCCAGCGTGACCCGCAGCACGCCCTCATCGAGGTAGACGGGCTCATCAAACATCAAGCTGATCTCAAAGTGATCACGCTCGGGGTTGGGGACGATCATTGGCCCCTCGATCCCCTCCAGGGCCACGCCCATCAGCCGTGGAGGCGTGATATCCAAGACCTCGGTGATCGTAACGATGAGCAACGACGCATCATCGCTCAGGCTTAAAGCCGCACGATAGGGGCCATTCACCTCCAAATTGGCCTCTGGCATCAGAACGATAAACCCCGCGCGGGCAACAATAAACTGATCGCCTATTTGGTAGTGATGATCACCTTGTAAATTTAAAATCAGACTGCCTTTAAACAAAAGATCAGCGGTTACAACAAGAGTGTCATTATTATTTGGACTATAAGCGTCGATTATTAAAGTATAATCTTCAAAAATATCAAGATCACCATTTACAATGATTTCACCCGGCATATTATCCTGAATTGATCGTGGGGATAAGTGCTTAATCGCCACAGGATCTACGATTTCAAGCGTACCTGATAGCACAAAGTGATTGCCATTTTCAGCAAAGGGGTAAAATTTGATTTTTGTATTATATGCTTCAATCTCTCCATTAAATTTCGCGTTTTTAAAGTTAACTTGGCAATTTTCCGCCAAGGTTTGATTTTCATTTATAAAATGATAGACTCCATATTCCTCTAATGTATCTACTCCGATGACATTAAGTTCAATGATATTATCAATATCTGGAGTTAGATTAAACGTAAAATCATTTTGATTTTCGATCGTCCAAAAATGAAAACCTGATTGAACTGCTGCGAATGTTCGACCATAATTTATATATCTAGGCGTCATTTCGTCTGTTCTTATCTGATCGAATGGGACATCTTGATCAATATTACCCAATACATACTGATTGATATCAAATCCAACTTTTGAATCGATTGATTCAGCGCCAGCAAACCCAAGAATTAAACCACTTTGAAGATTAATTGGTCGATTTATATCAACAGTCGCGCCATCCTCGAATACTAAAGATTGATTCTGAATCACTGCGTCTGGATTTAAAGAAGAAAAATCCATAAATAATTCAGAATTTAGATAAAAACTTGATTTTATGTAAAAATCAGAATCTGAGTTAAAATTCGCGATGTTTTCCTCTGAATCTATCGTTAGATTTTCAACATAAGACTCACCTATATTACTAATTCTGTAGGCTGAAAAAAACACCAAGGCATTTTCAATCGAAATTGAATTAAATTCAGCAGAATTTCCAGAAAATCGCAAGACAGAATGATCATAAACATAAAATGAATTCATACCCTTGAAATTTTCAATATCAATCGTGGACAAGAGATTTAAATCTTCATCTTGATGAATATAAAGATCGCCTGACCACTGGGCACCATTATCGATCATAATTTGATTGATAAAATTAATTTTGCTCGGTGAGAATATATGAATTTCACCGCTATCTTCATTCCTTATACTCCATTTTAAATTATGTGTATTCTCAACATGATCAAAATATAGTTTATTATGATTGATAAGACCCGCATTGTCGCCGCTAATCAGTGTATTTAAACCACTCAAATTAAAATTTTCGGAGAAATTATGCAATTTTGCCCCATTCGCAAAGTTTAAAACACCATTAAACTCGACACTTGATTGATATGGGATATTAACGATGATATCCCCATCAACTTCAAAATAATTCAATGTAGCATCTAATTGCGCATCTAAAAGAGATGACATCTCCCTAAAATAAATAAAAGCATTATTTAAATTTAAAGTTACACTGCCTGATGTAGAATTACTCACAATTCTACAATTAGATTGACGATCGCAATCAAAAATAATTGCTTCGTTGTCAAAATTAGATGAACCATCTAATTTAATTGAAGATGAAACTAAAACACTACCATCGCCACTAAATATTGCGTCCACGATTAAGTTTTTAGGCTGATTTTCTTGGTCATCGACTAAATTCAGAACTATATTTTCTCCGATAGAAAATTGACCTGATAAAGTTGAGCTATTTATACGAACAAGCGCCTCAGAATTGGCGCCAATAAAATTAATTACACCTCTATTCGTAAGATTTTCGATTAAAATACCGCCCAATTCATTATCATAGTGAGTAAAATCAAATGAAATAGCCCCTAGATTATGTATTCCAGATGGAATCATCGATAATGAATTAAAAAAGATCCTTGAATTTTCTCTAACACTCAAATTGTCGGAAATAAACACACTATTCTCAGAAAAAATGACGTAATCTGAGTCAAATTCGATAAATCCAAGCTGATCTAATGGTCCTGAGCGCGTTGACTCCAAACGACCCTCAATCAATGATCCTTCTGATGAACCTTGATTTAAAATCAAACCAGCTCCGCTCGAAACCGTGATTGATGAACCACGATCAACAAACAAACCGTTCTCAACGACAATATGCCCAGTATTTGATAGATGCAAATGCGCGTTTACAAGCGAAAGCGAGCTTAAAGTCAAGCCATCTGAAAAATAACTTCCATCAAACCACTGCTCAAGACAGGCCGCTTCCCCTTGACCGACGACGCGCAACTCAGCGGGCTCACCGCGAATCAACGCCAAAAGTTGATCCACAGGCGCCTGACACCGAACGTCCTCGGCGGCGCTGACGCGAGGGAGCGCAAACAACATCAACAACGCGGTGTGGAGCGTGGCTCCGCGCATAACAACACCTCTCATCTGATTCACGGTCGCCGTGAGGATAGCCCAAGCGCGGCGGCGCGCGCAGCCAAAGGCGCCAGGCCCGTAACCCAAAGCCCGCCCGCGCGCCCCTAAGCCCCGCGATGAGCAATCTTGATGATCAACCTTGACTTTCGATGAAGCCGCCTTTAAGTAAGTGCGCGCTCACTTACTTAACGCCGGAGGGCCTATGCCGCGGCCAAGGCTGGTCTCAAACGAACACATCTTGGAGATCGCCCGCGCCTGCTTCCTTGAGCACGGTCATCAAGTCTCCACAGCCTTCATCGCCGAACGCGTCGGCCTCAGCCAGTCCGCGCTCTTCAAGCGCTTTGGCTCTAAAGAGCAGCTCTTCCTCCAGGCCATGACGCCGCCCAAGCGCCCCCCCTGGGTCGATCTCCTTGACGCTGGCCCCGACGCGCGGCCGCTCTACACACAGCTCGTCGAGGTCACCATCGCCATCGATCACTTCTTGGAGTTCCTGGTCCCGCTGCTGGCGACCCTGCACGCCGCGCGCATCACCCCCCATTGCCTCGTCGATCGCGACCAGCCCCCCCCCGAGATCGGGCGCCGCGCGCTCGTGCGTTGGCTCAAGCGCGCCATCGCCGCCGAGCGCCTCGCCGCCGACTTCGACGCGGAGGCCTTCTCATATGCCTATGTGGGCGGCTTGAGCCTGCGCCGCTTCCTCCACCAAATCGCGGACACCCCGCTGCCTGAGCCCATCGAGGACTACGCCCCACGGCACGTCCGCCAGCTCGGGATCGCGCGCGTGGAGGCTGAAGCCTCCATTGAGGGCGTTGACCCACAGAGAGGAGATCACTGATGAGGTGGCCTCATCCCTTGATCCTGTTGGCGCTGGCGTGGGGCTGTAGCCCCCACACCGTCAAGCAATCACGCCTTGATCTGCCCCTGCCCTCGGCGCTGCCCGAGCCCGCCGGCGCGGCTACGCTGGCCTCGGCGTGGTGGCTGGAGATCGATCCCTCGCTGGAGGCGCCCATCGCGCGGCTGCTGAGCCAGAGCTTTGATCTTCGCCAAACACAGGCGCGCTTAGCCCAGCTGCGCCAGGTCGTGGCGCAGAGCCAGTCCGGCTACTGGCCCCAGGTCGAGGCCAGCGGCAGCGCCGCGCGCGCCCGCAGCTATGACTTCTTCGGCAATGACGTGACGGGCAACCAATACAGCCTCTCCCTCGGCGCCGCCTATGAGGTGGATCTGTGGGGCCGCGTCAGCGCGGGCGCCTCAGCGGCGCGGCTCGACTTGGCGGCGGCGGAGGCGGATCTGGAGGCGATGGCCATGAGCCTCGTCGGCGGCTTCGTCGAGGGCTGGCTCTCCTTGGTTGAGCAGCGCGCCCAGCGCGCCCTCCTCGACGCCCAGATCGAGGTCAACGCCCAGCAGCTTGAGCTGATCATGCTGCGCTTCAGCCAGGGCATCGCCTCTGGCCGCGATGTCCTCCAGCAGCGCAGCTTGGTGATGAGCCTCCAAAGCCAGATCCCAACGCTGGAGGGGCGCATCCGTGCCTTGGAGAACCAGCTGCGCGGCCTGCTCGGTGAGGGCCCTGGGGCCTTGGAGACGCCCACCACCCTGCCCAGCACCAAGCCCCTCCCCGCCGTGGGCTTGCCCGCGGAGCTGATCCGCCAGCGCCCCGACGTGCGCGCGGCGGAGCGGCGGCTCATCAGCGCCGATCATCGCGTCAGCGTCGCCCTCGCCGATCGCTTCCCCAGCCTGCGCCTCAGCTTCAGCACCGGCTATCAGGCCGCCAGCTTTGGGGATCTCTTGGATCGTTGGATCTGGAACGCCGTGGGCAGCGTGGCTGGGCCGCTGTTTGACGGCGGGCGCCGCGCCGCCGAGGTCGCCCGGACCCGCGCGGTGGTCGAGGAGCGGGCCGTGGCCCTCAAGGCCGCCGCCCATCAAGCCCTGCGCGAGATCTCCGATGCCCTGGCGCTCTCCGAGGCGCAGCGCCGCTATATCGAGGCCCTCGATCTGGAGCTGGACAACGCCAAGGCCCTGCTGGCCGAGAGCGAGGCGGCCTACGCCGAGGGCACCACGGATTATCTGCCCGTGTTGACGGCCCTGCGCGCCCTCCAGCAGCTGGAGCAGCGCCGCCTCACCGCTGACCGTGAGCAGCTCACCCAGCGCGTCAAGCTCTACCGCGCCCTCGGCGGAGACTGGCGCGATCGCCTGATTAAGGAGCAGTCGAGATGAACAAGGCGCTTAAAGTTATCCTCCCCCTCTTGCTCTTGGCCGCTGGCGCTGGCGGCGCGCAGATCCTGATGAAGATGAAGCCCAAGGCCAAGCTCAAGCCCCCTCAGATCGAGGGCGCCTTGGTCACCGTCGCCCAGCTTGAGGCCACCACGCGCCCGATCGTGGTGCGCGCGCACGGCGTGGTCATCGCCGCTCGCCGCCTAGAGGTCCAGCCCGAGATCAGCGGGCGGATCAACCGCCTCAGCGAGCACCTCGTGCCCGGCGGGCGCGTCAGCGCCGATGAGGTCCTCGTCGAGATCGAGCGGCGCGATTACGATCTGGCGGCCTCTCAGGCCAAGGCCCAGGTGGCCCAAAGCGAGCTTAACCTTGAGGTGGAGCGCGGCCGCGCCGCCATCGCCAAGCGCGAGTGGGCCATGCTCGGCGCCAAGGCCCAGGGCGACGCCGCCGCCCGCGCCCGCGCCCTGCGTGAGCCCCAAGCCAGCAACGCCCTGGCGGCGCTTGAGGGCGCTAAGGCGGCTCTCGCTAAGGCCCGCCTCAACGCCAAGCGCACCCGCGTCACGGCCCCCTTCAACGCCCTCGTCCTCTCTGAGTCGGCGGAGATCGGGCAGATCGCCACGCCCGGACGCGCCTTCGCTCAGCTCGTGGGCACCGACGCCTTCTGGGTGCAGGCCTCCCTGCCCACCTCGGAGCTGCCCTTTATCCAGCTCAACGGCGGCGAGGCGCGGGTGGAGGCCAAGCGCGGCGCCCAGGTGATCACCCGCCGTGGCCGCGTCCTGCGCCTCTTGGGTGAGCTGGAGCCGCAGAGCCGCATGGCTCAGATCATCATCGAGGTGGAGGACCCGCTGGGCCTTAAGAGCGACGAGCCGCCGCTCTTGCTCAATGACTTCGTGGAGGTGGAGCTGCGCCATCAGACCCGCCACGCCGTGGCGCTGCCCCGCGCCGCCCTGCGCGAGGGGGATCGCGCTTGGGTGATGAGCCCACAAGACACCCTGGTGCTCAAGGATCTCAAGATCGCCCGGCGTGAGCGCGATGTGGTGCTGGTCGAGGCGGGGATCGAGCCCAGTGAGCGGGTCATCCTCAGCCGCCTGGGCACCGCGCTGCCGGGGATGAAGCTGCGGCTGCCCAGCGCGGCCAACGCCAAGCCCTCGGCCAACGCCAAGCCCTCGGCCAAGCCCGAGGCCAAGCGATGAGCGTGCAGATGAAGGGGCCTGTGGGTTGGATGGCCCAAAACCCCGTCGCGGCCAACCTCCTGATGGTGGCGCTGATGGCGGGCGGCGCCATCCTGGCGATGACCCAGATCAAGCAGGAGGTCTTCCCCGAGTTCACCCTCGACATGGTGTCGATCAGCGTCCCCTACCCCGGCGCCAGCCCCGATGAGGTCGAGCGCGGCATCGTGGAGCTGATCGAGGAGAACGTGCGCGGCCTCGATGGCATCAAGCGGGTCACCTCCTCCGCCGTGGAGGGCGTCGGCGCTGTGAGCATCGAGCTGCTCGACGGCGTGAACAAGGATCGAGTCCTCTCCGACATCAAGGCCGCCGTCGATCGCATCGTCAACTTCCCCGAGGACGCCGAGGAGCCCACCGTCTCCCTCGTTCAGCTCCGCCGCCAGGTGATCCAGCTGGCGCTGTATGGCGATCTGGAGGAGGAGACACTGCGCCAAGTCGCTGAGGATGTCCGCGAGGAGCTGTTAAACCTGCCCGAGATCACCCAGCTTGAGTTGGCAGGTATCCGCCCCCGTGAGATCGCCGTTGAGCTTAATCAAGATAAGCTGCGTCAGTTTGATCTCACGATGAACGGCGTGGCCGCCGCGATCCGTCGAAGCTCCCTTGATTTGCCCGCAGGTTTGCTCAAGACCCAGAGCGGTCATATCTTGCTGCGCACCACTGAAAGAAGGGACTATGCCTCCGAATTTAAAGAGGTGAGTCTAAAAAGCTTGCCCGATGGCACTGTTTTAAAGCTGGGTGATGTCGCTGTAGTAAAAGATGGCTTTGAAGAGAACGATGTTACCGCTCGCTATAATGGTAAGCCTGCGATTTTGTTTAATATCAACCGCGTGGGCGATCAAACGCCTTTAGAGGTCGCTGGCGCGGTGAATCGCTATGCTGAGGCTTCTAAAGGCAGGTTTCCCGGTATCGAAATGGACACTTTCAATGATCGCTCTATCATTTTCGGTGAACGTGTTGATCTATTAAGAAGAAACGCCATTTCTGGCTTGATTCTTGTCTTTATTACTCTTGGTTTTTTTCTCGAAGTTCGTCTCTCTTTTTGGGTCATGATGGGTATTCCCATCTCAATCCTCGGTTCTTTTTGGTTTATGCCCATTTTTGACGTTTCAATTAACATGATTTCACTTTTTGCCTTTATTATTACGCTTGGTATCGTCGTTGATGATGCGATTGTCGTAGGTGAAAATATCTTTGAGAAACGTATGAATGGTGTACCGCCATTAAAAGCGGCGGTTGAAGGCGCTGTAGAAGTCTCGGTGCCCGTGATTTTCTCCGTCCTGACCACCCTCGTCGCCTTCTCCCCCCTGTTTTTTGTCCCTGGCGTCTCGGGCAAGTTCTTTCGCAACGTGCCAACGGTGGTCATCGCCGTGCTCTCGATCTCCTTGATTGAGTCGCTGCTGATCTTGCCCGCCCACCTCAACCACATGAAATCGCCGGGGAAGGAGCGAGGCTTCTTCGCCTTAACTGCGCTCCTCCAAGCGAAGGCGGGTCGCTTCGTCGATTGGCTGATCTATCAGACCTACCAGCCCATCCTGCGCCGCGCCGTGCGCAACCGCTACACGATCTTCGCCGCCGCCTCCGCCCTGCTGATCGGCACCGTCGGCTTTGTCAGAGGCGGCCACATCGACTTTACGTTTATGCCCAAGATCGAGGGCGACGTGGTGCGCGTCAGCGCCACGCTGCCCGTGGGCGCCCCCGTGGAGGAGAGCCGCGCGGTGGAGGCCGCGCTCTTAGAGAGCATCCATGAGATCTTGGCCCGCAACGGCGGCGAGGCGATCGCCGAGGGCATCTTCACCCTCGTCGGCGCCAGCGCCGACAGTGGCGGGGCGCGCAGCACCGGCGGCGGCGCGTCGGGCAGCAACCTCGTTGACATCACCTTGCAGCTGGTGCCCTCAGATCAGCGGTCGGTGACCGGCGAGGAGATCGCGCGGCAGTGGCGTCTGGCCGCCTCCAACCTCGTCGGCCTCGACAACCTCAAGGTCAGCGCGGCGCTGCGTATGGGCGGCGGGATGCCCGTGGACGTGGAGCTTCAGCATCGCGATGTGGAGGTCCTCCAGGCGGCGGCCTTGGAGCTGGTGGAGATCATCTCTCAGTTCGAGGGCGCCACCGAGGTGGATGATGGCTTTGACAAGGGCAAGCCGCAGATCGATATGCGCCTGACCCCCCTGGGGCGGGCCTTGGGGCTGACGGAGACGGATCTGGCGCGGCAGGTGCGCGACACCTACTTCGGCGCCGAGGCGCTCCGCCAGCAGCGCGGCCGCGATGAGGTGCGCGTGATGGTGCGCTTCCCCGAGGCCGATCGCGCCACCCTCGCCAGCTTTGAGCGCCTGACCCTGCGCACCCCCTCGGGCGGCGAGGTGCCCATCACCGAGGCCGCCGAGCTGAGCTATGGCCACGCCTATAACCAGATCAAGCGGGTGGATGGGCGGCGGGTCATCAACGTGACCTCTGACGTGGATAACGCCGTCTCCAACGGCGGCAAGATCGTCGCCCAACTCCAAGAGGGGCCGCTGCAGCGGCTCATGGCCCACCACGCGGGCCTGAGCTACAACCTCGAAGGCGAGATGCGTGATCGCAAGGACACCTTTAAGAGCCTGGGCCTGGGCTTCTTGATGGCGATGTTGATCATCTATGCCCTGCTGGCGGTGCCCTTCAGGAGCTATATCCAGCCCATCATCATCATGTCGGCCATCCCCTTCGGCTTCATCGGCGCCATCTTCGGCCATGTCCTGCTCGACTATGACCTCAGCCTGATGAGCATGATGGGCATCGTCGCCTTGGCCGGGATCGTGGTCAATGACTCGCTGATCTTGATCATGGCCATCAACGAGCGGCGCAGCAGCATGACGCTCTTTGAGGCCGTCATCAGCGGCGGCGTGCGGCGCTTTCGGCCCATCATCCTCACCTCGCTGACGACCTTCTTTGGGCTCTTGCCGATGATCTTTGAGTCCTCAGTGCAGGCGCGCTTCCTCATCCCCATGGCGCTCAGCCTGGGCTTCGGCGTGCTCTTCGCCACCTTCATCATCCTGCTGCTCATCCCCTCGCTTTACATGATCGTGGAGGACACGCGGGCGCTGCTGGGCTGGCGCGATCCTGCGGCAAGGCCGGCGCCGCTGGAGGGCGAGGCGCCCGCTTGATGATCTCCACCTGCGGCCGCTCGCGCAGCGGCGCGCCCACCACCGGCGCGGGGGCCAGCCGCCGCGCCACCGCCGCCGTCAGCGTGTAGATCGCCAGCGGCGTCATCGCCAGCAGCGTCGTCAACGCCAGCTGGTGCCCCCCCACCCTGCTGATCTTCAACGATGAGATGATCAAAGCGCCCACCAGCGGCCACAGCAGGGCGTTGATCAGCCAAAAAAGCGCCCGCAGCGGGGCGCGCCGCTCCATCAACACCCCCCAGGCCATCAATGTTGGCCCCAGCAGCAGGCTGATCTGCCACGCCACGGCCCCGCAGATCGCCAGCAGGTGCCCCACGGCGTTGAGCCAGGTCGCCGGCTCGCTGAGCCGCCCCCCCGAGGGCAGGTGCTCCAGGTGCGCGATGGCCAGCCGCAGCGGGGGGTTGAGGAAGAGCACGGCGAAGAAGACGCCGCCCAGCAGCGCCGCGAAGCTGATCCCCGTCGCCACGCTCCAGCCCGGCGGCAGCGCCCAGCCCTCGCCCGCCTCATCGGGGCGCCTCAAGAGCAGCCGCCCACCACAGACCGCAGGGACGGCGGCCAGCGCCAAGAACAGCCCCAAGGGCGCCATCAAGGTCTCAGACATAAGGACACCTCCGCGCCTCCCATCGGGCGTGGATGCGGTGTGTCTCATTTTTCGATGTCGGGATTTGGCCCGGCTCAGAGGGCGCGCATCAGGCGCTCGGGCGTGGGGGGCAGCAGGGCGAAGGTGAGCGTCTCGGGCGCCTCCTCGGCCCAGCGATGCTTGTAGGCCATCTCCATCCCCAGATCGTAGAGCCCGATCCCCTCGGCGCAGAGGCGCTGGATGATGCCCCATTGCAGCAAGTTGCCCGGCGCGTGGCGCTGATGCGCCCGGTGATAGCTCATCTGTAGGCCACGAAAGACGCCGCCGAAGACCGCGCCAAAGAGAAAGCCGATGTCCGCCTCGCCGTCCTTGAGGAAGAGCACCCGCAGATCGCCGCGCCGCCCCAGGCGACCCACCATGGCCTTATAGAAGCGGCGCGCCTCCCCACGGTTGATGCCCACGTGGTTGATCCCCTTCCAGCTCTCGCGCTCCAGGCGGATGATCCGCTGAAAGAGGGCGCTGGAGAGGGCCTCATCGGGCGCGCGGTGATACTCATAGCGCAGCCCGGCGCGCTCGCCGGCGCGGGCGGCGCGGCGCAGATTGGCGCGAAACTTGGCGCTGCGCCGCGACCAGAAGCCCGCCTCGCCGCCCTCCAGGTTGGTGATCCGCCGCCCCCGGCGCTGCCCCACGCCAAAGAGCCACTCGCGGTGAAAGCTGCGCCGCAGCGCCTTATACCAGCGGCCATCCTCGATGATCCCGCCGAAGAAGAGGCCGCCGTCGCAATCAACGGGCATATCGCTCATCGCCCAGCGCAGCTCCTCGATGAGGGTGTCAGGATCGGGGCCAGCGAAGGGCGCGGCGAGGCCCCAGCCGTACTCCAGGGGCAAAGCCACCCGCTGCCCTGAGCTCATCTGCTGCACCATCAAGGCGACAAAGCCCGTCGCGCCTGCCCAGATCAGCGGCTCAGCGGTGGGCGAGAAGGCCTCCCGCGCGGAGAGCACCCACGCGGAGCTGGTGCAGAAGAGATCGACCTCTGGGGTCTGGCTGACCAGCGCGTCGAACTCAGCGGCGCGGGCCTCAAGGGCATCAAAGGAGATCCAAGGCATCGTGATTCCAGCGCGAGGGGATCAGGGAGCGACGAGATCCACGAAGACGGCGATGAAGTCCTCATCGGGGCCTGTGCGCGCCACACGGACATCGCCGAGGCTCACATAGGGGATGACAGGGAGCGGCAGGTTGGAGACGAGGCCCGGCAGCAGCGTCCCGATGGTGCTGAGCAGATCCCCCATATCCGGCTCCAGCTTCTCCTCGACGGCGCCTCGATAGGCCTCAGTGACGACATCGAAGAGGGTGAGGTTGCGCACCACGTCCAGATCCAGCTTCAGCGCGCCGTCCTCGGCCTGAGCGACGCCCAACACGGCGTCGATCTCCAGCGTGGCCGCGCCGTCGATGATCGCGGTGTTGTCATCGGCGCGCATGATGTGCATGAGCATATCGCCGATGGACAGCCGCAGCCCCGCCTTGCCCTCGGCCTCGATGACGCGGGTGACGATGGGCAGGGGCAGATCAATGTCCAGCGCCAGCGGCGTGCCCACCTGGAAGCCCGGAATCGCCCCCGCCAGCTTGCTGCCCAGCAGGGTCGTCAAGATCGCCAGCTCTTGGTACTCGGCGAGGAAGGCGGCGTCGATGGTCGGCAGGAGCACGCCCGCGCGCCAGAGCTGGTAGAGGAGCAAGGTGATGATGTCATCGTCCACCACCAAGGCCAGCTGATCGGTGACGGGGACGCCCATCCACAGGGAGGGCGTGCCGGGGTAGCCCGCCAGCGGCGGCGCCGAAGCGGGCGGGTTGAGCAGGCTGACGCCCACGTCGATGCGCGCCGAGATGCTGCCCTCGCCGTAGGAGATGGTGTCGGGCGTCAGGGTCAAGCGCAGCTGCGCGCCCAAGAGCGTCAGATCGATGGGATCATCGAGGGCGCCGAGCAGGCCATCAAAGAGCCCCTCAAGCTGCTGCTCAAGGACCACGGTGAGGACGCCATTGATGATCTCCTCGATCAGGTTCTCTTGGGCCTCTTGATCCTGGGGGAAGGCGGGCGGCGTGGAGCCTGTGACGCGGATGTCATCGACCATGATGTCGAGATCCTCGATCTGCGTCACGATCTGCCCAGCTTGGATCTGGATCGCCAGCGCGCCGGTGATCTCGATGAGCCGCGCGGTGACGTTGAAGGGGATCGGGGGCGTGTCGGGGGTGATAAACACGCCCAGCTGCAAGCTGGCCTCGTTGAGGCGGATGAGGAGATCGACGCGCTCCGAGGCGGGGTTGGGCGTCAACATCACCTCGGGCGGGGTGGGCATGGTCAAGCCCAGCACGCTGACGCTGAAGATCCCCAGATCCAGATGCGGCCCCTCGCCCAAGAGGGCGGTGAGATCTTGCGCCATCAGCACGCCCGCGAGGGTGTCCTCGACGGCGTCGAGGGCGGCGCGACCGATGTGCAGCCGGATGCCGCCCTCGATGGGCAGATCGGGGTCTTGTAGGGCGCCGTGGAGGACACAGACGTGCTCATGACCGGTGCGATTTGCCGCGTCCGTCGCCTCGATCTGGAAGACATTGAGCCCCCCCGTCAGCGGGATATTGGGCTCCAAGATCTCGGGCACCTGCGCGGTGTTTTCGTTGAGCCCGTTGAAGAGGATCTGGGTGATCAGCGAGGTGTCATTGACCGTGAAGTGAAAGTCCCGCGTCGTCGGCTCCACGTAGGTGCCTCGGGGGGGGTCGAGGATGTCGATGCGTGGGGCGCGCTTATCAATGACGACGTGGATCTCATCGAAGGCCTCGCCGGCCTCGGCGCGGATCAGCGTCTCATCATCGGCGAGGACCACGGTGGCGGAGAAGGCCTGGCCGTTGACCGTGGCGGCGACGCCGTTGACCGTGGCGCTGGAGGCGTTCTTGAGCGTGCCCGTCACGGCGACGCTGCCGCTGGCGAGCACGTCCCCCTCCGAGGGGCTGGTGATTTCGCTCTGGACACAGAGACCACATCGATAGATCCCCTGTTGGCTGAACTGGTGGGAATCGCATTTTCCACCGGGACAGGCAGGGCCTGGTACGTCCCCGTCGAGACGCTCGCGGCCGATCGGGGAGAA
>JAHJCH010000054.1 GCA_018813065.1 Myxococcota bacterium
ATGATCGGCCTGCTGGATGTAAGGATTGCCGACCAGCGGGAGCCAGATCGACTGCCTGAATTCCAGCGACGAGACCCGAAGCCAGAAGTCCGCCGTGACTGTTTCACCCGGATCTTCCAGTCGGGCGGTCATCTTGGACAACCTCATCGGGAGGCTGTCCTTCACGACAGGTGGGTTGCCTCCGTATTCGGTCAGTAGGGCGTGGTAGGCGTCCAGGTGCTCCTGTGTGATGAACTTCCAGGGCGTGGAGATCAGCTTCGACCCGATGGTATAGAGCGCCTTGGCGTCATCATCTGTAATCACACCTTCACGTCGGAGGTGGGTGATCGTCGGCTTGATTTTCCTCTGGTAGATGCCCTTCGCCCAGGTGGACACGATGGCGATGGCGTGGTCACGGGCGTTCTTCTCGATCTGACTCGTGAGGTTGGTCGCCGGTGGAAAGAACGCCTGCTTCTCGGCTCTCGGAAGGCTGTAGACCCGCTGGTCGAGCATGTGCTGCACGCAGATGCGAACGTAGGCGACGTACTCAACGTGCAAGGCTTCCAGCCGGGCGACTTTGCCCTGGTTGGTGTCCTTGTGGAGCATCAGGATGCGGCACTTCACGAGTCCACCTTCTGTTCCTTCTTCTTGCGGCGGTTCTCTGCCGACCATCATCCAACTCGAAAAGGAAAAATCAACTTTTAAAAGGTCTGGTGGGTCAAGAACCCTCTGTAAGAAGACGCAGATCCCCCTTGAGGCGGCGCTCAAGGCGGCGGGGATCGAGGCCAAGCCCACAGATACGGTGCTCGATCTGGCCCGCGCGCATCAGATCAGCCCCATGGCGCTCTACGCCCACATCGAGCCGCTCTCAGGCGCCGCGACGCGCGGCGCCTCGGCGCCTCAGTCAAGCCCCAAGGTCTATCAGGCCCTCGACGTGGAGGCGGAGTTCGCGGGGACCGGCATCGGGAATCAGACGCTGGAGGGCATCGCGCGCTCCACCGGGCACAGCTTGGCGCAGATCAAGGCGCGGCTGGCGGCGGCGGGCTTGGAGGTGGCCGAGGATGAGCCGCTCAAGAAGGCGGCGGGGCGCTTGGAGATCACCCCCCTGGCGCTGCTCAAGGTCTTGCTCGTGGATGGGCACAGCCCACGGTGAGCGCGGCGCTCAGTCGAACTCAAGGCCACGAAAGCCACGCCCCAGCTTGGGCGCTGGCGCGCCCGGCTCCACGGTCGGCTCAGGCTCGACGCGCGGTGAGGCGGGCGCGGGCGATGGGTTGCGCCCCGCAGCGCTGGGCGGTGGGTTGCGCCCCGCAGCGCTGGGCGGCGTGATCGGCGGCGGAGGCGCCGGGCGGCTGGCGCGCTCGGCGTGGCTCGTGGGGAACTCACGCGGGCCGTCCAGATCTAAGATCACCCGCTGCCCCTCCACAGAGAAGCGGCCCAGCTCAGGCAGGTTGACGTGGTTCTTCAGCCAGATGATCAGCTGAGGGAAGTCCATCTGCGTAAAGTCCGGCGCGCTGGCGACGCTGGGGCTGCCCGTAGGTAAGCCTCGCTCCACGACGTACTCGCGGATCAGATCCCCCAAGAGCCCAATCAGCTCCGCCTTGGACCACCCCTCCGTCGCCTCGCTCAGCGCGCGCTGGATCGCCTCCCAATCTCTCCCCGATGTGCTCACCTTTGGACTCCGCTCCAGTCGATTCGATCCGTTTGGCAGTCGATGAAGACCGCGCCGGTGAAGTTGGCCTCTTCGAGGTTGGCCCCCGATAGGCTCGTCTTGATCAGCACCGCGCCGCTGAAATCCGCGCGGTAGAGGTTGGCCTCGCTGAGATCACACTCGATGAGGAAGGCGCCGTTGAGCTTGGCGCGCATCATCTCGGCGGCCTGGAGGCGCGGGTTGCGGAAGCTGACCTTGAGCAGCAAGGCCCGCTCGGCGCGGAGGTAGTCGAGCTGGCCCCCCTCAAAGACCACCTCCCGCAGCCGCGCGCCGCTGAGGTTGGCGCTGGAGAGCTGGCAGTCCTCGAACTGCGTGTACCGCGCGCTGAGGCCTTGTCCGTTGATCCGCGCCATGTCGCAGTGGAAGAAGCGCCCCCCAAAGATGGAGGCGCCCTCCAGATCCGCTTGGCGTAGATCCGTCGCCCCGCAGTCGCTCTGCTCAAAGCGCGCGCCGCTGAGCTTGGCGCCCTCTAGGCCGACCTTGCGCATATGCGCGCCGATAAAGCGCGCGCCCTCAAGCGCGCGCCCTCGCAAATCCAGCCGCTCAAGGTAGCCCGTGAGGGTCTCAGCGGCGGTGATGTCTGGGCTGTACATCGGGCTCCATGTAGCGGGTGATGATGGGCGCCTAGAGGATATAGCGCCCCAGATCCTCATCGTCGAGGACCTTGCCCAAGCGCGCCTCGACGTCGGCCTCGCTCAGCGTCACCGCCTGGCCGCCCATCTCCGGCGCCTTGAAGGACAGCTCTTCAAGGAGGTTCTCCATCACCGTGTGCAGCCGCCGCGCGCCGATGTTCTCCAGGCGCGTGTTGGCCTCGAAGGCGAAGCGGGCGATGGCCGCTAAGGCCCCCTCGGTGAACTCCACGTTGAGCTTCTCCGTGGCCAAGAGGGCTTGGTATTGGCGCACCAGGCTGTTCTTGGGCTCGGTGAGGATGCGCAGGAACTCCTCCTGGCCCAGCGGCTCAAGCTCGACGCGGATCGGGAAGCGGCCCTGTAGCTCTGGGATCAGATCAGAGACCTTGCTCTCGTGGAAGGCGCCAGCGGCGATGAAGAGGATGTGATCGGTGCGCACCATGCCGTGCTTGGTGGTGACCGTGGTGCCCTCGACGATCGGCAAGAGATCGCGCTGCACCCCGCCTCGGCTGACGTCCGGGCCGCGCCCGCCCTCGCCGCCGCGCCCGCCGCCCATGGCGATCTTGTCGATCTCGTCGAGGAAGATGATGCCGGAGTGCTGGACCCGCGCGAGGGCCTCCTCGATGACGCTCTCCATGTCCAGCAGCTTCTCGCTCTCCTCGGCGGTCAACAGCCGCAGCGCCTCGCTGACCTTGACCCGGCGCTCCTTGGACTGCTTGCCCCCCAAGCCCGGGAGGCTGCCCAGGGTGTCCTTGAGGTTGAACATCATCTCTTCCATGCCCGCGCCGCTGAAGATCTCCATCATCGGCATCCCGCCGCTGGCGATCTTGATCGACACCTCACGTTCATCCAGCTCGCCGGCCCGCAGTTGCTTGCGTAGGGCATCGCGATCCGCCGGCGTGGCCCGCCGCGCGGCCCCCTCGGGGGTGACGGCGAAGTAGCTCTTGGGGCTGGTCGTGGCTTGCCCATCATCCCCCGTCAGCAAATCCAAGAGCCGGTCCTCGGCGATCCGCGACGCGGCGGCGGAGACGCGCTCAGCCTGCTCGGTCTTGGTCATGTTGACGGCCAGATCCGTCAGATCGCGGATCATCGACTCCACGTCGCGGCCCACATAGCCCACCTCGGTGAACTTGCTGGCCTCGATCTTGAGGAAGGGCGCCTGGCCCAGCTTGGCGAGGCGGCGCGCGATCTCCGTCTTCCCCACGCCCGTCGGCCCGATCATGATGATGTTCTTGGGCGCGATCTCATCGCGCAGATCATCAGGGACGTTGCGGCGACGCCAGCGGTTACGCAGGGCGATGGAGACGGCGCGCTTGGCCGCCGCTTGACCCACGATGTAGCGATCCAGCTCCGAGACGGTCTCGCGAGGGGTAAAGACGGGGATCTCCATGGGCTTAGGCGCCTCCTGTGCGCAGGGACTCAACGACGAGCTGATCGTTGGTAAAGACGTCGATCTCCGAGGCGATCAGCAGGGCCTCTCGGGCGATCGTCTCCGCGTCCAGCGTGGTGTGCTTGAGGAGGGCGCGGGCGGCGCTGAGGGCGTAGAGGCCGCCGCTGCCGATGGCGATGGCGTCGCCGTCGGGCTCAACGACGTCCCCCGTGCCGCTGATCAGCAATGTCCGCTGCGCGTCGGCGACGAGCAGCAGCGCTTCGAGCTTGCGCAGGTAACGATCCGTGCGCCAGTCCTTGGCCAGCTCCACGGCGGCGCGGGTGAGGTTCTTGTTGAACGCCTTGAGCTTGCCCTCGAACTTCTCAAAGAGCGTAAAGGCGTCAGCGGTGGCCCCCGCGAACCCCGTGAGGATCTGCCCGTCAAGGAGGGTGCGGACCTTGATGGCCTTGCCCTTCATGATCGAGTTGCCCAGGGAGACCTGGCCATCGCCGCAGAGGACGACGTGCCCCGCGCGGCGGACGGCCAAGATCGTGGTGCCGTGGAATTGTGGTGTGCTCATGGGCGGCAAACCTAAGGACCCTGACGGTCAAGTCAAGCCTCGGGCGCCGATTCCGGCGCGCGGCGCCCCGTGGGGCGGTGGCGGAGGAAGTAGGCGCCCGCCTCCACGGCGGTCTTGAGGCGCCGCAGGGGGCCGCCCGCCTCCCAGTCCGGCCAGAAATTATTGCACGTGCCGCACGGCGTGATGTCCCGACGCCGCCCCTCGGCGTGCATCCGTCGATACTTTCGCGCCCGCTCGCTGCGGTAGACCTCCAGCACGGAGTGGGTGTTGACGTCGCCCCAGCTGTACTCGCCGTCCTGATCCATACAGCAGAGCGTGACCTTGCCGCTGGCGAGGATGTCGAGGCGGCGCACGTGCTCGCAGCCATAGCTGGGCACCGGCAAGCTGCTTTGGATGTCGCCCTTGTAGTCAAACAGGCCCACGATAAAGGGCCGCACGCCCATCTCCTTGCAGTAGCTCAGGAATTGGTCCTGCTCGGCCAAGCTCGTGTCATTGAGCCGGGTCATCCTGAAGGTGATCTTGCCCGCTACGCGCCCGTGGCGGCTGGGGTCCATCAGATACTTCAAATGCTCCAGCGTGCGCGCCAAGCGCAGCCCCATTACCTGCTGGTAGCGATCCTCATCCAGCGTGTTGAGGCTGATAAAGAGCCGATCGATCCCCAGATCAACGAGGTCGTCGATGCGCTTGGGGGTCATGCCATAGCCGTTGGTGTACAAGCGCAGCTTGGTGTCGGGCAGCCGCGCGCGGATGTGCTTGAGGCGGGGGATGATGTCGGGGTCGGCGAAGGGATCGCCTTGCATAAACGGCTCGATGGCCTCCAAGGGGAAGGCGCGGCAGTCCTCGATGATCTTCTCAAAGAGGGCCTGATCCATCGCGCCCTTGTCGCGGGCCAGGGCGTTGTTGGGGCAGAAGACGCACTTGGCGTTGCAGCGGTTGGTCGTCTCCACGCAGACGAGGCGGGGCAGCTCCAGCTTGAGGCTCTTTTTCATCGTGTGGGGTTCCGTGTTGGGCCATAAGGGGGAGAGGTGATGTGTAGAGGAGAGGTCAAGATGTCAATTCAATCGCATAAGAAGGTCAAGCCTCAGCTCGGCGAGGCGGTGTTTGTCCACGACAGCGCCGTCGTCATCGGGCGGGTCACCCTGGGGGCGCGCAGCAACCTCTGGCCGAACACCACCCTGCGCGGCGATGAGGGCGAGATCCACATCGGCGAGGACACCAACATCCAAGACGGCACCACGGTTCACATGACCGGCGGGCTGTCCGACGCCCGGATCGGCGCGCGGGTGACCGTGGGCCACGGCTGCATCCTGCACGGCTGTATAGTTGAGGACGACTGCCTGATCGGGATGGGCGCCATCCTCCTCGATAACTGTCAGATCGGCGCGGGCTCCATCATCGGCGCGGGGACGCTGATTACCCAGGGCAAGATCATCCCGCCCAACTCGATGGTCTACGGCAACCCCTTCAAGGTGGTGCGCCAGACGACGGCGCAGGAGCGCCAGTACATCGATCGCTCTTGGCGGCACTACGTCGCGCACGCGGCGGACTACCTCGCCGAGATCGAGGAGGGCTGAGCTGAGGATCAAGAGGATCAATGGGGCGCCAGGGCCTTGAGCTTGCGGCGCAGGCGCGCCTCCAGCTTGGCGCGGTCCTCGGAGGGCGGCGCGGAGAGGGTGAGATCGAGGGCCTCTTGGCCGCGCTGGGCCGCCGAGGGCGCCTGGGTGGCGCTCAAGACATCCACCAGCGCGCTGAGGGCCTCGGCGCGCCGCAGCGCATCGACCTCGGGGCCGCCCAGGGCGTCGAGGCGCGCTTCGGCGGCGGCGCGGGCCACCTCGAACATCTCCAGGCGCAGCGCCACGCGCCCCCAGCGCGCTCGCCCCTCATCCAAGCTGATCTGATCCGCCGCCGTGGCCTCGGGCTGGGCGGCGACGCGCCCCAGCGCCTCAACCCAGCCTCGATAAGCGGCCTCCACCGCCGCGGGTTCGCCCCGCCCGAGCTTGTGCTCACGCTCCAAGGCCCGCGCCAAGCTCTCCGTGTGCGTCACCAGCGCCCTGCGCCGCTCAGGGGTGGGCGGCGAGGCGATGAGGCCCTTGATCGCCGCCTCCAAAAGCGGCAGGGCGCGCCGCATCGCCCCGCGCTCTAGGGCCTCCTTGGCCGCCTGGGCCTGCTGATGGGCCAGGAGCACCTGGAGGCGCGGGCTGGTGCCTTGGGCGAGGCGCGCCTCCAGCCGCTCGATGATCGCGTCGGCGTACATCCGGCGGGTGTACTCCGCCTCTTTGCCTCGCAGCCGGGCGAGGTGCGCGTCGGCGGCGGCGATGATCTCGATGGTGAGGCTCAGCACCTCATCGGCGTCTTGGGCCGCCGCCGTGGCCGCGCCCAAGGCCGCCCGCCGCGCCACCTCCATCTCGCGCCGCTGCGCCTCCGCCGCCTTGCGCAGATCCTCGGCGTCGAGGTTGGCCGCCTCCACCCGCCGCAGCTGCGCCAAGGCCTGCAAGCGCTGCCGCTGCGCCCAAGAGAGCTGAGACTCAAGCTCCCCCTCCGCCTCGACGGCGCGGTAGGTGATGACGCCGAAGAGGCACAGCCCGGCGGTCAAGGCCACGCTCAGCCAGCGCAGCCGCCCAGCCCGCCGCGCCGCGCAG
>JAHJCH010000055.1 GCA_018813065.1 Myxococcota bacterium
ATCGCCGCCCGCTATCACCGCTGGCTCTTGGCCCTCAAGGCCCAGCGCCCCTGGGCGCTGCTGGGCTACCCCGCGCTCCTCGCCGCCACGCCGCTGCTCGTGCTCTTGGGCGCGGGCAGCGGCCCCCTGGGCTGGGCGGCGGCGGCCTTGGCCCTGGCGGCGCGGGCGGCGGCGGGGCTCTATGGGGCGCGTGGGGATCGACGCTTGGCGGCGCCTTGGGTGTGGCTGCTGGCCGACGCCCTTTTGTTATGGGCGTGGCTCAGGGCGCTGATCTCGCCCCATGTCATCTGGCGGGGGCGGCGCCTTGAGGTGGTCAACGGGCGTCTGCGCGCCCGCCCTTGAGGGCACGCAGCCCCCAGCTCAGGGCGCGCTCAGGCCAGGCGGCGAAGCGCGGCGCGGTGCGGCCCCTCAGCAGCACCTCAAAGCCCTCACCACGCCCTGTCAACATGGCCTGATCTGCGGCCTGATCTGCGGCCTGATCTGCGGCCTGATCTGCGGCCTGATCTGCGGCCTGATTGGAGCCGCGTGCGGCATGGCGCAGACGATCAGCGGCGATCGCCGCTTGAATCCGCGCCAACTCCGCCTCCACCGCGCGCTCCTGGGCGTCGCGGCGGGCCTCGATCCCCTCCACGGCGGGGATCGGCGGGCCAAAGGAGAGCCACGCCTCGGGGCGCGGGCCTGATCCAAAGGCGTAGCGCAGGGCCAGGGGGATGACCGCCGCCTCGCGGGCCGCCTCGGACACCACCGCCGCGCCCCGATGGAAGCCCAGAGGGCGCAGCTCCTCGGGGCGCTCGACGCCTTGCGGGAAGATCCAGACCAGGTGATCCGGCGCGCGCAGGTGATCGGCGGCGTAGCGCAGCGCCTCGACGTCACCCTCACCGCCCCGCGCCACGCCGAAGGCCCCGATGCGCCCCAAAAAGGGCCGCGCGCGGAGGTTGTCGGCGTCCATCATGCAGCGCGCGGCCGGTCCCCAGCGGCGGGCGAGGTGCATGGCCAAAAGCGCGTCGTACAGGCTGACATGATTGGAGATCAGCAGCACCGGCTGGCGCTTCAGCGTGGCCTCGCAGGCGCTCAAGCCGTGGACATAGACGCGCCCAAACATGGCCCGGAGGCGGCGGCGGGCCTCCAGGCCAAAGATCCAGCTCAACGCCGGGCTGTAGCGAGGCGCGATCAAGGCTTTTGGGGGGGCGCGGGGCGCGGATCGGCGGGCTCCGGGGTGGGCGCGGGGCGCGGGAGGATGAACTCCACCGAGGTGGGCTGATGCGCGGCGGCCTTGATCAGCGTTTTCGCCTCCGGGCAGGGCGCTTGAGGGGGGCCTGGGCGCCAAAAAAGCGCGCCCAGCGCCCTGATCGCCAGGCGGATCTTCTGGCCCTTGGTGGTCACGGCGCGTTGCCCCACGCTGTCATAGCCCACGGCGGCGATCTGGGCGCCGATCCGCTGGTAGATCAGCGCGGCGGCGCGGATGGCGGGGCGGGCGCGCGGCGGCAACGCCCCGATCCCCGCCTCAGCGCGCGCGTAGTAGCGATCGGCCTCGACCAAGAGCCGCGCGACCACCCGCCCCAGGCCCTCGCTGAAGCGCGGCGCGGCCAAGAAGGCCTCGGGATCGACGCCCTCCTCGCGCAGCCACGCCTCGGGCAAGTAGAGCCGCCCCCTCCGCGCGTCCTCGCCCACGTCTCGGGCGATGTTGGTCAGCTGCATGGCGATCCCGAGGTCGGCGGCGCGCGCCAGCGTCGAGGGGGCGCGCCGCTCCATGAGCATGCACATCATCACCCCGACGCTGGAGGCCACCCGCACCCCGTAGGCCACCGTGTCCTCTAAGCGCGCGTAGCGCCGCCCCGTGGCGTCCCACTCAAACCCCTCCAGCATCAGATCAAGCACCCGGCGCGGGATGTCATAGCCCTGGGCGACGGCGGTGAAGGCCCGATCGACGGGGTGGGCTTGGGGCGTCAGCTGGTAGATCTGATCCAAGCGCGCGCGCAGGCGCGCCACCCGCGCGGGATCGTCGCTGTCGTCCACGGCGTCATCGCTGACACGGCAGAAGGCGTAGAGCGCGGCGACGGGGCCGCGGATCTCGACGCTTAAGAGGCGCGCGGCCAAGGCGAAGCTGCGCGAGCCCCGCTCAAGGATGGCCCCACAGGCGGCCATGTCCGCGCGCAGCTGCGCCTCGGTCAGCGACAGCGCGCTGAATGGGGGCTCAAGGGCGTTGATCGACATCAGGCACCACGCTGTCCAAGATCCGCGCGGAGGAGAGCACGCCGGGTACGCCCGCGCCCGGATGCGTGCCCGCGCCGACGAGGTAGAGGCCCGCCACGTCCTCGCTGCGGTTGTGGGGTCTAAAGTAGGCGCTCTGGGAGAACAGCGGCGCGACGCCAAACCCCGCGCCCTTGTATGAGCCCAGGCGATCTTGGAAGTCCAGGGGCGTCGTCACCTTGGAGCTGACGAGGGCGCTCGACAGCCCCGGCAGCAGCGTCTCTTCGAGGTGCGCCTCGATGGCCGCGCGGTAGCGCTCATGGGCCTCGCGCCAGTCCGTCGCCGCGTCGAGATGCGGCACCGGCGAGAGCACATAGAAGGCGTCGTGACCCGCCGGGGCCAGGCTGGGATCGGTGGCGGTGGGGCGGTGGAGGTAGAGGCTGAAGTCCTCGGCTAAGACCTTGCGATCAAAGATGTCCTTGATCAGCGCCTTGTAGCGCGGCCCCAGCATGATGGTGTGATGGGCCACGTCCTCGTAGCGGCGGTTGACCCCGAAATACCAGACAAACAGGCTCATGGAGTAGCGCATCCGCGCCACGCGGCGATCGGTCCAGTGGCGGCGCACCTCGGGCGCCAGCAGCAGCCGGTAGGTGTTGGCGGAGTCGGCGTTGGAGACGACGATGTCCGCGTCGATGTCCTCGCCGCTCTCCAAGGTGACGCCGACGGCGCGGCCGTTTTCGACGCGGATCTGCTTGACCGGCGCTTGGCAGCGGACCTCGCCGCCCGCCTCCTCGATCAGCTTGACCAGGCCGTTGACCAAGGCCCCCGTGCCCCCGACCGGGAAGTGAACCCCCCATTTGCGCTCCAGGTGGGCGATCAAGGTGTAGATCGAGGTGGTCTTAAAGGGATCGCCGCCCACGAGGAGCGGGTTGAAGCTGAGGACTTGGCGGATGCGCTCATCGCGGATGTAGCTGGAGACGAGCCCGTAGACGGTGCGGTAGCTCTTGAGCCGCAGCATCTGGGGGACAATCCGCGCCATCGAGCCCCAACGATCAAAGGGGACATGGGCCAGCTGGGTGAAGCCCACGTCGAAGATGCGCCGGCTCATCTCCAAGAAGCGCTCATAGCCCGCCACGTCATCGGGGTTGAACTTGGCGATCTCGGCGCGCATGGCCTCGGGATCGCCGCTGTAGTCGAAGATCGCGCCGTCGTGGAAGCGGATGCGATAGAAGGGCGCGACCGGCTTGAGCGTGACATCATCCTCAAGGCGTTTGCCAAAGAGCGCCCACAGGTCTTCAAACATAAAGGGCGCGGTGATGACCGTCGGCCCCGCGTCAAAGGTAAAGCCGTCTTGGCGGTGGACGTAGCCCCGCCCGCCCGGCGCGTCGAGGCGCTCAAGCACCGTCACGCGGTAGCCCCGCGCCGCCAAGCGGGCCGCCGCCGCCAAGCCTCCAAAGCCGCTGCCGATGATCACCGCGTGGGCCATGAGCCGCTCCTTGTGTTGAACAAAAGGTGTTCAATTTATCTACAAAACCTTGAGATATGTCAATCAAAGTTGAATTAAACTTTGACAAGAGATATAAGGCGATGGCGTCCATGGAAAGGAAACCTCAGCCCATGCCGGATCGCACCCCCCGTTATCGAATCAGAACCGCCGCGCAGCTCTCGGGGGTGATGCCCGCCACGATCCGCGCTTGGGAGCGGCGCTATGGTATCCCCAACCCCGAGCGCAGCGAGAGCAAACACCGCCTCTTCAGCGATCATGACATCTATCAGATCCGCTCACTCAAAGAGATGTCCGAGCAGGGGATGGCCCCCCAGCAGGCGGCGGCGGAGATATTAAAAGGCGCGGCGCGGGTCATCGAGGCCTCTCACGAGGCCCTCGGCGGGCTGCGCGCCACGCTCTCCGGCGCCCGCGTCTCCGTGGAGGCCACTCAAGCCCTGCTGCGGCAACACCGCGAGTCACATCAGGCTTGGGGCTCTGCCGTGGCGCGCATCCTCGACGCCACCGAGCGCTTCTCCCCAGAGGGCGTCGAGGCGGCGGTGCAGGAGGCGATGCTGCTGGGCTCAGGGATGCAGATCTTCACCGAGGTCTTTCGCCCCGCCCTGACCCAGATCGGCGAGGCGTGGCATGAGGGCCGCTTTAGCGTCGCCCAAGAGCACATGGCCTCGGAGATCATCGGCAACGCCACGCGGGAGCTTCTTCGCCTGATGCAGCCGCTGGAGCCCCGACGCCACGCGGTCTTGGTCTGCTTCGCCGGTGAGTACCACGTCATCCCCCTCTACGGCGCCGCCTTTGAGCTGGTGCGCCGAGGGATGCACGTCACCGTGCTGGGCACGGGCCTGCTGCCAGAGCACCTCCTCGACGCCGTGGCGCACCTCGAACCCGATCTCGTGGGGCTGTCGCTGACCCACTCGATCCCCCCTGATAAGGCCCTGGCGACGCTGCGCGGTTATCAGCTCGCCGTCGGTGATCGCCTCTGGGTCGTCGGCGGGCGCGGTGCCGCCGCCTTGACCGCAGAGATCGCCGCCGTCGGCGCCATCTGGGCGCGGCAGGATTGGAGCGAGATCTGGCCTGAGCTGGCGCCGCGCTTGGGGCTCGAAGCATGAGCGCCGCTTGGCTGGCCTTGGCCCTGCTCAGCGGCCCCCTCCCCGGCCCCGAGGGGCTGTGGGCGGGCTATCAGGAGGTGGCGGGGCAGCGCGACGTGGCCGTCTTGGGTGAGGTCAAGATGCGCAACCGCGCTTGGTTCTTGGCCCGCTGGCGCCAAGAGGGCGAGCGCTGGATCATGGAGCAGGAGGTCTGTGATGTGGACTTTGATCCTGTCCTGGGCTCCCAGGTCCGCTTGCCCCTGCGGGCTCTGCGGCGGCTGCCGAGGGCCAAGGCGGTGTTTGAGCGCTGGGGCAAGAGCTGGCGGGCGCGCGGCTGGCGCAGCGGCTGGGGCGCGGAGGACATCGACGAGGACGGCGCGCCGGGCGTGACGATGGTCATCGACGCGCCCATGTGCGGCGGCCGCCTCCACGTCGCCAGCGACACGATCACCCAAGCGGAGCTGCGCCCCGAGGGCCAGGGCTGGAGCGCGCGGCTGCGGGTGCGCGTCGCGCAGAAGATCCTCGGCGCCGATAGCCTCTGCTTGGGGCAGGTCGCCAGCGACGCTCAAGATCGCCTGCGTGGCTTCTTTCGCCTCGCCCCCGTCCCCGAGGGCAGCGCCTGCGCCGACTGGGCGCGCGCGGACTGGCCGGCGCCCCCTACGCCCCCTCGCTGGTAAAACCACCGCTTGACAAAACCTTCACAGAGCGGTGACGGCGACCTCACGGACCTTGATCGGCCTCGTCTTAGCGTGGCGGCCCCTGGAGAACGCCCAGGCCCGCTCTTAGGAGGTCCACCGTGCGCGCCCTGCTCCTTATCCTCTGCTGCACCCACGCCGCCCTCGCCGGGCCGCTGCTGCTGCCCGGCGACTTGAAGGGGGCCGCGCCCCCCAAAGGCGCGCCGCCGCAGATCCTCTTCAGCCACGCCCAAGCCCAGATCGAGGGCGGCGTGGCCAAGTCCACCTTGACCGAGACGCTCAAGGGCGAGGGCGCTTTCGCTTTGTTGTTGCCCCTCAGCCCCAGCGATGAGGTTAAGGGCTGCGCCTTGGGCGGCGTGGCCTTGAAGGGCCGCGTGCTCAAGCCCAAGGCCGCCTCGGCCCTCTTGACCAAGCTGGGCAAGGCCCGCCAAGACACACGGCTCCTCTCCTTCGTCCATCAGCGCCTCTATGTCGTCGATCAGCTCACGCTCAAGGGCGAGGCGATCCTCAAGATCGATCTAGAGCAGCCCTTGTCCTCTCAGGATGGGTTTTCAACGTATCAAGGCGTGATGTCGGCGCCTCAGTTCGCCCAAGGCGTCATCGAGCGGGCCCGCTTCACGGCCACGATCCAGGGCGCTGCGCCCATCCGCGCGGTCTTCAGCGACACCCACGCCCTCACCGTCAAGCGCCCAAGCCCCACGCGGGTGGAGGTCAGCTATACCAAGGCGGGGCTGGAGGAGGGGGCCGATCTGCGCCTCTCCTTCGTCGAGGACGCCGATCCCCTCGGCCTGCGCTTCTTGACCCACCGCGAGGCGGGCGCGCCGGGCTATTTCCTGCTCTTGGGCAACCCCAGCGGCGGCGGCGATGAGGCCCAGGCGCCCAAGAAGACCCTGATCTTGGCCGTGGACGCCAGCGGGAGTATGCGCGGGGAGAAGTGGGAGCAGGCTTTGAGCGCCATGAGCTATATCCTCGATCACTTGGGGGGCGAGGATCGCTTCAACGTCATCACCTTCGGCACCGAGGTGCGCGCCTTCACGCCCCAGCCTCAGCCCAAGACGCCGCAGGCCATCGCCGCGGCCAAGGCCCACCTCGACGCCCTGATCCCCGTCGGCCGCACCAACATCAGCGAGGCGCTGCGCGTGGCCCTGGCGGGTGAGCCGGGCGACGCGCCCCGCGTGGTGATCTTCCTCACCGACGGCACGCCCACGGCGGGGGAGCAAGACCCCAAGGCGATCCTCAAAGACCTCAAGGCGATCAACACCGCGCAGGCTCAGGTCTTCGCCCTCGGCGTCGGCGATGACGTCAACCCGCAGCTGCTCGATCGCGTCGCCGAGGACACCGGCGGCCGCGCCCTCTATGTCTCGGAGGAGGAGGCCCTCGATACCCAGATCGCCGCCCTCTACGATCGCCTCAGCCACCCCGCGCTCAGCGAGGTCAAGCTCGACTTCGGCGGCGCCTCGGTCAGCCAGATCCACCCCGAGGCCCTCGGCGCGCTCTTCCAAGGCGAGGATCTCATCGCCCTGGGCCGCTTCGAGGGGGAGGGGGTCCACAGCGTGACCGTCAGGGGTATGCGCGGCGGCGCGCCGCGCGCCTTCACCCTCAAGGCCCAGCTGCCCAAGGCCACGGACTCCCGTCATCAGTTCATCCCCGCCCTGTGGGCCGCCCGCCGCATCGGCGATCTCCTCGCCAAGATCCGCCTCCAAGGCCCCGAGCCCAAGTGGATCGAGGAGGTGGTCACGCTCAGCCACCGCTACGGCATCGTCACCGAGTACACGCGCTTTATCGCCGAGGAGGAGATCAGCGCCGAGGAGGCCAATCGGCGCGCCTCAGACTTGATGGGCGCCGCCCGCCAGCGCGCCTCGGGGCGCTGGGCCGTGCAGCAGTCGGTCAACGAGGCCAACCTGCGCGGCAAGCTCTCCAATGACAACGCCGATAACGCCTACTTCGACCGCCGAGGGGTGCGCACCAAGGCCAAATCCAAGATCATCGGCAAGCGCGCCTTCTACAAGCGCGGGGATCGCTGGGTGCAGTCCCAGGACGCCAAGAACAAGCCCGCCAAGCGCCGTGTGGTCAAGCGGTTTAGCCCGGAGTACATGGAGCTGATCAAGAAGGACCAAGCCTTCTCGGAGGCACAACAGCTCGACGCCCCCGTCACCGTGTTCTCCGGTGACGAGCTGATTGAGGTGCGGTGATGCGCGGCCTGATTTTTTTCACTCTCCTGGCCTCATTGGGGCTGATCTGGACGGTCAGCGCCGGCGAGCCCAACCGGATCAACAGCCTCAACCGCCGTCGCCCCAGGCCTCCGCAGATGCAGCTGCGGCAAAACGCCTTCTTGGGCAATGAGAACATCGACTTCCAGCAGGCGCGCGGCCTCCAGCCCATCGCCTCGCCCTCGGCGCAGATCCACGCGCCCTTTGAGCCGCCCGTGACCGCCGAGAAGATCAAGACCGCCATCGCCGACGCGGCGTTTTATCTGCGCAGCCAGCAGCAGCCCGATGGGAGCATCGAGAGCGGCTATGTGCAAGGCGGCAGCACGGCCTTGGCGACCCTGGCGCTGCTGGCCTCCGGCGCCCACCCCACCAGCGATCCAGCGGCGGCCAAGGCCCTGGAGTGGCTCTTGAAGCTGGAGACGGACAACACCTACGTCGTGGGCATCCGCGCCAACGTCTGGGAGTATGCGCTGCGCAAGGCCCCGTATGAGGCGCGGTTTCGCGAGGCGCTCAAGCGCGACTTCGACTGGCTGCTTGAGGCGCGCAATGAGGAGGGCTGGCGCTACAGCAAGACCTCCAGCGACTGGGATAACTCCTGCACGCAGTACGGTGTCTTGGGGCTCTGGGCGGGCGCCCGCGCGGGCTTAAAGGTCGATGACGCCGTCTGGGCGGCGCTGTGGCGCCACTTCAAGGCGCATCAGAATAAGGACGGCGGCTGGGGCTACGTCCACAGCAGCGGCTCATCCGCCAACATGGCCACCGCGGGCCTCGCCAGCCTGTTCTTGATCTTTGATATGCGCCACAGCCAGTCGGTCTACAGCCGCTCGGCCCCCAACCCCTTCACCGAGGGGGAGGCGGCGGAGGTCTTGGCGGCCTTGGAGCGGGGGATGCGCTGGCTGGGAGAGCATGAGGGCGAGAAGGGCCAGGCGTACTACCTCTATGGCATCGAGCGGACGGGCGTCGCCAGCGGGCGGCGCTACTTCGGCGGCGATGACTGGTTCGCGGGCGGCGCGCTGCACGCCCTCTCCTCGCAGACGGCCTCGGGCAGCATCCCCTTGGGCTACAGCGACGTCATCGGCACGGCCCTCAGCACCCTCTTCCTCGTCTATGGCGGCGCGCCGGTGGCCTTTCAGAAGCTGGAGCATGGCGCGGACTGGAACCTCAACCCCCGCGATCTGGCCAACCTGACGCGGGCGCTGTGGTCCGCCTATGAGCGCCCGCTCAACTGGCACACCGTCGGCCTGGATGATCCCCTTGAGGCCTTTGAGGCGCCGATCCTGCTCATCAGCGGCGCGGCGGCCCTCAAGCTCGACGACGGCGAGGTCAAGCGCCTGCGCGGCTACCTCCACAAAGGCGGGCTGATCTTGGCCCAGCCCAGCGACAACAGCCCCGCCTTTAAGGCCAGCGCCGAGGCCCTCGCCGCGCGCCTCTTTGGCCCCTCGGCGCCGCTCAAGGTCATCGAGGCCGATCACCCGATCTACACGGTGCTCAAGCACGATTGGCAGCGGCGCCCCAAGCTGCGGGGCGTCACCGAGGGGGGGCGGGCGCTGTTCTTGATCGCCGACGACGATCTCTCGGGGGCGTGGCAGCGCAACGACGTGGAGGGCGACGCCTTTAAGCTGGCGATGAACCTCTTGTTCTACGCCACCGATCTGCGGGCCTTGGAGGGGCGCTTCACCTCGCGTATGCCGCGCACCCCGGCGATGACGCCCAAGGACGGCCAGCGGCGGATGGCGCGGATCATCTACGGCTCAGGATCGAGCTGGGATCTGGCCGCCGCCGCCTGGGAGGTCAGCCTGGCTTATGCGCTCCACGCCACGGGCCAGCGCTGGGTGGAGCGCCCCCCCGTGCGCTTAACCACGAAGGCGCTTCAAGGCTTGGATTTAATCCACATCACGGGCGACGAGCCCCTCCAGCTCAGCGCCGCTGAGATCAAGGCGTTGACGGGCTACCTCAAGGGCGGCGGTGTCCTGCTCATCGACGCCTTCGGCGGCGCGGCGCCCTTCGCCGAGGCGGCGCGAGCGACGCTGACGCGGGCCCTCTCTGCGCCCAAGCCCCTGGCCCCGGATCACCCCTTTACGCTGGGCCAGTTCAAGGGCGGCGTGGATCTGTCTACGGGGCTGCGCATGACGCTCAGCGCCCGCCGCCGCCTGCGGGCGGAGGGCCGCGCCGTTGACGCCCATCACCTTGAGGCGATCTTGGATGAGGCGGGCCGCCCCATGGTGATCTTCTCGCCTTACGATCTCAGCGCCGCGCGGGCGGGCGTGGCCCTCTACCGTGGCGAGGGCTACCTCCCGGACGCCGCGCTCCAGATTGTCACCCACGCGCTGGCCTACCTGGATCGCGGCTGAGCCGCCTTCAGCGTTGGGGGCGTTGTGGGAAGCGCCCCTCGCGCGCCTCGCGGATGATGTGCTTGACGTCCGAGGGGAAGCGCCCATCCAAGATCCAGTTGATGTAGTTGGGATCGCGCTGGATGAGGCCCTTGAGCGAGGCGCCCTTCTTCTTGCCAAAGCCCATCACGACCTCATCGCCGTCCCAATGCAAGCGACCTTGCAGATCCACCCAGCGATCGTCCTGACAGAACCGCGCCAGGGCGTCGAGGTCTTGAGGGAGGTCTTCATAGTGCGTCAGCTGCCCCTCAAGGACCTTGATCGTGGCGTTGACGTCGGCCTCAGCGGCGTGGGCGTTATCGAGGGCCTCATCACAATAGAAGCGCAGCGCCGCCTCCAGCGTGCGTGGCTCCTTTTTATGAAAGATCCGCTGCGCGTCGATGAGGCGGACGCCCTCCAAAGAGAAGGGCACGCCCGCGCGCTCAAACTCCTCAAGGAGCATCGGCACATCAAAGCGCATGATGTTATAGCCCGCCAGATCACAGCCTGAGATCCAATCGCGGAGGCTCTCGGCGAGCTGGGCGAACTTGGGGGCGTCCTTGACATCCTCATCGCTGATGCCGGTGATCTCCGTCGAGGCGGCGGAGATGGGGATCGTGGGGTTAATCCGGCGTGTCTTTGTCTCACGGCGGCCATCCGGGAGGAGCTTGACGACCGCGATCTCGATGATGCGATCTTCTTGCACGTTCAACCCGGTCGTCTCCAGATCAAAGAAGACGAGTGGGCGCTCTAGGTTTAACTTCATCAGATGTCCCCGCGTGGAGCCTTGGCGCGCAGCGCCGAGCACCCCTTGAGATAAAACAGGCGCACTTTGACACATCACCGCGCGCTTGGCTAGGCGAGGACGCGCGACGGCAGGATCGAGCCCATGTGATCCCAACGTGCTGATCCCAAGCGCCGATCAAGGATCTTGTCGCCGAGGTGGGCTGGGCCTTGTCGCCCGCCCGAAACCCCGTTGTGAAGGCGGGATCTCAAACAAGGCCGCGTGAAACGCGGGCGCTGCCCGAGCGGGGCACGAAGCTCGCCATGATCTCCTCAAGCCGGGCGCGCTCAGCGCTGGCCTCCCCCGCCGCGTCGCTGAGGTTCGCCGCCGCCTGCTCCACCTCAACCAGCTCTGATGAGATCCCCTCCACGGCCGCCTCCACGCGCTGTGTCTGCCCCGCCACCGTGGCGGCGGCGTGGGCGATATGGGTGAGCCCCGCGTTGAGCTGGGTGAGCACACCCGCGATGCGCGTGACCCCGCCTGAGATCTCCTCGGTGTCCTCCGCCAGCTCAGAGAGCGCCGCCGAGGAGGCGTCGATGTTATGGGCGATCTCTTCAGTGGCCTCGCTTTGATCGCGCACCGCCTGCGCGATGAGGCTGGCGCTGGCGCTGACCTCAGACACCCCATCGGCCATGACGCTCACATGCTCTGTCACTGATCTCATCCAGCGATCCATCTCAGCGAGCGCGGCGCGGCTCTGCTCGGTGGCGCCGCTGGCGCGGTGGGCCAGCTCGCCGACCTCATGGGCCACCACGGCGAAGCCGCGGCCCGCCTCGCCGGCCGTTGCCGCCGCGATCGTCGCGTTGAGGGCTAAGAGATCGGTCTGATCCGAGATGTCATCGAGCAGATCAAGGATGTCGTGGATCTGAGACATGGCCTGCGTGAGGTGCGCCACCGCCGCGCGCGTCTCCTCTACGCGCTCACGGCTCGCTTGGCTGGCGTCCGCGACCCGTGAGGCGCCACGCGTGATGTCTTGGAGCGTGGCGCTCATCTGCGCGGTGGCGGAGGAGACGCCAAGGGTCATATGGGTGATGGATTCGCTGGCATGGTTGATCGAGCGCAGCCGCGCGGAGATCTCTTGGCTCTGCTGCGCCGCGCCCGAGAGGGTTTGTCCCGCCTCGACCGTGGTGCGGGCCACGCCCCCCGCCTCCTCGGCTAATGCTTGGGAGATCTGACGCACCTCTGAGGCGCCCTGGCTCAAGCCCTCAACCCGCGCGTTGAGATCCCCCGCCGTCTGCGTGAGGAGCGCGCCTGAGCGCCCCATGGCCAGAGAGAGCGCCCCCAGCCGCCCTGAGACGATCTCATCAAGGTGCCCGATCGTCTGATTGAGCGCAGCGGTGACGAGGCCCAGCTCATCCCTTGAGAGCGTCGGCGCGCGGCAGGCGAGATCTCCCCGTGAGACCGCAGCCGCGAGGCGCACCGTCTCCTTGAGCTGCGCCTCAAGCTGGCGGTTGAGGCCCCGAATCACCACGAAGATCGCCAAGGCGCTCAGCGCGGCGAGGACCGCCATCCGCGTGATGATCCCGCCGATGGGCATCTGAGGGGAGGCGCGCAGGAGGGAGGCCGTGGAGGCACACAGCACGATCAGCGCGCCGATCGAGGGCACCAGGGAGGCGATAATCACCCGCGTGGAGAGGTGAAAGTAGTCCTTTGGGTTGAGCGGGACGGCCTTCGTCCAGCGCTCAAGCCGCAGGAGCATGGCGAGGTAGAAGGGCAGCGAGAGCACCAAGACCAGCGGCAGCCCCGTAAAGATGGCGATCTGGCGCTCGACGGGATCGAGGAAGTCATGCCCCAGGGTGGCGACGCTGGGGCCGATGGCCGCGTAGAGGAGCAGCGCGATGGCGGTGAAGCGCGGCGCGCGCGCGATGGCGGCGCAGGCTTGACCACAGCGCTCCTCTGAGCGCAGGTGCCCCAAGCCAATGAGGATCTCGCGCTGGAGCCTTCGATGAACCCACAGCGCAAAGCCAAGCCAGATCGCCACATAGCTCCACAGCGCCGCGCCCATGCCCACCTGGAGCATCTCCTCAAGAGAGACGAGGCCGATATACCAAATGAGGGGGAGCCAGGCGGCGGGCGGTACGAGAAAAGCGGCGAGAAAAAAACGCGTAACGCGGCGAGCCTCTGCGCGGTGATCATCCATCGGTGCCTCCCAAGGGCTCATCAACGGCAGCGTGATGTCTCCTCTTGAGATTTCAGGCTTTTTGACTACACATTCAAATTAAAAATAGGGATTGTTTTATGTATTAAATCTATATTTTTCAAATAGTAATCATTCACCCCCCGCCCAACACACCCTCCTCGATCAAGCGCTGATGCACCTCGCCGACATGGGCACAGACCCAGTCCGGGCGCAGACCGCTGTCGGCGAGGCGCGCCGCGCTCGTCTCCCCCGAGAGGACCAGGGCGCAGCGCACCCCGTGATTCAAGCCCAGCGGGATGTCCGTGTCGAGCTGATCCCCGATGATCATCACCTCGCCTCGACTGAGGCCCAAGCGCCCTAAGCCCGCCTCCAGCATCGAGGTCGTCGGCTTGCCCAAGATGATCGGCCGCCGCGTCGTCGTGGCCTCCAGCGCGGCGATCAAGGCCCCCGCGTCGGGTAAGAGGCCGCGCGGATCAATGCAGGTGAGATCGGCGTGCGTGGCGTAGTAAGGCAGCCCCCCCGCGATCAGCAAGGCCGCCTCGGTTAAGCGGGCGTAGGTCAGATCAAGGTCGTAGCCCAAGAGCACACAGTCCGGCTCACCCTCAAAGGGGGTCGGCGTCAGGCCTGCGGCGCCCGCCGCGTCCGCGAGCGCCTGCGTGCCCAGGATGTAAGGGCGCCGCAGCGCGGTGTGGCCCTGGAGCCAGGCGGCGGCGGCCTCGCCCGAGGTGAGCACCTCCTCAGGGCGGACAGGCATCCCCAGCGCCGTCAGCCGCTCGACGTAGCGCGCGCCGCTGCGCGAGGAGTTGTTGGTGAGCACCACCCGCCGCAGGCCGCTGGCCGCCAGCTGGTTCATAAAGGCCACGGCGCCCGTTGAGGCGCGCGGGCCAATGTAGAGGGTGCCGTCCATGTCGATGAGGAAGCCTTTAAGCTGCACAGCGCCTCCAAGCAGAGAGGGGGCTCCGCGCCCCGTTCGGACGAACCCTTCAGGTTCGCCCTCACCACGCCCTGCAAGCGCAGAGCGCTTGCTTTCCACGCGGGGCGCCAAGATGACACAGCGGCGCGGCGGCGTCACGCTTCTACGCTCAAGCAGATCCGACGCTCAAGCAGAGATGCCCTTGAGGTATCGCCGCACTTGACGCAGCCCACGCTCAAGCAGATCAGGCAGCGCCTCGATCGGCTCCCGCGCCGGCAGCGCCCCACGCTGGCAGCGCGCCTCGATCTCGGCGGCGCGCGCTGAGAGGCCGCTGAGGCCCAGGTTGGCCGAGGAGGACTTCAACGCGTGCGCCTCTCGGCCTAAGTGGAGCGTGTCGCGGGCGTCGAAGAGGTCCTCCATGCGCGCCACCCGCGCGCTGGCGTCCCCTTCCAGGTCGTCGAGCAGCATCCGCAGCAGATCCACCCCCAGCTGCTCAATGAAGCCCTCCAGGATCGACGTCTCGATGACCGAGGGCGCGTCGTCCTCGTCGAGGCATGAGGCGAGGGGCAGCGCGGCGAGGGGCAGCGCGGCGAGGGGCAGCGCGGCGAGGGGCAGCGGCGCGCCTGTGATGTTCAAGGGCAACGGCGCCTCCTCCAAGCCGACCTCGTTGAGATCAAATGACCACGCCTCGTCCGACGCGGCGCCCTCGATCTCCTCGCCCCCTCGCCCACCACGCCACTTCTCCAGCGCCGACAGCAGCGCGTCAAAGGCGATGGGCTTGCTCACAAAGTCGTCCATCCCCGCCAAGTAGCACTCGTCGGCGAAGCCCTCCATGACGTTGGCGGTCATGGCGATGATCGGCGTGCCCTTGGCGGGGCCGCGCCGAATGCGCCGCGTGGCCTCCAGGCCGTCCATCTCCGGCATCTGCACGTCCATCAAGATCAGATCAAAGGCCCCCGTCGAGGCGCAGTCCACGGCCTCCAGGCCGTTCTTGGCCAACGTCACCTGGTGGCCCGCCCGCGTCAGCAGCGCCAACGCCACCTTTTGATTGACCAGGTTGTCTTCGGCGACCAGCAGGTTGAGCGGGGCCTGGGCCTGGATGGGGCGCGCGGCGGAGGGCTCGCGCGTCAAGGCCGCCTCGGCTTGGGCTTCGCGGCCCAGGCCCTCAAGCACCGCGTTGAGGAGCGCGCTGTAGCGCGTCGGCTTGGCGATGACCCGCAGCTCCATGCCTCGCCACTCCCAAGGGCGAGGGGACATCAACACGCACGGCTGCCCCTCGGCGATCAGCGCCCGCAGGTCTTGGCGCTCTTTGTAGAAGACCTCATCGACGATCAGCAGCCGCCGCCCCGCCGCGCTCAGCGCCCTCAGCGCCTCGTCCGGGTGCTCGTAGCGCAGCGGCGTGGCCCCCCAGCCCGAGAGCTGCTGCTCAAGCACGCCCAGCACGCTCGGATCGGGATCGAGCAGCGCGATCCGCTCGCCGCCCAGATCGATGATCTCCTTGGGGGCCTCCTCCACCGGGAAGGGCAGCTCGAAGGAGAAGGCGCTGCCCTCGCCCTCGACGCTGGCGACGCTCAAGGCGCCTCCCATCAAGAGGCAGAGCTGCTTGCTGATCGCCAGGCCCAGCCCGCTGCCGCCGAAGCGCCTGGAGTGGGAGGTGTCCGCCTGCGTAAAGGCGTCGAAGAGCGTGGCGATTTTATCGGCGGGGATGCCGATCCCCGTGTCCTTGACCTCAAGGCGCACCCAGCCCTGCCTGCCCTCTCGGCGGCTGAGCCGCGCGCTGAGCGTCACGCCCCCCCGCTCGGTGAACTTGATGGCGTTGCCCAGGAGGTTGAGCAGCACTTGGCGCAGCCGCGCCGCGTCCCCACGCACGGTCAACGGCAAATCCGGGGCGAGGAAGGCGCTGCAAGAGAGCCCCTTGGCCTCCGCGCGCGGGGCGATGATCTCCAAGGCCCCCTCCAAGGTGCGCGGCAAGGAGAAGGGCGCGTCGCTGATCTCCAGCTTGCCCGCCTCGATCCGTGAGAAGTCGAGGATCTCATTGATGATCGACAAGAGCGCGTCGGCGGACTCGCGGATCGTGCGCGCCATCTCGCGCTGCTCGTCGTCGAGGGGGGTGTCGAGGAGCAGGTTGACCATGCCAATGACGCCGTTCATCGGCGTGCGGATCTCATGGCTCATGGTGGCGAGGAACTCTGACTTGGCTTGGGAGGCGGCCTCGGCCTGGTCCTTGGCGGCGCGCATCTCCTCGATGGCCTGCTTGCGCTCGGTGACGTCGCTGGAGATGCCCAGGATGTTGACCTCGCCGTCGGCGCGGGTCAGCGGCCGCTTGATCGTGTGAAACCAACGCACCGCGCCGCTGGGGAGGGTGATGCGCTCCTCCAGCCGCACCTCGCGGCCTTGCTCCAAGACCAGCTGATCGGCCCCCGCGTAGCCCAGCAGGCGCTCGCGGTTGAGCTGCTCGCCGTCCTCACGCTCCAGCTCCGCGACGGTGGCCCGCAGGAGATCGGCGACGGCTTGGTTGACGAGCTTGAACTTGCCCCGCGCGTCCTTGACGAAGATGAGGTTGGGGTCGGTGTCGATGACGTGGCGGATAAAGTCGTTCTGGGCCGCCGCCGCCCGCTCCATCTGCTTGCGCTCGGTGATGTCAAAGGCGAAGGTCAGCGCGTAGGCGCTGTTGAGGAGCCCACGCCGCCCCGCCAAGACCCAGCGCGGCGCGCCCGACCCCTCAAGCCGCTCCTCCTCCAGCGGCGTGGCCTCCTCTTCAAGCGCGCGCCGCTCCAAGCTCGACCAGCGCGCCGCCAGCGGCGGCGGCAGCGCCGCGCTCAGCGGTTGACCCAAGGCCCCCTCGACGGGCACGCCCGTCAAGGCCGCGCTGGTCTGGTTGAAGATCACGCAGCGGCCCGCCGCGTCGCTGACGGCGATCCCCACCGGCAGCGCCTCCAGCAGCTCGCGGTGGAGCGCGAGGGCCTCGCTCAATGCCGCCTCGCTCAATGCCGCCTCGCTCAATGCCGCCTCGCTCAATGCCGCCTCGCTCGGCGCCGCCTCAATCGGCGCCACCTCGATGACCTCCATCAAGATCGCCACGCCCTCATCAGGGGTCTGGACGGCGGCGCAGCGCAGCGTGATCTCGTCGCCTTGATCGAGGAGACGCCAGCGCTTCTCCAGCCGCGCCCCCTCGTGGAGCTGCTTGAGATCCGTCAGCTGAAGCGGCAGCCGCTCGCGCAAGCGCAGCGCTTGGAGCGCGTCGAGGCTCAGCCCCCCCCAGCGCGCCCGCCCCGCCTCATTGGCCCAGATGATCTGCCCGCGGGCAAAGACATAGAGCCACAGCGGCGTGTGTAGACCTTCGAGGGCTGGGCAAGGCGTGAAGCGGGGCAGGCTCATGACCAGGTCGGCGCCCACTCCAAGAGATCCTCGGCGGGGCGCGGGCGGCTGATGTAGTAGCCCTGGGCGTAGTCGCAGCCCATCTCGATGAGCGCGTCGAGGACGGCCTTCGTCTCGATGCCCTCGGCGACGGCCTTGAGCCCCAGGTTGTGGGCGAGGCCGATCATGGCTTGGACGATGTTGCGCGCGTCGGTGTCGGTGTCGAGCTTGTAGACGAAGGACTTGTCGATCTTCAGCTCGGAGAAGGGCATCCGGTATAGCTCCACCAGGGAAGAGTAGCCCGTGCCGAAGTCGTCGAGGGAGAGGTGGAAGCCCTTGATGCGCATCCGCGTCAGCACGCTGGTGATGGCGTCCACGTCGGTCATCGCCGTCGTCTCCGTCACCTCGATGGTCAGCTTGCCCGCCTCACGCCCAGCGGCCAGCACGCGGCGGTGGAGCTGATCGGGGAAGCTGTCGTCCTCGATGGAGTGGGCCGAGACGTTGACGGCGACGCTGAGATCCAAGCCCGCCTCCAGCCAGCGCGCCTGGGCGCGCAGCGCCTCGTCGAAGACAAACGCCGTGAGGGGGTGGATGACCTCAGCCCGCTCGGCGATGGGGATAAAGGCGTCGGGGGGGATGATGCCTTGATCGGGGCGACGCCAGCGGATCAGCGCCTCGACGCCCGTCAGCTTGCGCGTGGGGAGGTGTACTTTGGGCTGAAAGTTGAGGAATAACTCGCCCTTAGCCAGCCCTTGGGTGATCGCCTCTGGGGTGATCGGCGCCTCGGCCTTGACCAGCTCCTTGAGCGCGACGGCCAGGGCGTCGGCGCGGACAGGCTTCTGCAGCGGCGGCAACATCCGCAGCCCCAGGGCCTCGCCGACGCGCACCGTGGAGTTGAGCACGCGCTGATCAAAGCCGCTGATCAGCAGCACCGCAGGGGTGTGCTTCTGCTTGGCCATAAAGTGGAGGATCTCTACGCCGTCTTCGTCGCCGAGGGCGAGATCCAGCGTCACGACATCGGGGCAGAAGCCGTCAAACGCCTCGCGGAAGCGCGCGGCGTCCTGCACCCCAAGGGTCTTAAAACGCATATGCTCAGCGACGCCGATGATCAGGCGACGCAGGATAAAGTCATCGTCTAAGACCATCAGCTTGGCGTGGTTGCTCATCAGGCTCCCCCTGTTGTGGGCCTTGTCAACGGCGACGCCTCCGCCGAGCTTGAGGTGCCTGGTGGACTAGTGGAGTTGGATGGTGTTGTCTTTTAAGGACAGCCGATGCTTGAGGGTCTTGCCTTTGCGGATCTCGATCTTAAAGGTCGCCCGCGCGTCAGAGTCCGGCGAGAAGGTGATCAGCTCATGAACCCCCACCGGCAGCGTGTGGCGACGGCTCGGCAGCGCCACCTCGCCCTTACCCACAAAGGCTTGTAGCTCCTTGGGGCCGCTGAGGTTGAGGTAGCCATACTCAACCTTGGGCGGCGTGAGCTTGAGGTAGAGGGTGTAGTGGGCCTTCTCCACGTCGATGATCGCCTCGGCGCTGTCATGATCGGCCTTGATGGCCTTGAGCCGCGTCTGCGTGTTCATCGGGGCGTTGAGCAGCAAGGGGAAGCGGCTCGTCTTGCCCTTGATCTTGGGCTGCTCGCTCATCAACGCCTGGGTGATCTCCGCGCCGAGGGGCCGCGACTGCACGCTGATCTGCGCCTGCGCCCGCGCCCCGCGCGCCGGCGCCAGCCGCACGATGACATCCATCTCCTCCCCCGCCGCGAGGGTGTAGAGCAGCATATGCGGGTAGTGATCGTCCTTCATGATCAGGAAGGCGTGCTGCTGCTCCGCCGCCAGCTTGGGGAGGCTGACGGGCGTAAAGCCCAGCGTCTCGCCGTTTAAGATCACCGCCGCGCCCTCGGGATCGGACTCCACCCGCAAGCTGCCCGTCTCGGGGCGCCCCTTCGACAGCGTCATGTGTACCTTGCCCTCGTCGCCCTCCAGGCGCAGCCGCCGCGTGGCGGGGAGGTAGCCGGGCGCGCTCATGGTCACCTCGACCCACTGATCGGCGTAGGTCTGCGCCGCCGTGGGGGTCAGCGCCGCCAGCGGGTTGCCGTTGAGCACCACGCGCGCGCCGCTGGGCTCGCTCTCCAGCCGCACCAAGGCGCGCTTGGCGGGCGCCACAGGGGGGAGGTCATCAGGGCCTTTGGCGAGGTCTTGGAAGCGGGGCGGGGCCACCTGGAGGTTGGGGTTCCCCCGCTCCTTGGGGTTGAGATAGTTGTGGTACATCACCCAGCCCAGCGCGCCGACGCCGACGAGGATCGCCACCGCCCAGACCAAGCCCATCACGCTGCGGTGCTTCTTGATGCGCAGATCATCCACATCGAGGAGCTGGGCCGGATCGGGGGCGCCGAGGATGACGCCCGCTTGAGGGGCGCTCGGCGCTGGCGGCCCGACCGTGAAGAGATCATCGCTGACGCTGTAGCTGGTGCGCGGCGCCGTGGCGCTCTTACCCAAGGCGCCGATCTGATCCAAGGAGAAGGGCTCCGCGAAGGAGGGCTGCGGGCCGCCCAAGCGAGGCGGCGGCGGCGCGGG
>JAHJCH010000056.1 GCA_018813065.1 Myxococcota bacterium
CGCCGCCGCCGCCGATCCCCGCCGCGTCGCGCTGGATCGGCAGCACATCGGGATCGCCGCCGCCGCCGCTGTCATCGCCGTCATCGGCGCAGGCCCATAGGCCCAGGGCGAGGCCCAGATAAATCCACCTTTTCATGAAAAAAGCTCCTCTTTAATCGGGGCTCTTCTCTCTCAAATTTCACGGCTAAAAGCACGAAAAATAAGCCAGATCGGCGCGCTCAGAGGCCCAAGGCGGCGCGCGTCTCCTCGATGAGCCGCGTCAGCGCGGGGCGGGCCGCGGCGACGCCCTCCAGGTAGCCCTGCGCAGCCCCCAAGACCCCCACCCACTCGAAGTAAAGCTTGACCTTGGGCTCCGTCCCCGAGGGCCGCACGCGGATCACCGCCTTGTCATCGAGCGTGAAGATCAGCGCGTTGGTCTTGGGTAAGCTGATCGCCTCGACGCGCGCGCCTTGATGGTGGAGGCCGGTCTGAAGATCCCGCAGCGAGATCACCGCGCGCGCGCCGATGGCCTTGGGCGGGGCCGCCCGAATCCGCGCCATGATCGCGCTGAGCGTGGCCTGATCGCCGCGCACGCTGACCTGGGCGCTGAGGTGCAGCCCGTGCTGGCGATAGAGCCCCTCCAGCCGCCCCAAGAGCGTCTCGCCGCGCGCCGCGCAGCGCGCCGCCAGATCACAAAAGAGCAAGGCCGCCGAGAGCCCGTCCTTGTCGCGCACCAGCGCCCCCGGCGCGTAGCCCAAGGCCTCCTCATAGGCCAAGACGGGGCGGCCCGGATGGTCGATGACGCGATGAGCCAGCCACTTAAAGCCCGTCAGCGTCTCGGCGTAGGTGGCGCCGTGGGCGGCGGCGATGGCCTTGAACATGATCGAGGAGACGACGGTGGTCACGAGCAGCGGCTCGCCCCCTGCGGGGCCATAGCGCAGCAGCTCATCGCCCAAGAGCGCGCCGATCTGATCCCCCGTCAGCCGCAAGAAGCCGCCCGCGCCGTCGGGGATCGCGATCGCCAAGCGGTCGGCGTCGGGATCATTGGCCACAACCAGGTCCGCGCCGATGGCGCGCCCCAGGGCCTCGACGAGATCCATCGCGCCGGGCTCCTCGGGGTTGGGGAAGGCGACGGTGGGGAAGGCCGGATCGGGCTGGGCTTGCGCGGGGACGACATGGAGATCGGTGTAGCCAAAGCGGCTTAAGACGCGGGTGAGGCTGTCGAGCCCCACGCCGTGCATGGGGGTGTAGGCGACGCGCAGGGTGGCGGGGCCGTCATAGACGCGCAGGCCCGCCAGGCCCTCAAGGTAAGCCTCGAAGACCGCCTCATCGACGGCGCGCAGCTGCCCCTCGGCCCGCAGCGCCGCCAGCGCAGGCAGCGCCACGCCGCTGAGGCCGCCGATCTGATCCCGCCGCGCGCTGATGCCATCGGCCTGCTCGGGGAGGATCTGCGCCCCGTCGGCCCAGTAGACCTTGTAGCCGTTGTCCCTGGGCGGGTTATGGCTGGCGGTGACCATCACGCCCACGGCGCAGCCGAGGTGAAGCAGGGCGTGGGCGAGGCGCGGGGTGGGCGCCATCTCATCAAAGAGCCAGACCTTGAAGCCCAAGCCGGCGAAGACGCGGGCGGTGTCCTGGGCCATCTCCGCCGAGAGGGTCCGCCCGTCGAAGCCAATGACGACGCCCCGCGCCGCCGCCGAGGGGATCTCAGCGAGGGCGTGGTGGGCCAGGGCCAGGGAGACGCGGCGGACGTTGGCGCGGTTCATCCGGTTGGGGCCGGGGCCGATCTCGCCGCGCATCCCGGCGGTGCCGAACTCCAGCTGCGCGCCGAAGTGCGCCTCCAAGGCCGCGCGATCCTCGGCCGCGATCCACGCCGCCACCGTCGCGCGGGTGTCGGGATCGGGATCGTCGATGATCCAAGCTCTGGCCCTCTCAAGCAGCGCGTCCACGGCGCCTCCTCTCTGCGTCGATGTTCATCCCGGCGGTGATTTAGGCGCGGGGCGCGCGAAAGTTCAATCCACCGCGCGCCTGAATTGGATTAACCTGCCGACGATGAGGCTGATCCCACGCGCCCTACAAGCCCGCATGACCGTCGCCGCGCTGCTGCCGGCGCTGATCTTTATCCTCGCGCTCTCGGCGCTCGCCGCGATCACCACGCAGGGCCACCTTGAGGCCGAGATCGGGCGGCGCCTGACCACCAACGCGGCGGCCATCGCCAGCCAGATCCCCCCCGGCCCGGTGGCGCGCCTCAGCCCGGACAAGGCCCGCACGCGGGCGCGGCTCCAAAAGCAGCTCAGCGTCATGGCCTCGGCGGTGGGCGCGCGGCGCGCCTTTCTCAGCGACCTCGACGGCGGGCTGCTGATCTCCGGCGGCGCGGCGCCAGGCGCCTTGGATCGGGCGCTGGCCCAGGATCGCTTTGAGCTGGCCCAGGTCCACGAGGGCCACGTCGCCGCCTCCGTGCGCTTCCTCAGCGACGACGGGCGGCCCTATCAGCGGGGCTACGCGCCGCTCCGCCACGAGGGGCGGGTCATCGCCGCGGTGGGGGTCGAGGGGCGAGCGGAGACGTATCAAGCGTTGACGGATCTGAGGCGCGTGATGGTCCTGGCGGGCCTCCTGGCCTTGGCGGGGCTGGCGGCGGCGGCGCTCCTCTTCGCCCGCGCCTTGGCCGCGCCGCTCAAGCGCCTCTCGGCGGCGGCGGCGCGGATCGGCGCAGGCGAGCTGGAGGAGCCGCTGGAGGTCGGCGGCGGCGGCGCGGA
>JAHJCH010000057.1 GCA_018813065.1 Myxococcota bacterium
CTGCCCGCCGACGCCGACGCGCCGCCGCCGAGGCCCACCCAAGGGGCCTTGCGCGCCGCCTTGGCCGGGGTGCGCCGCAGCGACTACCTGACGCTGCTGATGATCCTCATCGCCGTGGTGCAGATCGCCATCAACCTCGTGGATTTCCTCTTTAAATCCATGGCCGAGGCGCGCTGGACGGACCCCGATCTGCGCACGCAGGCCATCGGCTATGTCTATGCCGCCATCTCGATTGGCACCCTGCTCTTCAACGCCCTCACCGGCCCGATTTTTAAGCGCTGGGGCATCCCCAAGGTGCTGCTGAGCGTGCCCGCCATCTTGGGGGTGGGCCTGCTGGGCTTGATCTGGGCGCCGGGCGTCTGGGCGGCGGTCATCATCAAGGTCTCCAGCAAGGTCTTTGACTACACGCTGTTTCGCACAGGCAAGGAGTTGCTCTACATCCCCCTCGACGCCCGCGAGCGGCTGGACGGCAAGCCCGTGGAGATGTGGACCTATCGCACCTCCAAGGGGCTGGCCTCGCTGCTGCTGCTGGGGCTGTCAACGGCGGCCCTGGGCCACGCGGCGGTGCTGCTCTTGTTGGGGGCGATCACGGCGCTGTGGCTGGGCTTGACGGTGATCCTCGCCCGCCGCTTCCGCCGCCGGGTCAGCGCCGAGGCCGAGGCGAGGGCACCCGCCTAGAGCACCATCGGGCCGCTCAGCGCGCCGTTGAGCTGGAGCTGGCGGATCTCGATCCGCTCGCGGGTGACATCGACGAGGGCCACGCCGGGGGCCTCGCCGCCCTCAAAGGCGTCGCGGAGGTGGCCCGGGCAGAGGCGCGGGGGGATCTTGTCGCGGTTGAGGTTAAACCGCTCATGGGGCGCCAACACCAAGAGCGCCGCGCCCTCCAGCGGGGTCTGCACGGAGCGGACGACGATAAGCTGCCCCTCCACGCGCATCCCTCGCTCCGCCTCGCCGTCCGTGACCAAGCAGGCCCGCAGCCGCTGAGTGCGCGCCACCTCATCCAAGTCAGGCTCGATCTGATCCCGCAGCACCGAGGCGAGCACGAAGTCAGGGAAGCGCAGATCATGCGGCTCAACAGGCTCAGGGAAGCGCGCCGCGCGCTCGCGCAGCACGGCCTCGACGTCATGCACGGCCAGCTCGACGGGGATGATCCGCTCTACGCCATAGTTGAGGAGCTGAAGGAGGGCCTCTTCAAGGCGCTCAAGCTCGCCGTGGGTGTTGGCGACGAAGGCGATTCTCATGGTGGATACCCCTCAAAGGGCGCGCGCTGGACCAGGAAGGCCTCGGCCTCCTTCATCCTCGCTCGCCAGTAATCATCCACCGCCGAGGGCGGGGGCGCCGAGGCCAAGAGCGGGCGGCCCACGTCATCGCCCAGGAGCAGATCCAAGGCGGGGCGATCAGCGATGAACTCATAGGGCGCCGCGCGCCAAGCCAGCGCCTCGCCGTAGCGGCGGCGGATGGCGGCGAGGAGGTGGAGGCCCAGCCGCAGCGGCTGGAGGGCGCGGCGATCGGTGACATGGAGGGCCACGCCGCCGACGCGCTGCCCGGCGAGCTTGTGAAACGTGGGGCGGAAGTAGACGGCGCGCCAGGCGATCCCAGGCAGCGCCAAGGCCGTCAGATCCGCCGCCAAGGCGAAGGGCTCGATGAAGTCGGCGCCGATCAGCTCAAAGGGCCGGGTCGTGCCGCGCCCCTCGCTGAGCTGCGTGCCCTCGATCAAGCACATGCCTGGGTAGACCACCGCCGTCTCCAGCGTGGGCATGTTGGGCGAGGGCTGCACCCAAGGGATCGTCGTCTCATCGAGGTAGAGGCCGCGCCGCCAGCCCGCCACCTTGAGCACCTCTAGGCCCTCGCTGAAGCCGCCGAGGTGGGCCTGCATGGTGACCATCTCGCCCAAGGTCAAGCCGTGGCGGGTCGGCACGCTGAAGCGCCCGACGAAGCTCTCAAAGCCGGGGCGTATCCAGCCCCCCTCCACGGCGCCGCCGAGGGGGTTGGGGCGATCAAGGATGAGGACCTCCACCCCAGCGGCGTGGGCGGCCCGCGCCGCCAGGGTCGCCGTCCAGATATAGGTGTAATAGCGGCTGCCGATGTCTTGCAGATCCACCACCAGCACATCCAGATCAGCGAGGACCTCGGGGCGGGGGATGAGGCTCTCCTCGGCGTCGCCATAGAGCGAGCAGATCGGCGCGCCGGTGTGGGGCTCGCGGGGCGCGCCGTCGACGGCGATCATGTCTTGGGCGTCGGCCCAGATGCCATGCTCGGGGCCGAAGACCCGGCGCACGTCCAGGCCGAGGGCCTTGAAGCGCGCCGTGATGTGCTCGAAGTCTTGGGTGACGGAGGCGGCGTGGCAGAGGAGGCCGAGGCGGCGGCCCTTGAGGCGGCGGCCGCCCTCCGCGATCAGGCGATCAAGCCCTGAGAGGGTGGGGACAAGCGGCATGAGGCTAGAGGATGGGGATGGGCGTCAGCGTGACCTTGCCCTCTTGAATCAGGATGATAAAGCGCACCTGCGCGCAGCTGTACTTCTCTTTGAGCGCCGAGGCGTTGTTATCGACGTTGCGGGTGAACTTCTCAAAGGTGATGCCCTGGATTGGCTGATCCGTCTCGCGCAGCGCGGCGGTGTACTCCTTGAACAGGCGGCGCTTATAGGTCTCCTCGTCCTCCTTGACGAGCGAGATGATGCGGGGATCAAGGCCATGCTCCTCGCCGGCGATGACCGCCGCGGCGCTCACCGGCTTTTGATGGAACTCGCTGGCGTTGAGCTCATCGATAAAGAGGCGATCCTCCGCCCAGTGCTCCCCCTCCGTGGCCTCATCGTCCTCGGGCAAGGGCCGCCCTGAGAGCAGACAGACCATGATGTTGAGGTTCTGCGACATGGTGCTGGGCAGCTCACGCCCCGAGGCCTCGAACCAGTAATCCAGGTTGCCGTTGATGATCTCCATCACGCCCTGATCGATGCCCTCGAAGGGCGCCAAGAACTGCTGGAAGAAGCCCAGGATGACGCCGAGGGCCAGGAAGAAGGCGACGATAAAGGAGGCGGGTATCCAGATCAGCACCTCCTTGTCGGCCTTGAGCGTGTGGGTTTGATCGACGAGGACGATGAAGCCCACGTCCTTGGCGCTGGCGTAGCCCTCCAGCGTGCCCACGGCGGCGATATAGTTGACGCCGCGCAGATCCAGCTCCAAGAGGGCGCGCTCCCCCTTATAGAGCTGCTTGTCGGCGAGGTGTTTTTGCAGCTCGGGCTCATCGGCGGAGCTGAGGCTGGAGCTTTGGTTGAGGCGATCGCGGACGAAGTAGGCCACCTCGGTGGAGACGCGGGCCTTATCGCGGTTGGCCTCGGCGTCGGTGAGGCGGTAGCCGAGGACCACGGCGCCGAGGATCTTCTGACCTTGGCGCACCGGCGCGGCGGAGACGGTCATCGGTGAGCCCTTGATGATCCAGATATCGCGCAGACGCTCGCCGCCCTCCAGCGTGCGCTTGAGGGCGGGGCGCTCCTCAAGGACATTGGCCTCCGCCTCGCCAAACCAAGCCAGATCGGCGGCGTTGGCCACGCCGATCCCCTTGGCGTCGAGGACGACAAACCAATCGGGGGGGCTGGTGAGCAGATCGGCCAGCTCATGGCTGGGCTTCCCCTTATGCTCGGCGAGGGCCTTAAACTTCTCCTTCCACAGATCCAGCTCTTTGTTCATGAGCTTGTGGACCTCATAGTGGAAGTCATCCTCGCCCAGCGGGTTGCCTTCGGGATCGGCGAAGCTCTCGGGGGTGCGGGCGAGGATCTGGGCGATCTGCGCGCCGTTGGCGACCTCGGCGGTCTTGGCCATCAAGGCGAAGTCGCTCAAGGAGCGGCTGCGCGTCAGGCTGTGGCGCGCAGCCTCTACGCGATCCTTGATCTTTTGCTGGACGCCTTCGGAGATGGCCTCATCTTGGTGGTAGTAGACGACCCCGCCGGCGGCGGCGAAGACCAAGAAGAGCGTCGCGACGACTTTAAAGCGAAACATCCTCATCCTGCTATCAAGAAAGTGCGCGAAGATGCGCACGGTTCTTTTCCTGCCCCGACGTGTCTTGTTGACCACATTCGTATCTGACAGGCGTAACTTTCCCGGCTGCGACAGGAACCATTCCTGCCGCAGCGCCGCCGTTGCCGGACGGACTCGCCACGGGTAGCGCAGTTGCGGTTGCGAGCCGTTCAAGGTTGAGCGCCGCGTTATGGTCGCGGTCATGGTGTGTGCCGCATTGAGGGCACGTCCACTCACGATCATTTAACCTCAGCGTCTCATATTTCCAATGACACACCGAGCACAGTCGGCTACTTGGATACCAGCGGTTAGCGATGACCAAACGAGTGCCAAAACGCTTCGCTTTGTACTCGATCTGCGTTCTGAACATCCCAAAGCCAATGTCACTGAGGGCTCGAGCAAGCCGTTTGTTTGCGAGCATACCCTTGACATGCAAATCCTCGATTACTACCGCTTGGTTTTCGCGACAGAGCCGAGTTGTAAGCTTGTGGGTGAAATCCGCTCGAACACGGGCGATGCGGGCGTGCAGCCTTGCCAATGTCGCAGTAGATTTCCTATGGTTATTGGATACAGAAAGTTTCACGTCCTTTGGTAACCTAGACTTCGGCGCGAATCCGGCCGCCGCCTTGGCGGCCTCGATCTTGCGGCTTAGACGACGCCCACGAACCCTGAGACGGCGCAACGCGGCCTTGAGCGGCTTGGGTGCTTCGATGGCCTCGCCTGTGGAAAGTGTGGCCGCGAACTTGATACCCAAATCAACGCCGGTGATACCACTCGCCTTTCTTGTCCGGTAAAACTCTGCATCGGAGACTTCGACCTGAATCGCGATGAACCAGCGATTCGCCGTGCGTGAAACCGTGGCACTGAGGAGATTTCCGTCGAAGCGCAGCGCTTCAGCCATCGAGACATCGCCGATCTTCGGCAGCCGAACGTTTTTTGCGGTGACGCTGAATTTGTCGTTGGCAACATAGAAGCTGTCGGGACAGCGACCCTTTTTTTTGAACCGAGGCGCGTGCGCCCGTTTGTTTGCCTTCACGTCGGCGAAGAATCTGCTCCATGCCTTGCCGAGATGAGCGAATGGCTGCGCGTGTGCATCGCGGTGAATGTCCTTGAGCCAAGGAAACAGGTTATACTTGATGGCGTTAAATTGTTTCTTCAGCGCCATCGCACTGGGTCTCTGACCGGCTGCATACTGCCGGTTCCACTCATTCAGCGCCCAGTTCCAGACTTTACGCGCTGTGCCACATGCGCGGGCGAAATAGTTTGCCTGTTCCGGCGTTGGATAAAGCGCGATTTTATGAGTCAGTTGCATTTTTATCCTTCCTCAACGCTTCATCCAGCTTTTGGGGGACTAATTCGACATTCGCCACAACAAACTCTTCCAGCACCTCGCGCTGGTTGACCAGAACAATCTTCTGTGCCACGCTGGGAACGCGGCAGTATGCGACCAGCCGTGTCGGCTTAGATATCGGCTGCTTCAAGCCGATAAACTCTCGGATCTGCGCTTTCGTGTATAGACGAAGATTGTTCTCTGTTCGCGCCACTGGAATGAACCGTCCTTCACTTCCCCAGCATCTTGACCGATACGCCTAGTAACTTCGCCGCCTTGCTTGTGCTCATGGTGCTTTTCATGAGGCGATAATATACTATCGCGGCTCATATGCAATACTAGATGACGAGAGTCGCAACGCGCGCTGTCCTGACGGTGCTTGGCTGGAGCGGCGGGTCAAGGTGTTACTGAAGCGATCGATCTTCGTCGAGGGCGGGGTGCGTTGGAGGGTGTACTTGATTATGGGATGGTCGATGAAGAGGCCCCTTGAGCGTCGCCAACCCCCTCCCCCCCGGATCTCCCTCGCGCCGCAACTCGCGCTGTCGAGCACATGAGGCACCCTTGAGGCTTGGCGATCGTCTCGCCCCGCCATCAAAGGTCAACGAAGTTTTGATGTGACTGCCCCAAAGTCTGCGCGGCAGCGCCCTTGAAGGATGTGCCCCCCTCTGCTAAATAGCCCCTCTCCCGAACGAGGGGAAAACGCACCCATGATTTGTTTTCGCTGTGGAAGTGATGTCCCCGACGGCGTGCAGCAGTGCCCCAACTGCGGGCAGCGCTTCGCGGGTGCTCGCAAGACCTTCACCGCCACGACCACCTCCTTTCGCGCCTTAGAGAAGCGCCGCATACGCGCCGCCAAGGAGGCTGAGAAGCGCCCCTTCGCTATCGGAGATGTCGTAGACAGCCGCTATGAGATCCGCGATCTCATCGCCAGCGGGCCGCTGGGCACGGTCTACCGTGTCTATGATCGAGAGATCGAGATTGAGATCGTCCTCAAGGTCATCCACGAGGATCTCTTGCCCGAGCCTGCGGACCGTGACGCCTTCATCAAGGCGATCCGGCGCACGCGCAAGCTCTCTCAGCAGCACATCGTGCGGATCTACGACGCAGGCGAAGAGGGTGAGCTGTGCTACTTCACCATGCAGTATCTCGAAGGCCTCACGCTGCGTAAGGTCATCGGGCTGCGCCAGGAGAAAGAGCAGCGGTTCACCGTCCGCGAGGTTGAGCCCATCTTCAACCAGCTGACGATGGCCCTCGGCCACGCGCACCGGCATACAGTCCATGGGGATCTCAAGCCTGAGAACATCCTGATCCTGCCCGATGTGCTCAAGGTCACGGACTTCAACGCCTTCGAGGCGCTGCCGCGCGAGCGCTTCGTGGAGGCCGCCGACGCGCCCTACCTCGCCCCAGAGCTGCGCGCGGGCCAGCCGGTGGACCCCCGCGCCGACATCTACAGCCTCGGCGTGCTCCTCTACGAGCTGATCACGGGGCGTCAGTACGCCGCCGACGGCCCTCCGCCCTCCGAGGTGCTCAACGCCCCGGAGGAGGCCCAGGTCGATGGCGTAGATCACCTCATCAACAAGGCCACGGCCCTCGATCCAGCCGATCGCTACCAGAGCGCTGAGGCCTTCTCGGAGGCGCTGGGCACGTATATCGACGCGCGTGAGATCGCCTCGGTGGATATCCGCGCGCGAGAGCCGCTGCTGCCCGAGGATGTCACGCGCAAGATCGCCATCCCGGTGGGGCTGCGTGACCCTGAGACGATCCAGGTCACGCCGGATGAGGCGCCCGTTAAGGGGCGGTCCATCCAGGACGCGGCGACGGTTCAACAGACGCCGAGCATGCTGCGCTCGGTCGCCCTTGAGAAGCTGCGGGTCAAGTCCAGCTCGCTGCCGCCGGTGCCCCCGCCTGGGGCGCTCAAGGAGGCCCCCGCCGAGGCCTCGTACGTCGAGGAGCTTGACGCCTACGACCTCATCGAGTCGGGCGAGTCCGTGGACATCCGCGTGCCCATTGGTCTGCCCTCCCCGCGCGCCGTCACGCTCCCCCCCGTGGATCTCGACGCCCCCCCCTCGGTGGACTTTATGAGCGCGGCGCCGGTCCCGCCCACCGAGATGAGCATGAAGCGGCTCAAGCCCGAGGGGCCTTGGTTCCTCCGCTCCAACGCGGGCTTTGTGCTCTCCATCGTGGTGGTCGTCGGCGTCGTCGTCTTCACCGCGCTGCACTTCCTTGAGCAGCGCCCCATGACCACCACGACCACCACCGTGCTCAGCGGCGCGCCCGACGCCGCCGCGCCGCTGCCCGTCAAGGTGCTCACCCCCGAGGGCGTGGGCGTCGTCAACCCCAGCGCGCCTGACGCGGCGCCCTCTGAGGCCGCCTCTGCGCCGGTTACGCCGCCGACGCCGCCGGTGATCACGCCGCCGACGCCGCCGACGCCGCCGAGCCCGCCCCCTGTCAAGGAGACGCCCGACAAGCCCCCCGTCAAGGAGGAGCCGGTCAAGCCCCCCGTCGAGGAGGCGCCGGTCAAGCCCCCCGTCGAGGAGGCGCCCGCGCCACAGCGGCCCAACACCGCCGATGAGCGCCCCAGCAGCGACGAGGGCCTCAGCTGCCCCAAGGGGATGGTCATGGTGCGCGCGGGGAACTTCCCCAAGGGCACGATCAAGAAGGGCAAGATCGTCGGTGAAGGCGTCGCCCTGGCCCGCGCGGGCAACGCCTACTGCGTCGATGTCTACGAGTACCCCGGCGCGGGGCGGCCCAAGACCAAGATCAACCACAGCGGCGCCGAGGGGCTGTGCAAGGGCGCGGGCAAGCGCCTGTGTACCGACAGCGAGTGGATACGCGCCTGCAAGGGCCGAGGCGGCGCCGCCTATCCCTATGGCCGTGAGTTCAACGGGGCCAAGTGCAACACCGAGGACGAAGAGGGCGATGAGCGCGCCGTGGGGCCAGTGGGCCGCTTCAAGGGCTGCCGCAGCGCCTGGGGCGCCTATGACATGAGCGGCAACGTCGCCGAGTGGACCGCCGACAAGACCATCCGGGGCGGCGACTACGCCGCCTCTGACGAGGACGCCTCCTGCAACGCGGGCGGGCGCGCCTCCCCCGCCACCAGCGCCGCCGCCCTGGGGTTTCGCTGCTGCTTTGATTTCACCCAGTGAGCTGAGCCTTGGACACCGCCTTCTCCCGCTTCCAGGCAGAGGATCGAGGGGAGGGCTACGCGTTCGCCGCCCGCCTCCTCCAAGCCCTCCGCGCCCAAGCCCAAAGCTTTAACCTCGATCCGGGCGCCGTCGCCCTGGCCCAAGAGATCGCCGCGCTGCCGGAGGGGCTCAGCGAGCGCGAGCGGCTGACCCTCACGGCGCTGGTGATGGTGATGCTCGCCGATGTGCGCCAGGGCAGCACGCGCACCCCGCTGCGTGAGGCCCACCTCACCGCGCAGCTGCGCCTGCTCCTTGATCCGCGCGGCCGAGATGACGCGGGGTTGGCGGCGCGGATCGTCCAAGCGATCCCGCCGCTGCTGGAGGATCCGCGCCTCAGCCCCATCTTGGGCCGGGCCGAGGGGGATTACCGCCCGCTCTTGCTCATCGACGGCTGGCTCTACCAGCAGCGGATGTGCTTCGTCGAGGGCCAGCTCGCCCAGCGCCTCGGGGGGCGGCTCAGGGCGGGTGCGGCGCGCGTGGAGGGGCTCAGCGCGGCCTTGGCGGACATCGCCGCGCGGCGCGTGGCGCACCTGCGGCCCACGGCGGAGCAGATCCACGCCGTGGAGCGCGCGCTCAGCCAAGCGTTGACGCTGATCGCGGGGGGGCCGGGCACGGGCAAGACCTCGATCATCGTCACGCTGCTGCAAGCCCTCACGCGCCTGGGCGTCGAGCCTGAGCAGATCCGCCTCGCCGCGCCCACGGGCAAGGCCGCGTGGCGGATGCGCGCCTCGATTCAAGCGGGGCTGGAGGGGCTGATTGAGCCCGCCGAGGCGGATCTTCGGCTGCTCAAGGAGATGCCCGCGCCTCAGACGCTCCACCGGCTGCTGGGCTACGCGCCGCGCGCGGATCGCTTCCTCCACCACGCACAGCACCCGCTGCCCGCCCAGGTGGTGATCATCGACGAGAGCTCGATGATCGACGTCTTCCTCATGGCGCGGCTCGCCGCAGCGGTCCCCCCTGACGCGCGGCTGATCCTCCTCGGCGACCCGGATCAGCTGCCCTCGGTCGAGGCGGGGGCGGTCTTTCGGGATCTGCTCGACGCGCCAGCGGCTCAAGCGCACGCGGTGCGGCTCACCGAGAGCTTTCGGATGCGCGCCGACGCCGAGGAGGGCCGGGCGCTCCTCAGCGTCGCGCGGCGGATCAACGAAGGGCGCGTGGATCTCTTTGGTCCGGGGCAGGTGCAGCGCGTCGAGGCCCCCGAGGCCCTGCGCCAAGCGGGGGTGGAGCTGATCAACGCCGATGGCCCCCAGCTTGAGCGCTTCTTGCGGTGGTGGTATCGCGCGCGGATCGAGGGGGGGGCGGCGCTCAAGGCGGCGCGGCGTCGCCGCTGGCGGCTCAACGGCGAGGACGAGGACGCCCTTGATGAGATCTTCCAGCGCACCGCCGCGGCGCGGCTCCTCTGCCTGACGCGCAGCACGGAGATGGGGGCGGTCCACATCAACACGCGGCTGCACGCTTACGCGGCCCTGGCCGAGCGGCGCAGCCCCGAGACGCCCTTCCTGCCGGGCGAGCCGGTGATGATGCTGCACAATGACTACGATCGCCGCCTCTTCAACGGCGATCAGGGCCTCGTCTTGGACGTCGAGGGCGAGCTGATGGCCGTCTTTATGGGCGAAGAGGGCTACCGCGCCTTCGGCCTCAGCGCGCTGAGCGCCAGCGGCGCCCGCGCTCGCCTGGAGCTGTGCTATGCCATGACGGTCCACAAGGCCCAAGGCTCTGAGTTTGAGCAGGTGGGGGTCATGCTGCCGATCCTCGACGGGCCGCTGCTCTCCCGCGAGCTGCTCTACACGGCGGTGACGCGGGCGCGGCGAGGGGTCATCCTGGTGGGCGCCCCGGAGCGGGTGGAGCGGGCGGTGCGCCGCCGCGTGCGGCGGGACTCAGGCTTAGCGCAGCGGCTGGGTTGAGCGGCGCCTCAGCGCGTCGCATACTCAACCAAACTCATCAAGAGAGAGAGGGGCCCGCCATGCGAGCTCGACTGATCTCTGGGGCGGTTGAGGCGCGCCTCGCCCAGCTCCCCTTGCCCTTTAACCGCTATGGCCTGGATCCCTTTGGCGTCTCAAGGGATCACCTGGCCCTGTTCTACACGCTCCTTGAGCCCTTCTACCGCCGCTACTTCCGGGTCAAGACCTACGGGCGCCAGCATGTGCCGAGCGTGGGGCGAGGGATGCTGATCGGCAACCACTCGGGGGGCATCCCGGTGGACGCGGCCATGCTGCTGTCATCCATCTTCTTTGAGGGCGATCACCCGCGCCACGCCCACGGCATGGTCGAGAAGTTCGCCCAGACCATCCCCTTCATCTCCACCTACTTCTCGCGGCTGGGCCAGCTGGCGGGGCTGCCCGAGCACGCCTTACAGATGCTGCGCGCCGATCGGCTCTTGATGGTCTTCCCTGAGGGCGCGCGGGGCACGGGCAAGCTCTACAAGGACCGCTACAAGCTGATGGCCTTTGGCACGGGCTTTATGCGCATCGCGCTCCAAACCCACACCCCGATCATCCCCTTCGCCTTTATCGGCGGCGAAGAAGCGCTGCCGACGATCTACCACGCCAAGCTGCTGAGCAAGCTGGCGGGCACGCCTTACTGGCCGGTGCCGCCGTACCTGATCCCTTGGCCGTTGCCGGTGGAGTGCAGCCTTCACTTTGGCGAGCCGATGCGCTTTGAGGGCAACGGCAGCGAGCGAGACGAGGTCATCGAGGGCTACGTCGAGGCGGTCCAGGCGCGGATCAACGCGCTGATCATCGAGGGGCGTCAGCTGAGGGGCGAGGACGTTGGGGGGGGCGCATGAGGATCTTAATCACGGGCATCGCCAACGCGCTGGGGCGGCGGATGGCCGAGCGGCTGGTCTTAGAGGGCGAGGAGGTCTTAGGGCTGGATCGTCGCCCGTGGCCGGACGCGCCGCCGGGCGTGACCATGTTCAACGTGGACGTGCGCAAGCGCCCGGCGGAGGAGGCGTTCCGGCTCCAACCCGACGCGGTGATCCACATGGCGACGGTGACGCACCTCGCCGCGCGCAAGGAGGAGCGTTACCGGATCAACCTCCACGGCACCCAAGCGGTGTTGGAGCGCTGCAAGGCCTACGGGGTCAAGCAGGTCATCTTTATCAGCCGTCACACGGTCTACGGCGCGGCCATCGACGCGCCGCTCTACCGCACGGAGCCAGAGCCGCCCTTAGCGGGCAGCACCTTCCCCAACCTCGCTGATCTTGTCTCCGCCGATCTCTTCGCGGGCTCAGCGATCTGGCGCTGCCCGGCCTTCAAGACCTGCGTGCTGCGGCTCGTCTACACGCTCGGCCCCTCCATGCGCGGCACGCTCTCCCAGCTGCTCTCGACCGGGCGGGTGCCGACGATCATCGGCTTTGATCCGCTCTTCCACTTTATGCACGAGCATGACGCCGCCGACGCCATCCTCGCCGCGCTGCGCGCCGAGCTGCGGGGGGTCTACAACATCGCGGGGCCGCCGCCGGTGCCGCTGTCGATCTTAGCCAAGGGCACGGGGCGCAAGATCGCCTACATCCCCGAGATCATGTTCCCCAAGGTCACGGGCAAGCTGGGCTTACCGGCGCTGTCGCCCTACGCCATCAAGCACCTCAAGTACCCCGTCGTCATCGACAACGCGCTCTTCCGCGAGGCGACGGGCTTCAAGCACGCCTACGACGAGGTCACGGTCATGGACGCCTACCGCGCCTTATGAAGCGCCCGGCTTGATCGACCTCATGGCGGTGTCGAAGGGGGCTTAGTCGCTGAGGTGGGGATCTGAAGGAGCAAGAGCGTCCCGGCCACATAGAGGCCGAACATATACCACTCGGCGATGCGCGTCGCGCCGCGCACCACGAGGGTGAAGACGTGGAAGATCATCAGCGCTTGCAGCAGCGACAGCGCCCAGGCCGAGTGGGCGTCACCCGCCGCCTCGGCGGCGCGGCGGCGGCGCCACAGCGCGCGCGCGGTCAACCCGAAGAAGGCCAACATCGCCAACAAGGCAGGCACCCCCGTTGAGGCGGCCAAGCCCAGATAATAATTATGAGAGCCGCGCGCCTTCTCAGCGTGGATCTCAACGACCTTGTGCAGCTCGGTGAACTGCCCAAAGCCCACGCCCAGCGTGGGCCGCTCCACGATCATCTGAAGCGCGTTCTTAACCACCTGAAAGCGGTTGACGACGCTGGTGTCGCGCATCTCGAAGCGGCGCTGGATATCTGCGGCGCTGGGCGCCTCCTTGACCAGCTTGGGGGCCACGGTGATGGCGGCGACGATCACGACAGCGGCGACGACCGCCAAGCGGCGATAGCGTTGGCTCCACCACAAGAAGGCCACGCCAAAGGAGATGTACGTCCCACGAGAGATCGTCAAGATCAGCGCGGCGATCAGCGCGGTGAGGATCGTGCCATAGAAGACACGCGATATCTGCGTCTTGGCGCGCAGGAGCAGGCCCATGGCGGGCAAGGCGGCGAAGCCCAGGCGCATCCCCAGGACATTGGGCTCAGAGAAGCCGGAGATGCGATAGCCGCTCTTATCGGTGAGCATGGCGTGCATCGCCACAAAAAAGCCTGTGATCGCCAGGGCTTGAAAGCTGCGCTCGATGGTGCGCACGTCGCGGGAGAGATCGACGATGGCGAACATCGCCAGGACATAGGCCACCTCGCGGCTATAACCGCCGTAGGCCATCTGGGGCTGCACCCCCATCATCATGCTGAGGAAGGCCCAGGTCAGATAGAAGGCGGGGAGATACCAATACGGGCCGATCTGCCCCTCGCGCAGCCGCAGCCCGCGATGGATAAACCACGCGGGGAGGGCGGCGAAGGCGGTGAGATCGCCGGGGCCGAGCAGGGCGATGGGCGTGGGGATAAAGACATCATCAAAGAGCATCCCGGCGGCCATCAGGGGCACGCCCCAGGTGGGCGCGCGGATCAACAAGGCCTCGAAGAGAACGAGGAAGAGGACCAGCCCCGCCATCTTGGGGGCCTGGACGATGGGCCAGGCCAACAGGGGGGCGAGGAGGAGCCCGCCGATGGCGGCGAGGGTGGCGGAGCGATCGAGGGCGTGCTGCATAGGGCCTTTGAGCCTCAGCGGAGGCGGGCGGCGAGGGCCTCAGTGAGCCGCGCGCGGCCGTGAGCGTTGAGGTGGGCGTGATCAAAGAAGCACGCCTCATCGAGTGAGCTGGAGAGATCCCAGACCTCCACGGGGCGCCCCAGGGCGGCGCTGAGCGCCGTAGAGGTCAGGGCTGTGCGCGCCTCCTCGGGGACGGCGGCCCTCAGCGCCTGCCCCTCGGGCATCCGCACGAGGATCACGCGCTCGACCTTGCCCTCTGCGGCGGCCACGAGGCGCCCCAGCGCGCGCAGCTGCCCCGCGCGCCTCATCTGATAGAGCGACGCCTCCCACTTACCCATGCTGGTCCAATGCGCCCACTGCGCAGCGCGCTTCGACGCAGGCGCCTGATCGGCGTCGCGCCGCGAGGGGGGGCGCGCCCAAGGATCGGCCAGAGGGGGATAGAGCAGATCGAGGTGGACGCCGAGGGCGGTGAGGATCACCTCACGGGCCTCGACAAAAGCGGCCTCCAGGCCCTGCGTAAGCACCAGCCGCCGCTTAATCAGCCAGACATCGGCCTTAAGGCGCTGCTTCAGCGGCCCCAAGCGCCCTCCCAGCGCGGCGGAGAGCGCCGCGCCCCAGCCCTCATCATCGACGAGCATGGGATCCCAGCCTGCCAACCAGAGGGGATGAGCCATCACCAAGAGGGCATAAGCGCTCAGCTCGGGATCTTCGAGGACGGGCAGGGCCAGATAAGCCAGGCGCTCAAAGCTGCCGCCGCTGCCAGCCAAGCTCAGGGAGGGGGGCTTATCGGGCAGCGCCGCGCGCAGGGCGGGCAGATCCACGCCATCGCGGAGGGTGGAGAGGCCCAAGAAGAGGGCGTGGAGGCGGGGCGGGCTGGGGGGCGTCAAGGCGCGGGCGCCGCGCCAGCGAGAGAGGGCCTCTTTACGCTGCTGGGGGGCCTGAGAGCCTGCCCGCGCCAGCGCCGCGCTGCCCTCCAAGGCCCACTCCAGGGCGAGGCTCACCAAGGCGAGGCTCACCAGGGCATAGAGGGCCAGGAGGCCCATCGCCCAGAGGGGCGAGGACCGCTCAGAAGCCTTGATAGACAAAGTGGGCTCCCTTATGAGCGACGATCAGCGCCAGGGTGATACGGGCGACGATCCACAGCACGCGCAGGGCGAGGAGGGCGTGGACGGTGGGGTTCATAAGCCGAGTCCGGGGTGAAAGGCGAAGGTCAGCGAGGCGGCCACGAACTCAAAGGTCAGCGCCGTCGCCGCGAGGCGCGTGACGCGGCGCTTCATATAACCCTCGCGCACGCCCTTGCGCCCATAGCGCTTGACCAAGAGGTGTCGATACGCGTTGCACACGCTCAAGCCCAGCGCGTGCAGCGCCCCCCACAGAAGGAAGCGCGTCGAGACATCATGCCAGAGGCCGCAGAGGGAGAAGGCCACGCTGAAGGCCACGGCGCTGATCAAGACGGGGCGGCGGTTATGCGTCGCGCGGGCGAGGCGCAGCTGCGTGGGGATATACAGATGCGCGCGCACCCACTCAGAGAGCGAGATATGCCACCGCTCCCAGAAGACGGTCAGGTTACGGGCGCTGAGGGGGCGATTAAAGTTCTCGGGGGTGGGCACGCCGCAGAGCCGCCCGACGCCCACGGCGATATCGCTGTAGGCGCTGAAATCAAAGTAGAGCCACAGATAAAAGGCGTTCATCTCCACGAACAAGGCCCAGCCGGAGGTGGAGAAGTCGGTCAACAGGGTGGCGCTGATGGCCCCGGCGACGACGAACTTCTTGACCATCCCCGAGGCGATGCGCTCCAGGCCCTCGATCCAGCGCCGCAAGCGCGCGGTGGTGTCCTCTTGAGGCGGCGGCGCGGCGGCGCCCGCCACATAAGCCGCGTAGGGCTGAATTGGCCCCGCCGTCAACATATGAAAAGGGAGCAGATAATTAACGAGATCGAGCGGCGTGGGTGGGGGGCTGAGCCCCATACGGAGCTGACGCAGGAGATCGAGGGCGCGCAAAGCGAGATAAGAGAAGCCCACGCCCTCCAGGGCGGCGCGGCTGACGTGTGCCAGCCACGAAGCGGCGGGATCGAGGGGGGCCTGCTTATGAGAGAAGAACAGCGCCAGGAGCAGCGCCACCACCAGCCCATCGACGAGGCGCGCGCGGGGGTGATGGCGAACGTGGAGGGCGACGGCGCCATAGATGATCGCCAAGCCCAGCGCCACCAAACCCAAACCCATCGGCCCCAAAAGCAAGCCGACGAGGCCCAAGTTAAGGAGCGCGCGGGTGAGATCGCGGGCGAGGCGACCGCGCGCCAAGCCCAGGCTCACCCAGGCGACGCCGATCAGCGCCCAAGCCTGGGGGGCCGCCATATCGGTCCACGGGCTGCTCATGGGGCTTCGACGAAGGTCTGAGGCGGGGTATAGCCGTCGAGATCGAGGATAAACGACTCGCTGACGCCGACCTCATTGGGGCCAAAACGGGGCGTGGGATGGGCGGCTGTGGGGGTGAAGCCCAGGGCGGGCAAGAGGCCGCTGATCAAGGCGTTCTTCTGGGTGGGGCGGCGGGCGGCGAAGATCCGCGAATAACCCAGCGCCCGCGCGCGCTGGACCAGCGTGTTAAAGAAGAAGACCTCCACGCCGCGGGCGATGACGCGACAGCTCATCAGCCATGAATCGATCACCAAGAGGCTGGGATCATCCACATCGGGCAGGGCCAAGATCACCGACACCAGCCCGTGATCGCCAAAACGATCCGCCACCCGCAGGGTCAACAAGATCGCGCGCTCGACGCGCCGCATCTGGGCCAGGACGCCTTGATCATGACGCCGTGTCGTCAAGTTGAACTGATTGGTCTTACCCAAGAGCTGGACCGCGCGAGGGGTATCGGCGTCATGGAGATCCGCCACGGCGCCGCGCATTTGCAGGGAGGCGAGGTAATCATCCAAGGAGCCCGCCTCCGCCTCCAAGGCGCGGCGCGCCCCCTCCAGCTGATACTGCGCCGCGCGCGCCTGATCTGCCGTCGTGATCTGAGCCGCCTCGAACCAGCGCCCGGCCTCCAGCGCGCGGATGTACTCCGCCGGATCGGGGGGCACGTCCACCACCTCCACCTCGGGCAGATGCGCTTGGATGAGGGCGCGCTCAGCGGGATTGTCATCGAAGAAGACGAAGGCATCGAGGCCCAAGCGCAGGGTCTGGGCCATATGAGTGAGGCTGAGGCTCTTGGGCGCCCAGCTGGCCTCGAAGGCGGCGAAGTCGCTGAGGCGCAGCTGCATCTCGGGGTTAACCTCGAAGGGCTCGCGCGCGTCCTCGGGGTGATTCTTCGAGGCCACGGCCAGGAGGACCCCGCGCGCCGAGAGGGCCTTACAGTGACGCTGAAAGGCGGCGAAGGCTTCGCCATCCGGCCCGCCGCCGACGACGATCCCCAGAGGCCCCTCATCACCGACGACGCCGCCCCACAGGGTGTTATCCAGATCGAGGACGAGGACCTTCTTTGGCCCCGTCAACAGGGCGCGAACACCCGCCCAGAGCGCGGCGGCCAAGGCCACGACGCCCAGCTCGCTGAAGGGCTGCTTGGTCCAGTGATAGCGGCGTGGATCATAAAACGCGCGCCGCCCGTGCTCCCCGGCGAGGTAGCCCAGATCGAGGAAATACGCCGAGGAGGGCAGGGCCGCGCGCAGGGCGGCGTTGACCTGCGCGACCCGATCCAGGGCGCCGCCGGGCGCGCCCGCGGGCGCCACGCCCTCAGCCCCCGCCGAGACGAGATCATAGCCCACCTGGATCAAGCGCAGGGCGCGCCCCACGGCCTGCGCCTCCAGGTTGGCCCAGACCTGCCGCCAGAAGCCCACCTCCAGCGCCACGCGCTCAGCGGCGGCGTCGGCCCCCTCGACCAAGCGCTTTGACCAGGGCAGGAGCACCACCACATCCGCCTCGATGGGGCGCAAGCTCTCCTGAAGGATCTGGTCATAGCCGGCCTCATCCACCCAGATCAGCGCGCCGCGTTGAAGGGCCTCAGCCATCAGGGCCGTGGTCAGCCAGCTGGTGGTGATCTGCCCCAGGAGGTACACGCGCAGGCTGGGGGGGGGCGCGGAGGGGGAGGAGAGGGCCTTACGCAGCCAGCGCCCGGCCTTATCGACCTCAGCGGGGGAGAGGGCGAGGCCGCGCAGGGCGTCGGCGACGACCTTGAGGGCGTGGGGCGCCTCATTGGACTTCAAGAGGGCGTCACCGGCGCGGAGCGCGGCGCGGAGGGGCGAGGGCTGACTCATAAGGGGGACCTGTGATGCGCGGCGATCTAGAATGTCTCGTGCGTCTTCTTTTGCAAGATCAAGCTCATCGAGCGAGGGGCATAGCGGGCGCGCTTAAGGGCGCGTTGAGGGGTCACCGAGAGGCTCTCCAGGACGCGAAAGCCCGCCGCCTCAGCCAACAGCACCAGCTCAGACTCCAGCTTAAACTCATAGATATGATCGACCTGCGCGGCGGTCAGGGCGCCGGAGAAGAAGGCGCGGCCGCCGGGCGCCAGGACATGAGCCATCGACGCCAACAAGCGCGCGGGCGTCTCCAGGTGCTCAACGAGGAAGTTACAGACGCAATGAGAGGCGCGGGCGGCGGGGCCATTGACCAAGGCCAGGGCGTCCTCAACGGCATAAGACGCGCGGCCCTCAAAGCCCGCCTGCGCGGCCAGGGCGCTGGCGATGGCGAGGGAAGAGGGGCTGATATCAAAGCCCTCCAAGCGGGCGAGGGGGCGCCGCTCTAGGGCGAGGAGGCCCCAGCCGCCGTGACCGGGCGCCAGCTCGACGATATGGGCAGAGGGGGGCAAGCGCGCGACGAAGCGATCGAGATAAAAGAGCGTGAGATCCATATGATGAGCCCACAGGGTGTTCGTCAGATAGACCCCCCACAGGTAATCATCCATCTCCTGGCGCTGCCCATAGAGGCGCGCGTTCATCTCGGCATAAGAGCTGTTCTCATAGCGCCCATCGCGCTCATAGCGTGCTTGCGAGAGGGCGACGCCCTCGGAGAAGCGGGTAAAGGCGCCCATCGCGCGCTCGAAGAGGCGCTCACCCAAGACGCCTTGAGCCCAGCCGAGGAGCCGCTGCGTGATGACATCGAAGCGGTCGGGGTCAACGGCGCGGGCCTCATGCAGCCCTCTCATCGCGCGGGGGTGGTGCTCAGCGGCGTAGGCGAAGAGGAGGGCGACGAGGGGCGTGGTGGGCGTGGTCATGATCGCTACTCAGCTTGATGGCGCTGGATGAGGGCGACGAGATCGCCGATGCTCTTCAGGGCGGAGATCTCGCCGCTGTTAAAGCGCAGGCCGAACTCGGCCTCAACGGCGAGGATGAGGGTCACGTGCATGAGGGAGTCCCAGTCCTCGATATCAGCGGCGGTGGTCTGCGTGGTGATCACCAGCGCTTCATCCTCGAACACGTCACGGAAGGTCTCTTGGAGTCTCTGTAGTGGCATTGATATCCCCAATTTTTCTCAAGTGGATGTACTTTGGCGTAGGCCACGGCGGGCTTGGCGGCTGACTATTCCTTGATCCTCAAGTGGGGTCAAGGTCGCCGGGGGGGCGGGGCTTGAGCGAGGGACGCGGGGCGCGCACAAGCGGGCGAGCTTGAGATGATGGCTTGGGGCGCGCCGCGCCGATGCCCTGATATTTTTTATGCTTTTGTTCGACCTTGTTCGTCTGGACAAGAGCGCGTGGCGTTATGCTCAACATCCACGCCTGACCAAACCTGATCAGGCAGATCTCACCGACTGAACGACAAGGAGTGAGTGTTATATGCGCCGCTTCGCCCTCCTCTGCTGCACGCTCGCCGCGTGCGCCTCACCCGATCCGACGAAGACCGCGGCCCCTGCCGGAGAAGCACCGGCGCTGAGCCAGTCCGAGTCATCACTTGACAAGCACCAAGCATATATAACCTTCCTCTCCAATGGACAAATCGACGAAGGAAACGCGCCGATTTACGCCGGTGGAGAGCTGATTGTCAGATACGCGCCCAACCGGCTGCCGCACTGCCGCGCGACTTACAATGGGATGCCCACATGGAGCCTGACGGGATGGATGAAGACCGACGTCTCAGCGCCTCAATCGGGAGGGATGCGCCCTGGGGGGCAGTTTTACACGGTAAACTATAACATCCCCGAGGACGCGCAAGAGGTCGAGCTATGGTTCCATAACAGCGACCGAAGCGGCTGCTCCAACTATGACAGCCAGGGCGGCGAGAACTATAAGTTCAACGTCTCACAGCCGATGACGCCGACGCTCATCCGCTTCAGCGCGGACTGGGCGGAGACGACGGAGGGGCCGCTCCTCCCTGGCGGGCTCCTTCAGATCGACTACGCCCCTGAGCGCCTGCGCAGCTGCCGCGCCACCTACAATGGCGGGCGCACGTGGAACATCATCGCCTCATGGATCTTCCAGCCGAGCGGCGAGACGGGCCAGGTCGCGCTCTACCAAGGCGACTACTACGCGGGCGAGGCGGCGATCACGCAGCCGGTGGTGAACATCCCTGAGAACGCCGCGCGAGTGGAGATGTGGTTCTCCAACTCAGATCGGGCGGGCTGCGTCGATTGGGACAGCAACTTCAACGAGAACTACGTCTTTGAGATCGGCGATCAAGGCGCTGAGGCGCCGCCTGTGGGCTGGGTTGGCAACTGGGACTTCGTCACCTTCCACCGCAATGAGACGCACCTGGGCGACATCGATCCTGCTTGGTATTGGACCAGCATGGAGGGCTCCGAGACGGTCACAAAGATTGACGTGCAGGTCTGGATACCTGGGATAACCGACGTCCAGTACCCCAGTGTAGAGGCGACCCGCGCTGCGGCTCAGGATCAGATCATCGCCCAGGCGATCTCCTCCGCCCACGCCACGCCTTGGGATCTTGAATTTAACCGCCAGCAAGGAAACAACTTCGTATACAGCTACCTCTTCTGGAAGTCTGCCTATCAGATCTACAACGAACCGGCGGCGGGTCCAGGGCTTTACACTTACAACGTCCGCGTCTCTACGGATGGGGGCGAGAGCTACTACGAGACCGCGCAGCGCCGCTTTGTCATCTCAAATCAACTCAACTGCGCCCTCTTCCCTGACAACGCGCCCTCTGAGTGCCCACGCACGCGCCAGGTCGGCTGGGTGGGCGACTGGGGCGCGCTCAAGAACCGCCTCTGCGAATATCAGAGCGGCGTACCTGAGCCCAACAACTTCTTCAAGAGCGCGCTGGGCAACCAGTGCATGGCCCTCACCGCCGACGTCTGGGTCGCGGGCCTCACCGACGTGGGCGGCCCAAGCTCAGGGATTCGCGCCGAGGTTGAGACGAACCTTGGCTTCCACGGCGGCCCCTCGGCGATCACCTTCCGCCACCCCATCGAGTGGATGGAGTCAGTCGGCAACAACTACCGCTATCGCTGGAACCTCTCAGAGCACGTCGGACGCGCGGACGTGGGCGAATACCGCTACCGCTTCCGGTTCTCCGCCGACAACGGCAGCACGTGGTACACGGACGGCGACTGGCGGATGCTCAACATCTACAACGACAGCACGGAGATTGGGCGATCGGAGTACTGCCAAGACATTTACATCTGGAATGGACCCTACCAGCAATCCGCCACCTGCATTGACTACCAAGTCACGGACAACCAGGACGCCAACAGCTGCGAGCTGTTTGTCAACGGGTTTGGCAAGGGCCAGCTCTCTCACAACCAAGCGCACGCGGAGTGGATTGAGGCCTATATCTCCGCCGCCGTAAACCCCAACTTAGTCAACGTCGGCATGTTCTTACAGCTCGACAACGGCGAAGAGCGCTATCAGATGGGCGAGCTGATCGATCCCAACTACTTCATGACCGGCGCGACCCTTGACGCCAACCTCCCGCCTCAAGGCGCGGTCCCCAGCGGTGTAGGGATCGAGCACCTCGCCTTCTTCGCGGACATCCGCCAGGTCAACGGTGAGGTCACGCGTTACTGGCAGAGCGCCCAGGGCGCTAACTACAACCTCGACGATCTCTTCGCCACCCAGGGCTTCATCCTGAGCCGTGGTGTGGGCTCCGTGGAGTACGTCCACGAGGGCAACAACCTCTTCGCGCAGAAGTGGGCCTGCCAATGAGCCGCGCGCTCATTGGGCTCAGCCTCCTGCTCTTGATGCCGCTGGGCTGCGACGACGACGGCGAGGCCACCCCCACGACCACGGCTGACGTGGGCGGCGGCGGCGGTGGTGGCGGCAGCGGGGGCGGCGGCGTGGTGGACCCTGATGACGGCGTGCCTGCCCTGGACAGCGGAGTGAGCCTTGATCGCGGCGTTGATCCACAACAGGACGCCGCCCTTGAGCCTGACGCGGACGTCAGCGGCGACCCGCTCGCCGCCTGGAGCCGTGACTACGCTGCGGCGCAGTGTGGCGTGATGTTCCGCTGCGGCGTGCCCTCCATGCCTTGGGCCGACGAGGCCGCGTGCCGCGAGGCGTTAAAGGATGAAAACTATGGCGGCGCGCACATCGCCGAGGCCATCTCTGGGGGCGCTATGCGCTTCAACGAGGGCGCGGCGGCGGCCTGCCTCAGCGGCCTGGCGGCGCTCGACTGCGTGGCCTTCTTTGCGCACATCAGCCAGACCTTCAGCGCCTTCTTACCTGAGTGCGCGGAGGCGCTGGTGGGCCTCCACCAAGCGGATCAGCCTTGCCCGCTCGGGTTGGAGTGTGCAGCGGGCTACGCCTGTGATCGCGCTGCGGGCTGCCCGGGGCGCTGCGTCGCCTACCCAGCCATCGGCGCGGCCTGCGAGGGGATATGTGATCCAAGCGCCGCGACTTGCCACATGGGCATCTGCGTGTCGATGCCCCAGGTGGGCGGCCCCTGCTTAGAGAACGGCGATTGCCCGGCGCCCATGGCCTGCGATCTTGGCACGGGGACCTGCGCGGCTGCGGCGCTGGAGGGCCAACCTTGCGGCGCGGGCTGCCTCTTTGGGCTCATCTGTGTGGGCGACATCTGTGTAAGGCCTGCTGACATCGACGGCGACTGCTTCAGCGACTACGACTGCGAATTGGGGCTCATCTGCGCGGGTGGCATCTGCGACCTCCCGCCTTCAGCGGGCGCGCCTTGCCACGAGGGCTACGCCTGCGACGGCGCGAGCTTCTGCGACGGCGCGCAGCTTCCGCCCACCTGCGCGCCGCTTCCGGGCCTTGGCGCCAGCTGCGAGACCGCCTTCCGCTGCGACGGCGCGGTCTGCGTCAACAACCGCTGTGTTGCCGCGTTGGCGGACGGCGCCGCCTGTCAAACCTACATCGAGTGTGGCTCAGGCCGCTGCGAGGGCGGCGTCTGCGTCGCCGTCGGCGAGCCCCCCTGCCAGCCCTAATTGACCTCTGCTTCAAGCTAAACAACGTCACCTCTACGCAAAGCTTGGCGGGCCTTGAGGTCTTTGATCAATGGATCATTTTGACGCAAGCCGACGAAGCGAAGGCTTATGAAAATGGTCCCAAGTAAATCAACGACCATAAATATAAAAAGAAGAGACATCGGAAAAATACTTCTAAGTAACAAAAGAAAAGCGAGGCCGAATAAGACAAAAAATTGACCAATGATCATCCCCAAGAGCACGCCTGAGCCATAATAAGGGCTGACCACCGCCTCACCCGGCGATTCTGGATTATATAAGACGTTCAACTCGGTGTATTTCCTGAGAATATTATAAATTTTCGAATGATACTCAGGGCTTGTACTTGAGCCATAGCCAAACGCGATTTGATGGCCTTCATAAACCCGATCATGCACTTGATAACGATAACGCAATTGAACTTCTTGAGCATCGCCATCATTTCCGGCGTGCTCATTAAGCTTAATCTCAATCACTTGAGCTTTTGATCTCGGCCAAGATCGCGCCTGCAACGCTTTGCGGCGTTGCCTCAAACTATGAATCGACATGAAGACACCGAGCGCGATCAAGACAACTGGGATTAAAACTTTAATAAACGCTTCCATCATCGACCTCGCCGTTGACAAGACACAATCAAAGCCGATCGTGCGCGCGACACGACCGGCATCAACACCTGTTGACGACGAATTGAAGATAGACCTGCCCCTGCGCCGCTTCAAGTCAAGCGAACCGCGCTGCACACCTTGGGGGGATCAGATGAGCGTGAGATCAATCACGCGCGCGGCCGACCTCTGCGTTCACCGCCAAGATGGTCTCGGCCACGCCCGCCAGAGGAGGCACATTCTCGGGGATCGCGCCGCGCCAGATGATATACGACACCAGCTGCGAGATGCGCTCATTGAGCAGCATCTGATCAGCGCGCCGCGTGGTGTAATCCTGAATGGGCTTGAGGGCCTCATGCAGAGCCTCATGGGCGGCGAACACGCGGGGTTGAGTCCAAGCCACCTCAGCGATGGCCCAGACCTCGGCGCGCTGCTGCATATCCTCCAAGAGCGCCCAAGTGAAGGCGCGGCGGGCCTCGGCCTTGCCTGTATTCAAGCGTTCACCCTGGAAGTGTTGCATCAGCAGGGCCTGAGCGGCCTCAGCGCGTGGGCTCTCCGGGGCGCTGCTCTTGACGACGCCCTCGAGCGCCTCGCGCACGGCCTGACACGCGCGTGTATTTTCAGTGATGAATGGGCGCAGCTTGGGCGAGCTGCTCAGCTCAGCGTCGTGCTGCGCCTTCTCATGCTTGATCGTCTGCGCTTGAGTCTCGACGTTCGTGATCAGGACATCCAGCTCATGATCTTGGATTTGATTCTTTTGGATATGCTCGCGGATGGCGCGCACCAAGCCCATCGCCTGATGCTCCGCGAAGCGGTAGAGCTTCATCAGCTTAGTGGTGTTGATCTTCATCATACCTTCCATCTCTCTGGGTCTGTCTGGTTTGAAGAGCCCTTTTATGGTTTCATTCAATCTTTTTCGTCGATTCCCAAAATCGAAAATCGACTAATCAAATCATCAATCGAGCAAACCGACCTTTTGAAGTGGCGTTGGGCTTAAGACCGACAGAGGACGACGAGGTTCCCCAAAAAAGATCCGGGGCGTGTTTTTTTATCAAAAACCATCTTCAATCGTGGATCCCGTATCCTCAGCGGAGCCTGAGAGCAAAGGGGGTGAGCCTGTGAAGCGCTGGAGTTACCTGATCGCGGCGTGTGCCCTGTGGACGTTGAGCTGCACGACCGAAGACGCCACTCAAGAACCGCCCTCGCCCGACGCGCGTGGGGAAGCGGGGCCGCCGCGAGACGGTGAAGCCGAGCCGCCGCGAGACGGCGGGCTGGACGCAGCAAGAGAGGCGGGGGCGCCCCTCCGCGACAGCGAGGCGCCCATCCGCGATGGAGAAGCGCTGGACATCATCACGGGCGACGACGCCCAGTGGACGTGCTGGCCGGGGCGGCTGGCCTATGTCGATGAAGACGGCGACGGCTTCGGCGGCGCCTCATTGGGTGAGATCTGCCCACCGCCTGCGGGCGCGGTGCTGATCGGTGGGGACTGCCGCGACGATAACCCTGAGATCCACCCCGACGCCTCAGAGCGCTGCGACGGAATAGACAATGACTGTGACGGTGAGGTAGACGCCCACGCCATCGACGCCCAGCCCTTCTATATCGACGCGGACGGCGACGGCGTGGGCGCCCTCCAAGACATCGTGATCGGCTGCGAGGCGCCCCCCGGCTACGCGACGCGCGTGGGGGACTGCAACGACGCCAACGCCACCGTGGGAGAGTGCCCCGAGGGGACCTCATGCAGCGTTGGGGGGCAGTGCTTGGAGGCGGGGGCCTGCGTAGAGGCGACGGACTGCCCCCACGCGATGATCTGCGAGGGGGGCCGCTGCATCCCTGGCGGCCTCTGCGGAGGCCAAGAGTACGCCGCGGACCGCGTCGCCCCCAACCTGCTCCTTGTCCTTGACCGCTCCTGCTCCATGCGTGATCGGGTGGACGGCGTGCGCAAGTGGGAGAGCGCCGTGCGCGCGATCGTGGCGCTGACCCAAGCCTATGAGGGTGAAATCCGCTTCGGCCTGACCCTCTTCCCTGATCGCGTCGCGCCCAACTGCGAGCAGGACGCCATCCCCATCCCTGTGGGGCCGGGCAACGAGGCGGCGATCCGCGGGCTCCTGGAGGCGGCCTTGGACAACAGCGATGACAACTGGCCCGACGGCCCCTGCGTCACCAACATCCGCAACGCGGTGATCCAAGCGGGGGGAGATCCCAGCCTGAGGGATCCGGCGCGGCGCAGCTTTATCATGCTGATCACCGACGGGCGACAGGCCAACTGCGGCACGGCCAACGTCCGCGACAACGAGACCCGCGAGCACCTCACTCAGCTCAGCGTGGAGGGCATCAACACCTTCGTGGTGGGCTTTGGCGGGGAGGTCAGCGTCAACGATCTCAACCGCTTCGCGGAGGCGGGGGGGGTGCCTCGTGAGGCGGACGAGGGCGAGCCGCGTTACTACCAAGCCAACAACGAACAGGAACTCGTGGAGAGCCTGGACGTCATTGGCGGCGTGGCGCTGGGCTGTGAGTTCGTCCTTGATCAGATCCCTCCCGATCTCTCTGATCTACACGTCTTCTTTGACGGCCAGGAGCTGGCCCGCGACGTGGGCCACCAGGGCGGCTGGGATTACGCAGCGGAGGGCAACATGGTGGTCTTCTACGGCGACGCCTGCGATCAGATCATGGCCCAGGCGGTAGAGGATGTCGCCGTGGTCTTCGGCTGCACTGAGGACGGCTAAGCCCTTGGACGAGGGGCGCATCCTCAGCCAACTCGGCGCCGCCGTGCTGAGATCGGAAAAAGAAGCGAACGACATACACGAGCGAGTTCAAGGGCGAGGCTGTTAAGCTGGCACTCAACAGCGAGAATTCTGTCGGAGAAACTGCGGGGCTTCGGCATTTTGGAGACAGCGATAAAACGCAACTCATTTATTGTAGACTCTGGCCGACGATCAGTGAGGCTCGAATGATCGTCACTGAGTATATCGAGGTTTGTTAAAATCGGAAGCCGAACATCTGACCTTGGGCGATCTCAACTCCTCTGAATTTAAGCACCTGTTTGAGCTGAGGGTGGCGGGTATTGTCGTCCAAAATCAGGTATTCACTTTTTCGTTGCAACTCCAGTTACAAAGAGGAGAGCAGAGATACTTCATGCGAGGAGCAACAGGAAGTTTGAGCCTTCCAAAGAAGGACAAAAAGGACAGAGAGACGCCGATCCTCGTCACGGGCTGCGCAGGGCTGATCGGCGCTGCAGTTTGCGCAGCTTTCCGGGAAGAGGGGATCCCTGTTTGTGGCTTGGATATTCGAAGCTCAAACAGCGAAGAGTTGGGTGATGTAACCCAGCAGTCAGATATCGCCGCAGCGATGGCCAACTGTGTTGGCATCATTCACTTAGCGGCGATCTCCCGGATCCAAGAGGCGGAGGATGACCCTCAACAGGCCTTTAACACGAACGTCACTGGAACCCGGTTGGTTCTTGAGGGCGCGTTAACCAGCAGCACAAAGCCGTGGGTGATCGTCGCTAGCAGCCGTGAAGTCTACGGCGACGCTTGTGGAGCGCCGCTTGATGAATCAGCGCCCCATGCCCCAACGAACACCTACGCTCGCACCAAGGTCGAGGTGGAGCGGCTCGTGGAGGCGTCTCGTCAGAGGGGGTTGAGGGCAGCGATCATCCGTCCCTCGAACGTCTACGGAGCCGTCAACGATCATGAGAATCGCGTAGTGCCTGCCTTCGTGCAGGCGGCTCTGGATCAGCGAGTGCTGCGGGTGCAGGGCCGCGATCAGGCCTTTGACTTTACGCATGTGTCAGATGTAGCCCGTGCTCTGTTGCTGGTCGCGGCGCGTCTACAAGCGGGGTTTGAGGTGCCCGCCATGCACTTCGTCTCTGGGGTATCTACTAGGCTGCTTGCGTTGGCCGAACTCGTCGTGGAGTGCGCCAACTCCACATCCCCCATCCAAATCGAAGCGCCGCGTGGCCTTGGGGCCGCGAGGTTTGTTGGAGATCCTTCCCGGGCTCAGCGTGTGCTTGGTTGGTCTGCACAGATCCCGCTGAGGAGGGGGATCTCAGAGCTTATCGCAGTTCATCAGGCTCAGGGTGAGATGAAGTGACTCGTCACGTTCCTGAGATCGTCCTCCTTCGAGGTGCGTCTGGTGTTGGGAAGTCGACGCTATCAGATCTGCTAAAGGCCTCTGGAGTAGTAGCTGCTGTCGTGGAGGTGGATTCAATCCGTCATATGCTGGCGGGCATCAGTTGGTCTTCACCAACGCAGCACTGGTCTACATTGGAGGGGGCGCTGGCGTTAACGGGGGCTTTCGTCAAGCGAGGGCTGTGGCCGGTGCTTGTGGTGGACGCGCTCGACAACCCCGCGCTCCCCAAGGTTCGGGGGTGCCTCTCGGAGCACCAAGTCGCCTTCGTCGCGCTATGGTGCGATGCAGATGAGCTCACCTCCCGGCTGACGGGGAGGGCCAAGGCCTACTCAGAAGGTGACATCAGCCAGTACGTCAACGCGAACATCGGCGCGCGAGAATTCGCCTTTGAGGTTGTGCTCGACACCACCGCGCAGGCGCCCTCAGAGACCGCAGAGATGGCCCGTCGTCTGATCTGCGGTGAGGGCGTCCAATGACGCGCGCGGTGGCGGTCGTGATCGCGACGAAGAATCGCCCCGACCTGCTCGTGCGGCGCGCGATCTCATCCATCGCGCGGCAGACCCAACAGCCTGCGCGGATCGTCATCGTGAACGATGGGCATGAACTCCCAACGGAGACACGAGCCGCTATCCGCCGCGCGCTCCCTGAGCTTGCCATCACAATCTCACGCAACGCGCGTCGCACAGGAGCAGGTGGTGCTTGGAATACCGCGCTGGCTCACCTGAAGAGATCAGGGTTCGCTGGCTTCGTCGCGCTCCTCGACGACGATGATGAGTGGACCCCAGAGCACCTGTCTGCGAACCTGGACGCGGTCAAAGACGGGCACAAAAATGTTGCGATCTCGGGGCTCCGATTGTTGAAGGAGGGTGTCGAGATCCCACGACCACTGATCACGACGTTAGCGGCCTCAGACTTCCTCGTCAGCAACCCTGGCTGGCAGGGCTCCAATACCTTTGTCGAGCTCACACACTTTTTAGCCGTGGGTGGGTTCAGAGAGTCGCTCAGGAGCGCGCATGATCGGGACCTCGCGATCCGTTTGCTCGACCACCCCGCGACAAGGATTGCCCTTGTGCCTCGCTGGACTGCGACTTGGCATCTGGGCACGCCCGGATGCTTGTCACAGGCTGGTTCAGAGGCCAAGTTGCAGGGCCTATGTGAATTCTGGCGTCTCTATCACCCACGGATGAAGACCAAAGAGCGAGTTGATTTTATAGAGCGCGCGGTCGATCTATTTGGCGCGCGCAGGGCGATGTTCTCGAGCAGCATCCGATCTGCTCATGAGCAGGGGTAGAGGTTATATAAGTGGCTAAACCAAAGAACAGCTTTGACGTGATGAGCGGGATCGGCTGGCGAATGCCTCGCCCGTCGGGACGCCACCTGTGGGCGTGGCGGCTCGCCTACCGCGCCCTGGGGGTGGCTCGCCGCGTGCGCATTTCTCGACGGATTACGCGAGTGCTCGGGCCGCAATATCGCCGTAGTCGTGATCTCATCGAGGTGGACATCACGTACGCCTGCAACCTGAGCTGTCAGAACTGCAATCGCTCGGTGAGCCATGCGAAGCAGGCCCTCCACATGAAGGTCGCTGATATTACGCGTTTCGTTGATGAGTCGATCTCCAGGGGCAAGCGATGGCGACGAATTCGAATCCTCGGTGGCGAGCCCACGCTGCACCCGAAGTTCAATGAGATCATTGAAGAGCTGCTTCGGTATCACGCGTGGTTCCCAGAGTGCATCGTTGAGGTGGTCACGAATGGGCATGGCTCCCACGTTCAAGCGAAGCTCGCGGATTTGCCCGAGGCGATCTGGATCGACAACTCAGAGAAAGAGAGCTCGGTGCAGCCTGACTTTGGGCCCTTTAACCTCGCGCCGATCGATGATCCGAGGTATCAAAGCGCGGACTTTTCGAACGGGTGTGCGGTCCTCCGTGACTGCGGAATGGGGCTCACCCCTCTCGGTTACTACCCCTGCGCTGTCGCGGGGGGGATTGATCGCGTGCTTGGGGCTGGGCTGGGTGAGTCGACGTTGCCCACGGACGATGACGACATGTTGAAGGCGACGGGACGGCTTTGTGGGCTCTGTGGTCGCTTCCGCGATGGTCACTTTATCCCACGGCTTCTACGGACACCGTTGCTCGACGAGCCCATCTCGCCGAGTTGGCGTCAACTCTATAAAGAGTGGCATGAGGCTCGGCGCACCAACGCGGCGGAGTCAAGTGAGGCCGTTGAGCAGGAGGCGTAGTGTGATCCCTAAAAAACCTAGAGCGCCTGTGGAGTTGGTTACGAAGCGACTCACAGTGATCTCAACTCCCCCTGTGAGCGCTCAATCCCCTTATGCGGTGGTGGGCGTCACGGTCCGCGCTGAGAACTCGGACGAGCTCGCGCGGTGCCTACAGAGTATCGTCGAGCAACGAGTCGAGTCGTCGAGATTAGGCCTCGTTATCCTACAAGACACCGCTGGTGTGGCGTCCCTTGGAACACTCACCTTGCCTCCGTCTCTGGCGCGTCGCACCTGGATTTTGGAAGCGCGCTGTGGGAGCGCAGCGCGCGCGCGGAACGCGCTCCTCGCGTTCGTCGATGAGCACCTCCCCGAGACCCAGTGGGTGGCGCGTCTAGACGCGGATGATCGCTTCGCAGATCCGAGCTCGCTGGAGGCTGCCATACAAGCCGGTGACACGGCAGATGCGGAGTATGTGCTGGGCGGAAACCTTGTGGTGAACGAAGCCGGAGCACCACTCAGGCGCAACCCCATATCTCAGGCGATCTTCCAGCCAGAGAAGCTCCTCTCACTCCTTCAAGAGATGGCTGATGGAGTGGCGAACAATGAACTCCCATCGTGCAACCTGCTTCTGCGGACTCGCTGTGGTCATCGGTACCCCGAAATGCGAAGCGCTGAAGATCACTGGCTGGTCGCGGAGTTGTTGCTCCATCACCCATCACGGGGGGTCGTCGTCACCGCTCCCCTATTCGCTGAGTACACGCTCAATGGCGCCTCTACGATGGGCGCCCAGGTCAACGGCAGGCACCGTGAGGCGCGGCGCGCGTTGGCCGCCGCCGCCAGCGCTTGGCGACGGGTTGCGGGGCGTCCGGGGCGGCTGCTTGGGTGGGGCAACGAGGGCATTGTCCGCCACGAGGAGGGCTTGGTCGTCAAGCGATTTTATCCCGACATCCTCAAGGAGGAGAAGGCGCGCTGGCTCGCCGAGGTGTTGGCATCTCCTTCACCACACGTCCCTTCGCCTCAGATCACACGAGCGAAAGATGGTGAGTGGATCGCGACCTACCCATTCGAGGATACGAGCGTGGTGGAGCGAGCGAGCGAGCACCAAGTCCGAGAGTTCCTTGTGTGGTGTTTGGAGCGTCAACTCGTAATGGCCAACGTGAAGCGGAGTAACTTCCGGCTCACGCGTGGTGGGGAACTGCAGTACATCGACGCGGGGAATTGGATAATCCCCATGGATGTGTCCTACTTCCGTGACGCAGCCGCGCGTCTCTACTCAGTGTTCGTACTCGGCAACGATGACGATGAGCTACTCCGACGCCCATCTTTGGGGCTTGAGCCTGAGATATGGGAGACGCTTCCGGGCTTCGCCGCTTTCTTCCGCACCGTCCTAGACACGTACGCGCGGCGAGGCTGGTCGAAGGCGCCAACCGAAAGAGCACCGATCTCGATCCTTCACGATAACGTGTCGCTGCTGATTAAGGTCTGTGCGATGGACGCGGGCTGCGCTCGGGAGCAGGTCGTTCACATCGTCGATCAACTGCAAGGGCCAGCTCGGTTCGCGGAGAGGGTGATTGCGGTTGATCCCTTTGAGGGCCCGTTCGTGCGACAGCACACCCCAGGAGATCTCGCGGGCTTAATGAGGGTGGTTGAGGAACTGCGAGATAGAGGTTGGATCGATCGGGTCATCATCGCCCCCCTTGAGCCTCAAGCCGTCGCGAAGGTGAACCAACAGTGGTTCGGTCTCAACTGCCCCGAGGCGCGTAATCGCGCTGGGGTACCAATCTCGCCACAGCTCTGGGCCTTTGACCAAATCCAAACGCGTTACGTCCTACAGGCCGATGTCGATGTCCTGATCGGGCGTCGCGACCCAATGCACGATCCAATCTCAGATATGGTCGCGGCGTGCGCGCCCACAGACGTGCTTGGGGCCGCCTTCAACATCCCACACGCCGCATCAACCGGATGGCGAGATTACTTTGCAGCGCCGGGCGAGTTTGTCCCAGAGGTGCGCCTCGGCCTGCTGGATCTGGAGCGAGTACGCGCCTGTCAGCCTCTACCAAACGAAATCGTCGAAGGCCGCTTGGCGCTCACTTGGTACCGCTCCTTACAACACCACCAAGTACACGCTGGGCTTCGTACGGTTAGGGGAGGGGATTCACGGACCTTCTATATTCACCCCCCGAATGAACTCAAGACTGAGGACGAGCGTTACCACCGAACACGTGATCTCATCGCGCAAGGAAAGGTGCCTGAGGCCCAACTCACTCGATGGGATTTAGATGTCCCGCTGGAGGCTTGGCGCTACCAATGTCGCGGTGAGGCGGTGGTGGTTTATGCCTCAGGCCGTAATACGACGCCGGATCAAGTCGCACGTTTTAGCCGAGGCCTCGCCTGCCAAGAAGACCAGACCTTTGGTGTGATCGTGGTTGATGACGCCTCCGAGGGTTCGCCACGGATCGTCATGGACGAGCTGGCTTGGTTGGAGGAGCGACTCACGCTGATCCGCACGCCGGAGCACCAAGGCCGGCTCCCCAACTTAACGCATGCTGTGCGGCAACTGATCACAAACCCCGACACACTCATCGTCGTGGTGGATCTCGACGACGCGTTGATGGCTCCAGAGGCCACGAGGGAACTCCGAGCGCTCGTTGCGCAGGGGCACGACATGATCCACGGCGCGGCGTTCCGGCCCGACGCTCCGACGAGGCTGTACCTGCCAAACTATCGCCAAGCCCGAGCCACATTCGGGGGGGACGTCTGGATGCACTTGAGATCATTCAAGAGGCTGCTCTTTGACCAGCTCTCAGATGAAATATTACGCGACAAAGATGGAGTGTGGTGGCCGACTTGTACTGACTATGCGACGATGGTGCCTATGTCGGAGTGGGCAGAAAGCCCAATATTCATCCCACGCTATTGGTATTGGCACGAGCGGAGTTCTGAGGATTTGAGCCGTTCTAGTTTGAAAGTGAGAGATACGCGAATTCTCTCTATTCTCACTCAAAAAGACTCAGGTCACTGACCTTTAAATGAAAACGTGGAAACGAAAAAGTGGAAACCTGATTTACAGATTGTTGCGTACTTCTGACTTCTCATGATCTGGACGAATTGCGCTTGAGTAGACACCCCAGTTCGGGGCTTGAGCGCCAAAAAACAGCGCGCGGATCTCTCGGCGACGACCTCGAACGCCAAAAAACAGAGTTGGGATCTCTTCGCGACAACCTCAAACTCCAAAAAACAGAGTTGGGGCCTCTTCGCGACAACCTCAAACTCCGAAAAACAGAGTTGGGATCTCTTCGCGATCACCTTGAACGCCAAAAAACAGAGTTGGGATCTCTTCGCGACAACC